>QCKZ01000026.1 GCA_003214975.1 Prochlorococcus sp. AG-412-C21
AAATTAAACTATCCATTCATCCAATCAAGAGGATTTGACCGTAATTCCTCAGTAAAAGATAAAAAATGGCCCAAGTCCTCCAGTGTTGGAAGTACTTTAAAAAAAGCTTTAGATACTGGGAATGTACAAATAATCTCAAATCACCTAGTGGAGTCTTTTGAGATTAACAAGATAACAGAGCTTGCATCAAAACTTACGATCATAAACCTAGATAATGGATGCAAAAAAGAATTAAATTGTGATTTAATCCTTCTTTGCGCATCAACAATTTCAACTCTCAGAATACTACTGAACTCAGAATATAAATCAAATTCCTCAGGTTTTAAAGATAATTCTGGAAAATTAGGTAAATACCTCATGGACCATATATCTATCTGTAGATTTTTTTCAGTTCCAAAAATAAAAAATTCAGGAAAACCATTAGATAAGCCTCCCGATCTTTCTGGCGCCGGCAGCTTCTTTATTCCATTTGGTTCAAATTTACCAAAAATTGACGGCATAAGTTTCAATAGAGGTTATGGAATCTGGGGGGCAATTGACAGATTAGGGATACCTAAATTTTTGCAAAAAGACACAAACACATCCATTGGCTTTCTTATCGCCCATGGTGAAGTCCTTCCTAGAGAGAAAAACTCAGTTTCTCTCTCAAGAAAAACAGATGAATGGGGTATCCCAATTCCCTATATTGAATTCGAATGGAGCAAAAATGAGTTAAGCATGGCAAAGCATATGGAAAAGACAATACGAAAATCTATAGAAGCTGCAAATGGAGAAATAAAAAATATTGATGAACTAATTAATATCCCATTAGGTAGTTTACTTACAAAAAACTTGATCGCACTTTCAGATGGTCCCCCTCCCCCAGGATATTACATACATGAAGTAGGAGGCGCGCCAATGGGAACTAATGAAGAAAATAGCGTAGTTGATAAATTTAATAGAATATGGAGATGCAAGAATGTACTTGTGCTCGATGGAGCATGCTGGCCAACTTCATCTTGGCAAAGCCCTACACTTACAATGATGGCTTTGTGTAGGAGAGCCTGCCTAAATATTAAAAAGATTTAGAAGGATTAAATAATTGATTTAAATAAATCTCTGAGACAGAATTATCAGTACATCCGTTTTGAACCAGAAAAGTAGCTAATGCTGAATTTATAAGCTTATATTGATCCCAAGTTGGGTTACTTAATACGAAATCTTTCATAGTGTTATATAGAGTTTCTGAAAGCTCTGTTTCTAAAGAGACTTTATTTGAAGAGCATTCCTTGTTATTCACGTCGGATAAATTTGTTTGGCTGATTTGATCCATAAACTTATTTTTCTACACAACTATAATTATGTTTTTTTTTCTAAATGTCAAAAAAAATTCATCAGATAACTTTTTAGATTATCATATGAGACTCATGTTATAAATTAAATTTTTAAAAATATACTTTTTAAATAAGGAAATTGATAAAAGGAAAAAAAAAAGTCAACAATAATGTTGAAGTCCTGTTTTTTGTGAAAAATACTGGTATTTCTAATCCAATGTGGATTTGGACGTGGAAAACGACCTATATATTGTGGAAAATCCAGTTCAAAATACTTTCAAGATTTTATATTAAGAATACTTATATATACTGAGTCTATTAAGACTTGGTCGAGAAAGAGACAGATGATTCAGTTATTTTCAATGGATTTTCTTAAGATTTGATCTTCATTAGGCAAGCGAAGCGTGACAGGTCCTAAAGGGTGTTTTGAATTTGGATAAATACTATGGTGGTGGTGTTCATGTTGATCAGCCTCCACATGTTCATGTTCCAAGTATCCACTTTCTGGTAAATTTGATTTTTCTTGGTTATGAGTTGGGATTTGATTTTGTATTTCACAAGCACCATTACATTCAGGATCACATAAATCACAGCTAATACCTAAACCCTCTATATGGTCATGATGACTTTCTTGTACCATTCCAACTTCTTTTTCAAAGCCAAATAAATTTGATCTATATTTACAAGTGGAGCAATTCATAAAGTTCTTACCCTCGTTATTAAGAATCTCATCAATCCTTTCTACAAAAGTGTCGACAACATAAGACTGTGATGAAAGATATTTTGCATGTATAAATGAAATATGTGGATTATTAATCGCAACTAAATCACTTTGTCTTTTTATTCTTGTGACAAGCACACCTGAGAAAAGGAAATAAGGGAAAATAATTATATTTTTATAACCAAGTCTCACAACATTTTTCAAGCCAGGTTCAACAAGAGGAAAAGTTACTCCAGAAAAAACTGTTTCCCCCCACCCTAAACCAATACCCTCTACGATCATTCTCGTAATTTTTGAAACATTGGAATTCGCATCTGGGTCAGAAGAGCCTCTACCAACAACAACTAATAATGATTCTTCAGGTTTGAGAGTATTATTTTGTTTAAATACATCTTTTACTCTTTCACAAGCTGCACTAATCATTAAATTATTAATACCTAATTCTCTTCCATAAATTATTTCAATACCTGTTTTACTTGAATAATTCATAAGCAAGCTTGGTATATCATTTTTCACATGGCCAGCAGCGAAAAGCATTGCGGGTATTGCAATTACTTTTTTTATAGAATGATCTTTTAACTTGTCTAGAGCATCAACAAGTGAGGGTTTAGCAAATTCCAAGAACCCATATTCAACTAAAATGTTTGGATGTCTTTTTTGAATGAGTTTAGTTAGTTCTTGAAATTCATTAATGGCTAGTTTATTTCTACTCCCATGTCCACAGATAAGAATAGCGACTTGATTATTTAACTTCGAATCCAAATTATCCAAAATTAAGTTATTACTTATACCATAATAGTAAAGAACAATATTATGTAGTGAAAAAAAATAATAACTTGCTTGAAATTCCAAATATTAACTCAAAGGACGCAAAGTTAAAGAAATTAATTTATGACGTGGATGATTCCTTATTTAATGAAAATAATTATTCTAAGGAAAAATTCGAGCACCTTTGCGTATGTAGTGGAGGAACTACCTCTAGCTGTGCTAAAAATGATTTTACAACTCTTGATCTAAGAAAAAATTACAGCAAAATTCACCTAGATAAAGAAAGCAATTTAGTAACAATTGGAGGTGGAGTAATAATGGGGGATCTAGTAAATCATTTACAAAAACATAATCGAAGTTTTCCAATTGGACTTTCTAAACTTCCTGGAGCAGGCTATATACTTACTGGTGGAGTAAGCCCACTTAGTAGAGCCTACGGATTAGCAATTGATAATATTGAATCAATAAAAGGTTTTTTGGGTAATGGCACATTTATCTCTTTAAAAAAAAATCAAATAAATCCAGAAAAACAATTGATTTGGGAAGCAATTAAAGGCGCAGCACCCTTCTTCTCAATTATTACCGAAATAGAACTTAAGACTATCCAATCTAATTCAATCAAGGTAATTGAAGGATTTGTAAATCTAAATGAACTTTCAGAAATAATACAACTATCAGAGGAATTTCCAGAAAATATTAGTCTTCAATGGATTTATGCCCAAAAAATTTACATATATATTATTGCTGAACTCAAAAATAATTTAGAGGATAAAAAAACAGAAGAATACTTAATGCTTCTAGACAAATATCCTGCTCTAGAAAAAAAATTTCATGAGGACTTTAACAAAATAAATTTCTTCCCAAAGGAATTGAATTTATATGAGCTTAACGCAAATAACCATTCTGAGGTAATTAGTCTTCTTGGAGCAGATTTAAAAAATGATATCCCAATTTTTATAAAATGTCTTAATGAAATAATGGACAATAAACCTAATAATTCCTGTTATGTTGCTTCTCAACAACTAGGTTGCAAAACCAAAAAGTTAAATCATGGCTCAAGCTTTTTTGTGCATAGAAAAAGTACCTGGAAACCATGGATATATGCATCATGGAAAAAAAATGATCTTCAAGAAAAAGAAGTCGCTTTGGACTGGATTTATAAATCGTGGAATAACCTAAAAAGGTTTTATCCAAATATTCACTTAGCGCAATTACATAATCATTTAGATTCTCATGAGGAAGAACTTACATTGGCTTTTGGAAATAGAATGAATGAATTAAAAATATTAAAGAATATTTTTGACCCACAAGGTATTTTGCCTCCTTTATGAGGTAACTTCTTAATTATAAAGAAACTTACAATGTCAAATTTCTCAAGATATTTATCTAAAAATTGGTTAGATGATCCAAAGTCAAATATTCTCTCTGGCTTAGTTGTTGCTTTTGCAATGATCCCAGAAGCAATTGCTTTTTCAGGTATAGCTGGTGTAGATCCTAAAGTTGGCCTTTTTGGTGCATTTTGCTTATCTATAACAATTGCAATAGTTGGAGGAAGAAGGGGGATGATCACTTCAGCCACAGGTTCAACAGCTCTTTTAATGACTGGACTTGTTGCTTATGGAGAATCACAAGCTCCTGGATTAGGAGTCCCATATCTTATTGCAGCTGGAATATTAACTGGAATTCTCCAAATTCTTTGGGGATATTTAAGACTTGCCTACCAAATGCGATTCGTCCCAACTGGAGTATTAAGTGGATTTGTAAATGCACTGGCACTTTTAATATTTCAAGCACAACTACCTCAGTTAGGAATAGGTATTAAACAATCAAAAGGATTAGTTGAACAAACTTTAAGTCAATATCCAGTTAACTCTCAGATTCCAGTAGTTTGGATCCTTGTAATCCTAGGATTAGTAATTATCTATGGGCTTCCAAAAATCACAAAAGTAGTCCCATCTCAACTTATCGCAATAGTAGTAATTACTCTTTTAAGCATATTCTTTAATCTAGATGTCCCAACAGTTAGCGATTTGGGTAAATTACCTGATGGATTACCAAGTATTTCTCTGCCTTTTGGATCAATAGAAAATGGGAAAGTACCTTTTAGTCTTGAAACATTAGGGATAATATTACCGACCTCACTTGCAATATCTCTTGTGGGTTTAATGGAAACCTTTTTAACTCAAGACATTTTAGACGATGTAACTGATACAAGTTCTAATAAAAATAAAGAAGCAAGAGGACAGGGAATCGCAAATATTGTGGCATCTTTATTTGGTGGAATGGCAGGATGTGCCTTAGTTGGGCAATCTGTAATGAATACTGAAAATGGTGGCAAATCAAGATTATCAACCCTCTCCTCAGGTATATCTCTCCTAATTATGATCATCCTCTTGAAGTCTTGGATTGGGGCAATACCAATGGCTGCTTTAGTAGCAATCATGATAACGATCGCAATAAGTACGGCAGATATAAATGGATTAAAAAATATTAGAAAGATACCTAAAAGCGATACTGCAGTCATGCTTATGACTTTTGCAGTTACTATGCTTACAAAACCTCATAATCTTGCACTTGGAGTTATTGCAGGAGTAGCATTAGCTGCAATTCTTTTCAGCAGAAAAGTCGCAAAAGTTATAACTGTCTCAAGAGTGAAAGAAAACAGTTTAACTACTTACAAAGTAAAAGGACAATTATTTTTTGTAAGTAAAATTTATTTTTTACAAGGATTTTATATTCATGAACATCCAGAAAATATTGTAATTGATATGTCTTTAGCTCATATTTGGGATCAAAGTGGCGTTGTTGCTCTTGAGCAAATTATTAGAAAATTCCAGAATGGCGGTTCTAAAGTTGAAATTGTAGGATTAAATAAAGAAAGCCTTAACTTATTTGAGAGACTAGGTGGTATAGAAAGCGCTCATTAAAAAAGTTAATTAAGACTAACTTGTTGATAACAAAACCAAAGCCATTGCTGGAAAAGCAAATTCCTATGAGATCTCCAAGCAGTTTTTGAACTATTTAGATCAAAATTTTCGGGAGGAGGAACATCTCCCTTTTCTTTGTCTCTTTCAATTTCACTAATAATTCTATGCACTGTATATTCAGGATGACCTAAATGCATAAGTTGTTTTTGATCTTTAGATTCAAATATTGTGTACCCAACGTTTTCTCCATAAGCCAACAAATTCAATTTCCCTTCTTTTTGGGCCTTCTCCATCTCCAAATCTGGTAATCCTGCAAATCTACTTTGAGGACAAATAAATTCATCATCTTGTGTACCCATCAAAGGATGTCCAGGAACAAGACTTTTTAAAGGGAATACCCCAAATAATTTCCTATCAAAAACTTTCTTATCAACCCCTGCCAAATAAGCCAGTGCAAAGCCAGCCCAACATAATCCAAGAGTACTCGCACAAGAATTTCTGGCTTCATCTACAATTTTCACAAATTCATCCCAATACTTAACATCCTCAAAGGCTAGGTGCTCAATAGGTGCTCCAGTAATAATGATTCCATCTAACGGTTCTGGATTATTTGCTTCTTCCCAAGTTATGTATAGATTATTTAGATGATTAAGATCCCATGTTTTATAAGAGTGAGTTTTAAGCTTTATCCAAACTGGCTCAATTTGAAGAGGAGATAAACCAAGTGGATGTAGTAAGTTAAATTCATACTGCTTGCCAAGAGGCATGATATTCAAAATACCAATCCTAAGAGGACGTATATCTTGTCTTTTTGCCAATTCTGGTTCGATCCAAGATATATGATTTTTCTCAACATCACTTATCTTGTGATAGTTGCTAGGAATTATTAAAGCCAATAAATCACCTTTACTATGTAATTTGTGAAAGTGCTTGTTCGAAATCTTCTTTTATATCATCAATATGCTCAATTCCTACAGAAACTCTTACCATCGTTGGAGTAACTCCTGCAGATAATTGTTCTTCTTCAGATAATTGCTGGTGAGTTGTTGAAGCCGGATGAATTACTAAAGTTTTTGAATCACCTACATTAGCAAGGTGACTCGCTAATTTTAAGGAATCAATAAATTTAACTGCATTTTCATAACCTCCATTTAGGGAGAACATAAGCATGCAACCCATTCCCCTTCCAGTAGTATATTTTTTGGCACTTGAGTAATATGGATCAGATTCTAGGCCAGGATAATTAACACTACTTACATAAGAATTAGAATCTAACCATTTTGCTAATTCAAGAGCATTAGAAGTTTGTCTTTCTATCCTTAAACTTAAAGTTTCCAACCCCTGCAATAACAAGAAAGAATTAAAAGGACTTTGAGCTGATCCCCAGTCTCTTAGGCATTCAAGTCTTGCTCTTAACGCAAAAGCTATATTTCTATTATCAGGCACTCCCAAAGATTTGCAGATATCACTACCGAAACCAAAAGCGTCCCAATGAACTAGCCCATGATAAGCAGCGCTTGGCTCACTCATTAGAGGGAATTTACCATTTCCCCAATCAAAGGTTCCAGCATCAACAATAACCCCTCCGATACTAGTTCCATGTCCACCGATCCATTTCGTTGCACTTTCAACAACGACATCGGCTCCAAAATCAATTGGTCTTATTAAAGCACCACCAGCACCAAGGGTATTATCCACTATTAAAGGAATTCCATTTTCCTTAGCCAAAGCAGAGAGGCCTTCAAAATCTGGAATGTTGAACCGAGGATTTCCCATTGATTCGACATATATTGCTTTGGTTTTGTCATCAATTTTATTTCTAAAACTATCGACACTATCACCATCAGCAAATTTAACTTCTATTCCTAATCTTGGAAATTGTACTTTAAATTGATTGTAGGTCCCACCATAAAGAAAAGATGTAGAGACAAAATTGTCTCCTGCTGTCATGCAGTTCACGATTGCCAAGAATTGAGCAGCTTGACCTGAGGATGTTGCAAGTGCTGCCATACCTCCTTCTAAAGCTGCCATCCTTTTTTCGAAGACATCTGTGGTGGGGTTCATAAGTCGAGTATAAATATTTCCAAATTCTTTTAATCCAAAAAGATTCGCTCCATGCTCTGCATTATCGAAGACATAAGAACTAGTTTGATAAATAGGTACTGCTCTAGAATTTGTAGTTGGATCAGGTACTTGGCCTGCATGTAACTGAAGAGTCTCGAACTTTTGGTTGCTCAAAATTTTTAAATAATCCTATTATCTATTTAACTTAAAAAAGTCCAAAAAAAAAACAAAAAAAAGATAAATATTTATAAATCCTTTTTTAATGAAGGGTAATTATCTTTCATATATAAACTCAAATCCTCTTTTATCGCAGATCTGAATTTATCAATATTTGCAGAATCAATTATTGGGAAAGTTTTATTAGCCTCAGGATCTTTTTCAGTAATTGATTTCCAATTCTTACCAACATCTTTTTCAGAGTTGTTTAGAGCCTCATCAAAATTGAAACACTTATCGTTATTTTTAGCGTCAAATTCGCTAAAAGCTTTATTTATGAGTTCTTTTCTAATTTCGAATATATTCTTGGCTTTTAAAGTATCTGTAAGACTCATAACTGGTTGCAATTCCTTAAGAAGTTTTATTTCCTCTTCAATTAAGAGTGTCCAAACACCATGTTTATTTTTTGGAAGATTAGAATTAATAAAAATATTAATTTCACCGAGGTAAAAATTTAACCATAAATAATATGATTTTTCTTCAATAGTTTTTTTGACGGATATCTTTTTATTTTGGATCTTTGGTAGCAACTTTTCTGCTTTCTTCAAAAACTGTCTGTCTTCTCTTTCTAAATTTATTAATCCCCATCTTTGACTGTAGTCCCATAAATCTTCGTATCTTGTTAAGTCTTCTTGATTCCATCCAAGAGCTTTCAGTTCATGAGAACGATGTGATAATTCCTTTTTCAAAAAAAACCTTTTAAAACCTTAATAATTCTACCCCCGCGATCAAAATTAGTAAATAAATGAAGAGCTTAGCTTTTTAGCAAATTAAATAAATTATCAATTTTTAAAATAATTATTAATAATTTTCAATACATTGATATAACTTGGATTTTTCTTAGAAATTTGATTACTAAAATCATTTTTTTTAAGATCTTTTTCCTCTTTGTCAATAAACAATTTCTTGTAAATGATTTCAATATCATTAAAAAGATAATCTCCTTTTAATTTTTCGTTTAGTTCTAAAGATAATTCAGATTTCACGGATTCTTGGCAAAAATTAGTAATTTCTTCTGAACTAATTAAAACCTTATAAATTTCTTTTTTTTCTTCTGAATTAGCATTAAAGCATAAATAAATCAGATTAATCATTGAACAATTATTATTTTTGATTTTGAATTCTTTATAAATTTCTGGCCAAAATTTTAAGGATTTCAGACCTTCTAAACCTCCTTGACTGAGAGAATATTTATCACACCAATTTATAAATTCCGAGACATCTTTTGGACATCTGTTGAGTTGCAAAAGCATATCTGATAAAACTTGTCCTGCCTGAAAATTCCTTGTTGGTTTTCCTTTAGTTGGTAGAGTCATACTCCCTAAGACGTCAGCCTTAACCGCATTTAATTGAGAAAAAGTATAATCTCCTTTTTCACAAAATTTATCATTAATTATTTCATTTGCACTAATTATTTCTTCACCATAACCAAGTTCTTTTAATGAAAGATATTTATTGTCTAATTTATTTTCTTTTCTAACTTGTAATGATAATGATGCGGCCTGATCCAAACATTGAGTTAACAAAATCGTATTAATGGTAGGTAGCATTCCTGGCTTATCGGAATGAAAGTTATTTACAAAACCTGCAAATATAGATGAGATATTTTTTATTGATTTTATATATTGACATTCAATATTATGAACTCCAGGAGAAACTTGAATTTTTGGCGACAATTGATTCAAAATGCGAGCTCCTATTAAAGCAGTTAGGGAATCAGGATGGCAAAAATTTGCAGTAAAACTATCATTAGGATTTCGTAAAGCTCCGTGACGATGAAATCCTGTAAAAAAAGCTAAATTTGGATATTTATTACAGAGAATAAAAGGGGTTTTATTTTTATTATCAATGCAAAAAGAACCCACAAGACAGCCAAGAACCACATTTTCTCTTTTTAAAGTTTTTCTGAGTTCTAAAGCATTTTTTACATCATCTTGTATGTGATTACTGTTTGCAGCAAGAATAACTATCTCACATTCCAATAGAAGATCTTTTAGATCAAAAGACTTTCTTATTCCCTCTGAAGAATAATGTCCCATTCTCTTAATCTTGTCTATAGTCTCATTATCCATATCAGAAAGGACATCATTTGAGAAAGCGCCTAATAAATCTCTATCTTCTCTAGGAGCTAAAAGAATATTATTTGACTTTCCATGCATGGCACAGTTGTATGCTAATGATGCAGGATATAAACCAACACTGTAGAATCCAACTTTACTGTTCTCTATATCTTCAATCAATGAATAAAAATATTTTTCATCATTTATGTTTTCTATAAAATTATTCTTCATTTTTGGAAATTCTTGATAATTTTTTAATTTCTCATCCATACCAACATTTTTCTACATTAAAGCAATTCTTGACCATAGCAAATTATTTATTGTAAATATTGAATTTTTTAATTTATAATTTCTATTAAAAATGAAAATTAAATTAAAAGAGAAATAAATATAAATATGGAATATATGGCAAGTAATTTAAAAGTACAAAAACAATTAATTTCTTCTAAAAATATCTTAATTATTCAAGACATTGACGGAGTTTGTATCCCTTTAGTTAAAGATCCAATGACTAGAGAGTTAGAATCAAAATATATCTATGCAGTAAAAGAATTTGCCGAAGAATTCTTTGTATTAACTTGCGGGGAACATGAAGGTCCAAGAGGGGTTAATAGAATAATAGAAAGGAGTTTAAGGAGTACTACTGAGCCTAAAAGCAAAGAACTATATTTAAGAGGTTTAGCAGCCTGTGGAGTAGAGTATCAAGAAAATAATGGTAAAATAAGTTTTGAAGGAGTGTCAAAAGAAGAACTAAATTTTTTATCTAAAGTACCTAGTTTAATAAGACCAAAATTTAATTTTATAGTTAAGAATATTTTTCCTGAACTTAGCCAAGAAGATATCAATTTTCACGCAGTAAAATCAATATGCGAAACACGCTTCTCGCCTACGATTAATTTCAATAGTCTATTTGATTTAGTTCACAATGATTCTGACAAAAGAAAGCTTATTCAAACTAGTTTTGAAAAAATGATGAATGAAATCATCTTCAAAGCTGAATCCGAAGGCCTCAAAAACTCATTTTTCCTTCATATTTCTCCAAATTTAGGAAATAAAAATGGTATGGAAACAATTAAACTTTCTTCTAAAGATGATATTGGATCAACAGACATACAATTACTTATTAAAGGAGCAGTTAAAGATTCTGGAGTTTTATTTCTTTTAAATAAATTTATTTCGGATAAAACTGGTAAATCTCCTTTTGGAAGTAATTTTAATTTTAGAGACTCTCCAAATTCTATTACGGAAAAAATTAATTTATGCAAAAGAACTATTAAAATAGATGATATGCCTTTGATTGTAGGAGTTGGTGACACAATAACATCAAAAAAAAATAACGGTGAGATGAGTTATTTAAGAGGAGGAAGTGACAGATCTTTTTTAGAATTTATACAAATATTAGGTAATGAATTTGGTATTAATAATAAAATAATTTTTGTAGATAGTAGTTCTGGTGAAGTTGAAAGACCTTCTACAAAAAAAACTGGTTTAACAGGGATCAGTGATTCTTATGACAATTTAAAGTTTGATATGATTTTTCAAAATGGTCCCAAAGAATATATAAGTTGGTTTATTGAACTTGCTAATAAGAGATCAAAATTCAAAAAAAATAGTTGACTATTTAATTTCTGAATGACAATTTATAAATATATAGATTTATGAAAGAAAATTTTCCATCAATAAATAAAGAACCTATAGAAACATTGCAAATTAATATAGGTTACAAATGTAATCAGGCTTGTAAGCATTGTCATGTAAATTCAAGTCCTTTAAGAACTGAAAAGATGTCCAATGAAATAATATCTCTTATTCCAAAAATAATTGATAAGTACAAAATCAAGACTTTAGACATAACAGGTGGCGCGCCAGAACTTCACCCAGAATTTAAAAACCTAATAACTAGTTTAAGCACAAAACAAGTTAATATTATTGATAGATGCAATTTAACAATTTTCTTTGAAGAAGGTTATGAAGATCTTCCTCAATTTCTTGCAAAGAATAGAGTAATAGTTACTGCTTCGCTACCATGTTACGAAAAAGATAATGTTGAGTTTCAAAGAGGTATTGGGGTTTTTGAAAAAAGTATTAATGCTATAAAAATTCTTAATGATCTAGGCTATGGAAAGAAAGAAAATGGATTGCAACTAAATCTTGTTTACAATCCTGTAAACCCAATTCTTCCTCCTTCTCAGGAAACATTGGAAAAGGATTATAAAAAAATACTATTCGAAAAATATAATATTTTTTTTAATAGTTTATACACAATAACTAATATGCCAATAAATAGATATGAAGAATCTCTAAGAAGAGAAGGGAAACTAAATACTTATTACAAATTACTAAAAGAAAATTTTAATGAAAAAAATTTAGAAAATCTTATGTGCAAAAAGACTATTAGTGTAAATTGGCTAGGAGAAATTTATGATTGTGACTTTAACCAACAGATAAATTTCAGAAAAAATAAAGGACCAAAGACACTTTATGATTTATTGGAAGAATCATTTACTTTTAACTACGATGTGGCGGTAAAAGAACATTGTTTTGCCTGCACTGCAGGTGCAGGATCAAGTTGTGGAGGAACATTAACTTGAAATCAGCTAAATACAATTTGGACATATAGCTCTTACATTTAAAGATGATTCAATTAGTTTAAATCCATTAACTTTTGCTGCAACTTTACCTGCTTCTAAAACCTGATCATTTTCAAATTCTTCTGTTCTTCCACACCTAATACAAATCAAGTGATGATGATCAGGAGTATCGTTACTAAGTAATTCGTATCTATGGCCGCCCTCACTAAGTTCTAATTCATGTAGAAGACCCATTTGGACTAAAAGTCTTAAAGTTCTATAAATTGTTGCGAGTGAAACTTTAGAACTTGATTTGACTAAGTTTTCATGAACTTCTTCAGCGCTTAAATGGTTTCCAGAACCTATATTTTCAAATAAATTTAGAACCTTAAGCCTCTGAGGAGTTAACCTCTTCCCATCCTTATGTAGACCATCGCTAAGAGGAGATGTAATTATCTTGTATTGAGAGGATAATGACAAAAATTAACTTATGGCTATTCTCAATAATAACTCCAGATGAGAGTAAAACAACTTTTTGATTTAAATGTTTACTAAAGTTCTCCAAAATATTATGTTGAATATATCTTTATATAGAAATGATGAAGGATCATAAAAACTCTTCTGATAAACCATCACCGAAAGTAAACGCCTTGCTAATTATTGATATTCAGGAAAAAATAATAAGACCAATTTTTAATAAGGATTTAATAATCAAAAACATCAAAAAGCTAATAAATGCTTACCAAATTTTAGAAGAAAACATATATGTATCTGAACAGAACCCACTCAAATTGGGTGCAACGATCCCTGAATTATTGCCCAAAGACGGATTTAAAAAAATCGAAAAGATGGAATTCAGCTTAGCTAAAATACAAGAATTTATAAAAGAACTTAAAAATAAGAAAATTACAAATTTGATATTCTGTGGTTTAGAAACGCATATTTGTATTCAACAAACAGTATTAGATTGTCTACAAAAAGGATTTGAAGTTATTCTCATATCAGATGCTATGAGCAGTCGAAATAGGTCAGATCATGAAGTGGCCTTACAAAGAATGATTCAGAAGGGGGCGATCTTAACAACTACTGAATCAATAATTTTTGAATTATGCAAAACTGCGGATAGAAAAGAATTTAAAGAAATTAGAAAAATAATAACGAGTTAAAGAAAATTTAGACTGGTTTCTTGTTTAGAGATAATTTAAAATTTTATTAGAGATAAATTTTTAGCGTTTATTTGAATATGAAATTAGTTACTGAAAACTTCCTTCTTACACTATCTATTTTTTTTATTGGAATTTTATTGTCGATAATAATTTCAAAACTTTCAAAAATATTTTTTAAAAAGATCTCCAAAAGGACAAAAACAAATTTCGATGATTTTATTTTTGAGGTTATTGCTGGAATTATAAAACCTATAGGTTTCCTTCTCTCATTTTATTTTTCAATTGACTATTTTTTCGCGGATGAAATAACTTTTATCTCTGTCTTATTGAATATTAAGAAATTATTCATATTGATAATCATTATAAAAGCACTCAACAAAGTTTTAATTAGATCTTTAACTGAATCGACATCAAAAATTAATGATTCCTCAATCAGTTCAATGATATCTTCACTAACTCCTCTTATAAAAGCATTAACATGGACTATTGGTTCAATATTTTTCTTACAAAATATAGGTGTTCAAATGACTGCTATTTGGGCTTTACTAAGTGCAGGTGGTATTGGAGCAGGATTAGCTTTGAAAGATCCAGTTCAGGAGTTTTTTGAATACATAACAATTTTGCTTGATAAACCTTTTCAAAAAGGTGAGTTTATAAAATCTGATGGAGTCCTTGGAATGGTGGAGAGGGTGGGAGTAAGATCCTCAAGGATAAGAAGTATTAATGGAGAAGTAATAGTAATGAGCAACAGCGCCCTAACAAATGGGATAATTTCAAATTATGCACAAATGGAAAAAAGGAGGTTAGTGCATAAATTAGGAGTTGTTTATGAAACTTCTCCAAAACTTATGAAATTGATTCCAACAATAATTAAAAAAATAGTTGAAGAGACAAAAGATGCGTCTTTTGATAGATGTCATTTCACAGATTTTGGCGACTTCAGTCTTAATTTCGAACTTGTTTATTACATACCAACAAATAATTATCTTGCGGCAATGGAAGCTCAACAATCTATAAATTTAAAAATAATTGAGGAATTCGCAGTTAATAATATAGAGTTCGCGTTCCCAACACAAACATTAAATATTGAAAGTAACAAAGCCAAATGATCCACAAATCTCTTCACTTAAAATCCAAAGTTTTGAAGCTAAATCAGGACTATTAGCTTCATCACTAACCTTACTTTCAACTAATTTATGTTTTTTAAAAGATATAAGTTTGTTACTTAAATGTATGTAACCAATATTATTTAAATTTGAATCAAGGATAATCTCAGAAAGAATCTTTCCAGCATTTTCTATACTTTCAGAAATTCCTAAAATATTTTTTGAAACTTTAGAAAAAATCCAATATCCGAATAGATTAAAACTTTTACTATATCTAAAAAAACCTGAATCATCATTTGGTATTACGAGACCAGGAGCCCAAGTAATTACAGAAATCTTACTAGAAGATATTTTTAATTTTCTTTCAAGTTCTTTAGCAAACAAAATATTACATAACTTACTATTTTTATAAGATTCATCAGCATTAAAATTTAAAAATTTCCCGGTAATTTTTTTTCTAAAATCAACTAAATTATTTAGTCCTGCTTTCCTTCCTATATTTCCACCCGAGCTTTTGGGATCGTGAACGTCTGAGGATGTAATAATGATTCTAGATTCTTCTTTATCTCTAACAAATTCTTTTAAGAGATTTACCAAGTAAAAATGTGAAAGATGATTAACTGCAAAAGTCAGTTCTATTCCTTGTTTTGATACTTTAGGGTAGAAAGAACCTGTATATTGCAATCCTGCATTTAAAACAACTACATCTAAAAAAATCTTTTTACTAATAAAGTAATTTTTAATTTTAATAATATTCTCTAGATCTGAAAGATCACAATTTTCAATAATATTTAAATATTTACCAAGGTAATTTTTATCAAAATATTTCTCAATTATTTCTAGGAATTCATTCTTTCTTAATTCAGATTTTATTACAACGTATAAATTATTTTTCGTCTTTAATTTTACAACGCAAATGTCGGGATATGTTTACCTCATAAGAGTTGGAGATCTTTATAGAATTGGAAAAACAGATAATCTTGATAAGAAAATTAAGAAATTAAAACCAGATGAATTATTAATATCGATTATGACAAAGGAGCCAGAAACGCTTGAAGCAAGGTTACTAAGAAAATATAAGTCTCAAAGAATTCCTGAGACTGGGTATTTAAAGCTTTCTAAAGGACAGATTAGAGAATGTAAAAAGCAATTTGAATTAAAGGGAAGCTTACCTCACACTTTAGAGGCTGAAGTTTCCATCACTCTATTTGCATCTTTTTTATTGTTTTCTTTTGCTTTCTTGTTTTTGAATTATTTAAATTTTGGATTTTTAAGAGTTATATCTTATTCGTTTGGGGCGGCATCTCTTCCAATGGTTATATTGTTTATAACAGGTAGTTTTGGGGGATATTTTTCTGAAGATTTAGCTCTTTTTTCATTGTTAACTAATCGAATAAAAGGCCTATTTATAGCAATTGCAATGCTCTCAATTGCTTACTTAATCTTCAACTTAGGCTAAATTTCATAATTACAATTTAAGGCAATTTCAAATGGAACTGATTGTTTCGGCAGCTTCAGAATAGTTGAGCATATCTGAGCAATATCTTCTGGTTGTGTCATTTTAGATTTATCCATGGAAGAGATGTTTTGGGCCATTTCAGTATTAACCCAACTTGGGCAAATTGCAGAAATTCTTATATTTTTATCCCAACCTTTATTTTTCATTGTTTGGCATAATCCCATCAAAGCAAACTTTGAAGAAGAATAAGCGGCTAAATCTCCTTTGGATCTTTTACCACTCATTGAAACTAAAACAATTATTCTACCTCTGTCTGAAGTACATAAATAATCCCAAGAAAGCCTACATAAATTCCAAATTGCTAAAAAATTGATATTTAGTGTATTTAAAATTTCCTCTTCATCGCCATCTTTAAATAAGAAAGGAACTTTCGATAATACTCCAGAACAATTTATTAATGAATCAAATCCTCCATATATATCTACAGTATTTTTTATCCAATTTTCGGCTGTAATTTTTTCTAATGCATCATATTCGCTAATGATAATCCTCCCTTCTGGCCATTTGTTTGGATCAATAACGCTTCCTTTTAATGATTCTAAATCTCTTACTCCAACACTAATTCTATTGCCTTCTTTTAATTCTTTATGCGCAATACTTAGTCCAATTCCTCTATTAGCTCCACTAATTAGTATAGTTCTCATTTTTAAACTATATATTTGGAAAAATTATCCTTAGCAACATTTTAAATTCTCTACCATGCATAATCATCAGACCTTTCTTTACACTCCATGGTGCCTTTATAAACATTATGCACATTGCATATACAATCTCTCTTAATGATAAAGTATCAGTCAGAAAACCATACCACTGATTTTTGGGTAGTTTGAAAAAACTGCCAAAAAATTCTCTCAATAGTTTTTCATCAAACCTCATGAGTTTTTCTAATCCAAATTGGTATAGTGATTTTTTTCTAATTAATTCTTTAGACCATAAAGTTTCCCAACCTCTTCTAGCAATATGATAGGTACTAATATTTTTCTCTTTAATTGCTTCTGATACTGCTTTAGCAACAAGAGGAGCTCTCCTTAAAAGATTACCAATTAAGTATCCAGATGCAGGGTGCACCATTGATGCAGCCCCACCATATCCAAGTATTTGTTGTTTGAAATCTGGTATTGGCATATTCATTGGTAGAAATAAACCAAGTTCTTCGTGTTGCATACTTGTGATTGATATATTTCGATAAGATAACCTCTTCTCCAGTCTCTCTTTTAGATTTTCCATTGTTAATGGATTTACTAAACCAAGCGATGTCTCTTCAAGAAAATATTTCCCATTCCCCATATCCATGGCATAAAGAAAAGTGGGCGGTTCTTTTTTTTGCTCTTCATTAAGATGGTCATTTCTGTAGTCCATTAATACAAACTGCCCTTTTTTAAGCGGAGGTTTACTAAAATTACCTACTATCCCGTAACAAGTTTGGACTGCTAAAGGACCGCAAGATTTTAATTTAAGAAAAACAGGGTCATATCCTGTTGCATCTACTACTAATCTTGCAGAGTAAGTCTTGCCATCGTTTGTAGTGACTGTACTTTTATATTTTTCAAAATGTATTTTGTCTGCAAAGCCTTGATGCCATTTAATAAAAGATTTATTGCATTCATTAAGCCAAAAATTGTGGAGTTTCTTCTTGTCAAATAGTCCATAATCTAGTGAATGTTCCGTGGCTTTATTCTCATCGTCTTGCTCTTCTAAAGCGCCATGCCCAAAAAAACTTACAGTATTCTTCCATCTATATTCAAGTAAATCCTGAAGACCAAGTTGATCAACTTCTTCCCCCCAAATACCATAAGTGTTTGGCCAAGGTTCATCTGGTCCATTTGGAGAAAGGACTTCAACATCTAATTTTTCCTTTCCTAAAGCTGATGCAATTGCCATGCCTGCAGGCCCTGCACCCAAAACAAGAACATCTGGCACGCTTTCTTTTGACATTAAATATAAATCTTATAATTAAAGGAATTTTTGGAACAAAGTATTATTTCTTCTATTAGTTTTTTATATTTCATCCAATCTTGTAATGAGAGTAGATTAATAATAATCAAATTACTCAATTACTAGTGACTAAGTTTTCAGTGTTTTAACAATAATTTATAAGATTACAAAAAAAAAAAGTTATATTATTTTTATCATAAAATAAATATATAACTTTTTTAAATGATTGAAAATAGAAACATTTTAAT
>QCKZ01000027.1 GCA_003214975.1 Prochlorococcus sp. AG-412-C21
AAAAAGGAAATGCAAAAATTCCAAAGTTATTTTTTTCTGAGAAAGGGTAGTTTGCCTCTTTAGAATCATTCCCTTTTTTGAGAATTATGAAAAGTGAAGTTGATACTATGATTATTCCAATCCAAGATTTGGGTGTTAAATTTTCATTAATAAAAAATTCTCCCGACAAAGCAGCCATTAAAGGAGAAAGAGTTTCTGCAGATAGAGTTTTTCTTGTACCAATTGTTTGTAATGACTTTAGGTAGAATGTATCACCTAAACCAATACCTATTATTCCGCTAAGTAATAGTATAAATATGTATTTCAATTCAGGAGCAGAACTGATATTGATGAAAGCAGGAATAAAAACTATAAAAGCTATTATGTTTTTTATTAAATTGATATCTATTGATTGATATTTTTGAGTTTGCGCTCGCCAAATAAAGCATGCATAAGTCCAAGATGTAGCAGCTCCAAAAGCAGAAAGGATTCCAATCAAAACGATTAATTATTAAAAAATTTTATTTTATAAATTGAGATAATGCTAAAAAAAATACATAAAAAAGAATCAAGATCCCTGGCAAGTACTGAATTAAAGATTTTAAATAATTTGTTTTCATATTTACTCGAAAAATAATTTATTTATTTTAAACTGTTTTTTTTCTTATAGGGTATAAACTCTCTAATTTCTTTCTTCTTTGAACTTTTGCTTTAATTCTTTCATCTTTTTCTTTTTTCTTGATCTCATCATTTATCTTATTTTGCCTGTATCCAAACCAAAGTAAAACCCAAATAACAGAGGTAATTAAAAGAAGAGCAGTGTATTGCCCAGTCATAGGAAAGCTGGCCTCAGAATATTTAACGTAAGAAAATATTTGACTCATTTAATTAAAATAGAGCATAAAAATAACGACTGCGTTGATTTTTTTAAAAAATTCAAGCCTTTAGTTAATTGAAGCTATTTATTATGGATTTAATTATGTTTTTTATATATTTTTTATAGTTTTTTGGAATAATTTTTCTTGGAATCTCCTTGCTATTATTAGATTAGGAAATATTTCAGCATAAGTTTTTGGAACCTTTTGATTTAGCAGTTGTAGGAGGTGGTGCTGCTGGTTTCATGACGGCAATAACTGCTGCTGAAAATGGAGTCAAAAGAATAATAATTTTAGAAGGGACTTCAAAACTTATGGAGAAAATAAGGATTAGTGGAGGGGGAAGATGTAACGTTACTAATGCAACATGGATACCAAATGAACTTGTTGAGAATTATCCCAGAGGTGGTATTCAGCTATTGGAATCATTTAATCGTTTTGCTTCAGGAGATGTATTTGATTGGTTTGAAAAAAAAGGTTTGAAATTAAAAATTGAAGAAGATCTAAGAGTATTCCCAATGTCAAATTCTTCTTCAGATGTCATTGAGTGCTTGAGAAAAAGTGCTTTATCAAAAAACGTAGAGATATTAACAAAATGTTTTGTGAAGGAAATTTTAAAAACTCCAGATAATACATTTAAAATTTTTAGTCTTAAAGAAGAAACGGTAATTACAAAAAATATTATTCTTTCTACTGGAGGTCACCCCAGCGGGTATAAATTGGCTCAAAATCTAGGCCATAGTATTGTTAAACCAGTACCATCACTTTTTACTTTTTCTACAAAAGAACCAAACTTACATGAATGTAGTGGCGTATCGATAAAAGGTATAGATATTGAAATTAAATTAAATAACAAGATCTTTCAAAACAGAGGAGATTTACTTATTACTCATTGGGGTTTTAGTGGACCAGCGGTGTTAAAACTTTCATCAATTGCAGCAAGGGAACTTTTTATCCAAAAATATAAATTCAACCTAATCATTAAATGGTCAGCTTTAAGTTATGAGGAGTTGAAAGAAAAAATTAATTTTTTAAGATTAAATAAAGGTAAGGTGAATTTAATAAATAGTAGACCGGTTTCATTATTAACAAAAAGATTATGGATTTTTTTATTAAATAAAATAGGCATTGATAAAGAGAAAAAGTGGGCTGATTTAATGGCGTATGAAAGAGACAAAATGATAAATACTCTCATGCGGGATAAATATATAATTTCGGGCAAGGGACCATTTGGAGAGGAATTTGTTACTTCTGGAGGCGTAAAAATTAATGAAGTTAATTTTAAAACTATGGAGAGCTTAATTTGCCCAGGATTATTTTTTTCAGGAGAAGTTTTAGATGTTGATGGTATTACAGGTGGATTTAATTTTCAACATTGTTGGACAAGTGGATGGATCGCTGGGATGGCAGTCTCAAAGTTAAATCAATAAGTAACAAATCAATAAGTTTATCTTTTTTTTATTAAGTATTAGACGGAAAAAGGTTTTTGTAGAAAATTTAATTTTAAAGTTTTAATTAATTGGTGAAGATTAATGCAGAATCTTATATCAAAAAAAGAAGATGAGGAAAGAAGATTAAAAGCTCTAGCAGAATATAGGATTTTGGGAACAAAGCCAGAATCATGTTATGACGATATTACAAAAATTGCGGCTGCAACTTGTAATGTGCCTATTTCTTTAATGACTTTGGTTGACAAAAATAGACAGTGGTTTAAGTCCAAAGTTGGACTTCAAATATCAGAAACTAGAAGAGATTGGTCTTTTTGTACCCATGCAATAAAAGAAAATAGTCCACTAATTATTCATGATGCTTTCCAAGATGAAAGATTCATAAATAATCCATTGGTAACAGGAGACCCAAAGATTCGTTTTTATGCAGGTTTCCCCCTTAAAACTAGTGATGGTAATAAGCTTGGAACTCTTTGTGTAATAGACAGAAAGCCAGGAAATCTAACTACACAACAATTCAACATTATGGAATTATTATCCAGCCAAATAGTTTCATTCTTAGAGCTTAGAAAAAAGTCATTAAACTTGCTAGATGCATTGTCTAATTTGCATAAACAGGAAGGGATTTTATCTGTATGTTCATATTGCAGAGAAGTAAAAAATAAGGAGGGAGATTGGATGCATTTGGAAAAATATCTTTCGAAAATTAGTGATATTAGATTTAGTCATGGGGTTTGTGATAATTGCATGGAAAAACATTTTCCAGATGTAATCGAAGTATGGAATAAAAAGGATTTTTTTGAAGATGGTCAAAAAAGGTATTTAGAGTCTTAGATTCAATACCTTGCTTTTAAGTTATTAATCTATTTCTAAACAAATTCTTTATTTGGTGGTTAGTATTGTATAAATTTTGACTAGAAAATGTTATTAGGAACTTTATTAACAGGCGAAATAGCTAAAAGTGCATTGGTAGCATATGTTCATTATTTAGGAATTATTTTGTGTTTTGGTTCTCTTTTGTTTGAAAGATTGACTCTCAAAGTAGGTCTTAATAGAAATGAGACGATCTCAATGATAATTGCAGATGTGGTTTATGGTTTGGCAGGGGTTGCAATATTAGTTACTGGTATATTGCGTGTTAAGTATTTTGGTCAAGGCGGTGATTTCTATACAGGTAATCCTGTGTTTTGGATAAAGGTTTCTCTTTACATTTTGGTAGGATTACTTTCTTTATACCCAACAACAACATATATTTTATGGGCTATTCCATTAAGTAAGAATAAATTACCTGAAATTTCTGAGAACCTTGTTAAAAGGTTTAGACTCATCATTACGACCGAGTTAGTAGGCTTTTCAATAATACCTTTATTTGCAACTCTCATGGCTAGAGGTGTAGGGTTAGGTTGAAAAATTTATTTTTAGAAAGAAATTGTTTAATAAGCGAGAACAAACAATATAGATGGAGTTTAAGTTATAAGATTTCTAAATCTACAAAAGAAATTATTTTTATTGGTTTAAATCCTTCATTATCAGATGCATTTTTCTTGGATAATACAACAAAAAAGATAATTAAAATTTCGAAAAACAATAATTATGGCAAAGTAAAATTAATCAATTTATTTGCTCTTATTTCAAGTAATCCAGAAAAACTATTTAATCACAAAAACCCTGTTGGTTATCTAAACAATAATCATATTTATAAAAACTTAAAACACTGGTCTGAAAATAAAAATTGTGATTTATGGTTAGGTTGGGGCAACAAAGGGAAATTTCTAAATAGAAATAAAAGAATATCAAAAAAAATAATGCAATATAACTCAATTAGGAAAAATAATTTTGATAATCCTCTTGGACCGCTTTTAATTCAGAAAACAATCAAAGATAATCCAATACATCCTCTATACTGTTCCGATAATTCCATTCTGAAAGCTGTAAAAACTATTTGATGCCAAGGTTTATGAGGCAATTAAATTAAAGTTATGTTAAGATAAATTTAAGATCAGGTTAAATTATGAGTAACACAAAGCAACTGCAAAAACTTAAAAACTTAAATGTAAAAGCAGAAAAATGCTCTACAAGAGATGAAGCAAAAAAAATATTGATAAAGGCTAATAAAGCTCAGAGTAAAATAAGTTTTTAAATTCGATATTTACTTTTTTTTAGGAATAATTTATAAAAAAAATTTACAAATATTTTTCTAATTTTTTATAATTTTTCTATTCTATTTAAATTTTGATGGTTTTTAATATCATTAAACTAAGAAAATCTGATGATAGATTTTTATCAAGAAGAGATTGGCTGCATTCAATGCATTCATTTTCTTTTGGGGAGCATAGGGATCCAAAATGGGATAATTTTGGGAATATTAGAGTCATAAATGAAGATACTATTTCTCCAAATTCTGGTTTTGATATGCATTCTCATTCCGACATGGAGATAATTACTGTTGTAACAAAAGGTGTAATTACTCATCGGGACTCATTAAATAATTCAGGAAAAATTTATGAAAATGAAGTTCAAGTTATTTCTGCTGGTACTGGTATTACTCATAGTGAGACAAATGAAGAGAATAAATCCTGTAAGTTATTTCAGATTTGGATTTATCCCAAAAAAAGTAATCTTAACCCTGCCTATAAGCAAACATCATTAAAAAATGACATAGGAGAGAATCTCATTATTGATTACTTAGATGGGAAAAATAAACTTTTAATAAATCAAGATATCTCTTTATGGCGTTGTAAATATAAACCTATTAAAGAACAAAAATTGCCATTAGAAATCGATAAATATAATTGGATACAAATAATAGAAGGTAATCTTTTATTAAAAAGTAAAGACCCTAATTTAAATGTATGTCTCTCATCTGGAGATGGCTTGGGATTTGAAATTAATTATTATGATGATATCTCTATAGATACTGAAAAAGAACTAGATTTTCTTTTATTTTCAATGCCTTACTTATAGTTTTTCTATTTCTATTAATCATCAACTCCTTTATTAAATGCATTTAAGGCTTGCAAAGCCATGTTAAGGTGAACTTCCATAGCACCAAGAGCAATTAAAGAATTTGGTGATTTATCTTTTAGTAAATTCTTTTTTCTTTTTGATAACTCAATAACTACTTTCTTAGTTGAAGCTTCCCAATTGTTTATTAACTCGTCAAATTCTCTTTTTTCGTGGCTTTCTATTTCTGCTAATTCATTAGAAAAATGAGAATCCTTTTGTGCCTTCAGCATCAAGTAACTTAATTTTTTATGACTTATTGCTTGAGGTAAATTGTTAGATTCACTCATTGTTAATAGTAAATTTATAGCCAAAATCTAACTAATAAAGTGAATATTTGCTAGAGGGGAGACGGTTGTGATGACCGACCTGAAAATAACTTAATGATATTTAAATAAAACCATTATTAATTAACCTTTAATTTTTCAATTACTAGTTTTTTGAAATGATCTCCTCGCTCTTCATAATTTTTAAATTGATCAAAACTCGAACAGGAAGGTGAGAATAATAATGTCCCACACTTATTATTTTGTAAATATTGAAAAACAAAATTTAAAAGCTCTTTGAGTTCTGAAAATTCAAAAATATCTTTTTTAAATCCTTCATTTATAAGTGCCATTTTTAGGACTTTTGAGCTTTCTCCAAAAAGAAAAACACATTTAACTTTTTTCTTTAAAACTTTAATCCATTCATTGTATTTATTTCCTTTTAATCTGCCTCCAGAAATTATTATTATTTGACCTTCGATTGAATCTATTCCTGCAATAGATGAATCAAAATTCGTAGCTTTACTATCATTAATTATTTCCAGATCATTATTTTTGTAAATTGTTTCCATCCTATGCGGTAATTGTCTGTAATTAGATAAAGAATCTTTAATCTTCTTTCCAGATAATCCAACTTTTCTTGCTGCTGCTATTACTAATAAAAGATTTTGAAGATTATGCATCCCTTTTAAAGGAAAATGTTCAAGTTTGAATAGTCTTTTTCCTTTCTCAACAATGAATGCTTGATCATCTATCCAATAATCGCATTGAATCAAATTTGATTTATCTAAACTAGTTGTTATCCAAACCCCTTTTGATAGTAAACTATAGTGATTTCTTAGATTCTCATCGTCGTAATTATAAATTCTAAAATCTGATTTTTCTAGCAAGCTTTTTTTTATATTGAAATAGTTTTCAAGTGTTTTATGTCTTGCAAGATGATCTTCTGTGAAGGTTGTCCAGATTCCAATATTAGGTTGTACTTCTGGAGATATTTCTATTTGATAACTGCTTAATTCAGCTACAACCCAGTCAATCTTTTCGTGTTCTTTGGAGTAAGCATATTTAGATAAAGGTGTACCAATATTGCCGGCAAAAGGAGCATATAATTCACTCTCGCAGAGTATGTGGCTTAGTAAATGAGTAACAGTAGTCTTACCATTAGTGCCAGTAATTCCAATCCAATTTGTGTCTTTTAAAATTTCCCATGCAACATTAATTTCTCCAATTACTTTAATTCCCTTTTTTTTTAATTTAATAATAGTTTCATGGTCATAAGGTATTGATGGACTTACAACAACAGATTCAATCTCTTTTACAAAGGGATGAATTTCTTTAAATATAAATTCTTTATTTAGAGAAACTAGTATATTAAGTTCTTCCAATTCTGTTTTTGTTTCTAAGAATTCTTTCCCATCTTTACTTTCCCAAACAATTACTCTCTTATTGATGCTTCTCAAATACTTTGCAGCCCAAAATCCAGATTTACCTAATCCAATTACAAGATTAATATTCTTTCTTTTACTTAAATGATTATTATCTATCATTAAATTTATAATTGCATTTATATTAAATGTGTTTGAGGGTTAATTCAATCATGAGATCACTCTTTAGTATTTATAGAATTCGCCAAATAACAGTTAATTAATGGAAGATAATACTGCAAAATATTGGTTCTCTTGGTTTTATGAAAAGTGGGAGAAAAATGCTCCAGGTAAATTAATAGAAAAGGGTTTAACCCCATCTCAGATTGCTGAGCGCTTTGTTAATGAAAACCATGATAGCTTTATTCAATTATCAGAAAAAATTGATGAAAAAAATTATGATGCCTTAACAGAATTTATGAAACTCTCAGAGAGTGAGTTGCATATCTTGAAGTATTTTCTAAAGTTAGTAAAAATGAAAAATTTATAAGAAATTACTCAGTATTTCAAGGCTTTTTTCCCATAAATTTTTTCTTTCTTTTTTATTAATGGCAAAAGGAGAAGTAGGGGATAGTTTTGGATAACCTCTGAAATTAAATTTAGGACCATAATGATCACCACCTCTTGCTTCTGGGGAAGTAGCTGCAAAAAGTTGAGGTAAAGCACCCATCTCAGCAGATTGAAAAATAGGGCTAAATAATTCCATGGAGAATATTTCTATTGGACTAGGTTTAGGTTTTTGAGCAGTAAAAAGATTCGTTTTTGCTATTCCTGGGTGAGCAGCTAAAGAAAGTATATTTTTGTGCTTTAAGTTCTCATTTAGTTCCAAAGCGAACATTACATTTGCCAATTTGCTATTGGAGTAAGATTCCCATTTGTTGTAATAGTTCTCTGCTCTCAGATTTTCCCAACCAACTTTGCCAAAAAATTGTGCACCAGAAGTAACTGTTACTATTCTCGATTCCTCTTTTTTTTCAATAATTGGAAGAAGCTTTAGGGTCAAAAGCATATGTGCTAAATGATTAACTGCAAATTGTATTTCATATCCTTGGGCACTAAGTGTTTTAGGCGGGTGCATTATGCCTGCATTATTGATTAGTAAATCCAGATTTTCAAAATCATCAAAAATTTTGGGTTGAACTTCAACAACATTATTTAAATCAGATAAATCTAATTCAAGTGGAGAAAATATTCCTTCAGGATTTGAAGCTCTAAGCTTTTTAATAGATTGATTAGCTTTTTCAAGCGATCTAGATGCAACGATTACATGAGCATTTTTTTCGGCTAAGGCTTTTGCCGTGTAATATCCAAGGCCACTATTTGCGCCAGTAATAAGTGCAGTTTTTCCAGTAAGATTAGGAATATTAGATGTTTCCCAATTAGAAAACTTAGATCTAGAAATAGTGGCAGTCATTTAGTAATTCTGCAAATTGTTTTGAAATTTTATTAAAACTTATTTACTTAATTACTGTAAATAATTGGATTCAGTATCGTGACCTAAATTTAACCTCTAATTTTTGGAATTTCTTTCAACCAACAAAAAATATTTTTATAGTTATCAAAAAAATGTCATTTTTATTAGAAGCACAAAATGTTTGGGACAATTTTGCAAAAAACAAAATTAATGATTATGCAAAGTTAAGAAATTTCGATTTTGGGCCAAATAATGAAGGTTCAGTTTCAAAATTATCACCATTTGTCACTCATAGAATATTATTAGAATATGACCTAATAAATGATATTAAAAGTAAATACAAAGTCAAAAATCCAAATAAGTTTATCGAAGAAATATTTTGGAGGGTTTACTGGAAAGGATGGATGGAAAATAGACCGAAAGTTTGGCAAAACTTTATTTCAGAAAAAATTTTTGATTTTGATCATGAGCTATATCAAAGAGCCATTAATGGGAATACAGAATTAGATTTCTTCAACTCTTGGGTCCTTGAATTAAAGCAGTATAACTATTTGCATAATCATACAAGAATGTGGTTTGCGAGTACTTGGATATTTAATTTAGGCCTTCCATGGCAATTGGGAGCAAAGTTTTTCTTTAAATATCTCTTTGATGGTGATGCTGCATCTAATCTTCTTAGTTGGAGATGGGTCGGAGGATTACAAACTAAAGGAAAGCAATATCTTTTTTCATCTTCAAACCTCAGGAAATTTTCAAATAATAGATTTAATTTAGAAAAAATAAATAACAAACAAATTTTTCTTGAGGAATCAAATCAATTTCCATTAGAAGATGAGATTTATAAACATAATATGGATCCGAAATCAGAAAATTTGATTTTGTTTGAAAATGATTTGCACGTTGCAACTCTTAAAAACTTAATTCAAAGCTATAAAAAGGTCTACATTATTCTTCTTAAGAATGAACAAAGACAAATTGTATTGTCTGAATCTGTTTTGAAATTCAAACAAGAAATGGTATCTGAATTTGCAGAGCATTTTGATAACGTTGAACAGATTGATTCGTATTCACTAGAAGATACATTTAAAAATATTAATCAAATAGACATAATTTATCCTGGAGTTGGAGATAATTATGACTTTATAATTAAGTTCAAAACCTTAAACAACAAACATATATTTAATCTCGTTAGGGATGAAGATTTATTCGCGTGGAAGTTCGCAAAAAAAGGCTTTTATAAATTTAAAGAAAACATTCCCAAAATTAATCAAAAAATATTCGAAAATTATTCAAAAAATAATTTTTAATATTAGGAAAGTCCCTAAAATCAAAAATAATTCTTAAGTAACTGAGTATTAATACTTAATTAGGCGCTACTTTTGAGGTTTAATCCACGATGGAATCTGTGACTAGTTATTTTTACTTAAGGATAAATTTTTACAGTGCTTTCAACAATTCTTACTAAATCGTTTAGCAAAGATACAGCTTTATTAATTCTTAGAGTTATTACTGGTACAGTTCTCATTCACCACGGTTATGAGAAATTAGCGAATATAGAGAATTTTGCCGATGCTTTTGTTAGACCATTACATCTGCCATTCCCAATATTTTTGTCATACATAGCAGCATTTTCAGAGATAGGTGGAAGTTGGTTGTTAATTATCGGTTTAGCTACAAGGTTTGGAGCTTTGGCTATTGTTGGAACAATATCTGTCGCTATATATCATGCTCTTGTTACTTCAGGCTTTAATATTTATCTTTTAGAGCTCTTACTTCTGTATTTTGCTTCAGCAAGTTCAATTGCCTTGACAGGGCCAGGAAATTTCTCTTTAGATGAAGTTATTATCAGAATCCTTAAATCAGAAGATACAGAAGAAAACACATCTTCAAAAAAGGTAAAATCTTTCTCTCAAGAATCTGAAATAAAAGAAGGAAAGAATAAAGGCGGTTTGATCAAATTTCTTCAAGCAAATATCCTTTCAGATATTTCAAACTAATTTTTTAGGATAAAGATTATTAATTGACTCTAATCTTTTAATATGAGAATTCCTCTTCTCTAGTTTTATCTTAATCGTTGCTTCAGAAAGACTAATAAAAAGGCCAATAGCAGTTACCCAAGATAAAAAGATAAAAGGGTTTTCTGGAATTTCTGAGAAATTCATAACAAAGATAGTTCTTTTTTTAAACTGACCGATCACTATATCTTTTTCAACCTAACTATACAATTTAGAAATATTTAAGGATTGATTTCTGTTTTTTCCCATTTATTAATCTTTTCCCAGAGATATCTTTTATGAATAGGCTGTTCTAATTTAAGAAGATCTACTGAATCGATTTTGAAATTTAGAACTACAAAATTTTCTGACTTAGTTGGGTTGGATAATATTTCATAAGCAGATTGCAATTTTGGATTTATTCTCTCTCCAGGAGATCCCCAGAACCAAGAAGATTTTGATTTTTCAGATAATGTATCCCAATAATTTTTGTTATCACACAATTCACTTATTTTTCCTTTGAATCTATATTGTGATTTGGTTTTAAAAAAAAACCATAATATTTCTGCATTAGGATTAGATTTTAAATGCTCAATTTTCTCACTTCTTCTATCTGTAAAAATAATCATTGAACTATCTTTATGCCATCCTCTGAAAACAACTGTTCTTAATCTTGGCTCGTTTTTTTTGCTAACTGTTGCCAGCTGAACCCATCTATTAGAAGATGATTTACCCTCTTTTTTTCTAGAAGATTTTAAATCTTGCCTCCAACTTGGTAAGTTGATATCAAGCATTTAATTTAGGTAAAAAAAGACCAGTTTTTTTCTTATATTCTTCGAATGATTCGTATTTTGTGAGTGATTTATCTTTTTTCATCATTCTTGGTAGAAAAACTATAAAGAAAAATATTGCAAGAATTGCGAATGGAATAAAACTCATTGAAAGGATGGAGAATGATAGATAAATTAGTATTTCTCCTAGATAATTTGTATTTCTTATATTTTTGAAGAATCCTTCTGTAATTAGATCTTTTTTTAATTTAAGAGAAAAATATTTCTGGGCATCACTAGCAAAGTGTAAAAAGACACCAATAATATTTATGGATATAGATGTAGCTATTATTATATTTGGAACAGACTTCTGAGATGAAATAAGAATATACGGAGCTACCCAATAACTTCCAAGAAAAATAAAACCAGTAACTGAAGTTAAAAAATTGATTTTTTCTTTAAAATAAGGATCAGGAAATATCTTTTCTTTTAGTAACCAAAGTAATCCATAAGTACCATGTAGAGCCAAATAAACGTAGGAAGCTATTGTAAAATTCTCAAAAAATACCATAAGTCCTAGCACTACAAATCCAGTGAGGCCCTTATGAAGATTAATTATTTGATTAAGTTTCATCTTTTTTAATAATCTAAAAAATGAAATTATTTTCTGTGGATATAACCTAAGCCGTCAAAAATTTTGATGGGCGATACTGGATTCGAACCAGTGGCCACTACCGTGTCGAGGTAGTGCTCTACCACTGAGCTAATCGCCCAACTTGAGGATTTTTTAACCCCCCTTATAAGAAAATAGCAGGTTGAGTTTCATTTTCTAAGTAATTTAACTTTCCATCTTTCTCTTTTGGTAACTTCTATATTTAGAATTTCGATAAATCCTTTGTTTTCAAGTTGCAGTTTGTCACCAATTTTAAGATTAATAGTTGGCTTATTAACTTTGGTCCCATTTAATCTAAGCATTCCATTTTCTATTCTTTCAATAATCTTGGTTCGTGATATCCTAAAGCCAGCTGAAGCTATAGCGTCTAATCTTGTTGAAGCTTCTACTGTATTAATAAGTTTTTTTGATCTCCCAGTAGGTATTTGTAATTCATCTATACCCACTACATTAATTTTTACTTTTACGTCTCTCAAATAAAAAAACTTTTCATTTATAAACTCAATATCTAAATTGTCAATTATCCCTTGTGCCCCCCTATCGCCAATAGTCCATATATCTCCTACTTTTTTTTCAGGGACCCCATTGTCAATCAATAGGGATCTAAAGTCGTCTTGTATAGCATTATCAAATAAAAAATTGCCAATAATTTGTATTCCTTTTGCTGGAAAATTGCTTATTAAAGAATCCTCTTCAGGAATGTTATCTTCTCTAAAGCAAGCTATTTTAGATCTTTGAGAAGAGGAGAATCCTCCATAAACAAAAAATTTGAAATCATTTAAATTTTCAAAATCTTTTAAAATCTCTTCGCAAACATAAGTGGAGTTAAATCCAGTCCAATAAGTTTCCCAGTGTTTAAAAGCTAAGTTTGCAATATTTATTAATTCTCCAGTTTCTTTTTTATAGTTTGAATTTATTGAAATTTCTTTTAAGTCAATCATTTAGCCTTCCAAAAAGATGATATCCTTTGGGTCTGATTGTTTTATTAAACCCCAAGGTAATTCAGTTCCAATTTGATTTTCAAGAAGCACAAGCCATTTACCCTCTTTATTTAAGTTAATAATTGATCTCAATTCTTTATTTCTATTTAGATTTATACTTGCTGAAGAAATAACGCTTCCCAAATATCCTGAACCCATTCCTAAGAGACCTCCTATTAACCTTTCACCGATGCTATTTAAACCAAGAAAGCTGAAAGTAGATAAATTAGTCATATTAGTAAAAGCTATCCCTGCTATAAAACCAAAAGGCATAAGCCATCTACTCATATCTTTTTGCCTTAGTTTACGGTCAAGATTAGGATTAAGGATTCTGATCTCTTCCATTAATTGAGATTTAATGAAATTATTAGCTGATTCGTTTAGCAATTCAGTTTGATCAGGGGAGATTTTCTCACTTGAGGGCGGTATCAATATAGCTTCGTAGAGCAATATTGACTTTTCTTTGAAAACATTAAATAGTTGAATACATTTTTCAAGGTCTTCATATATCACTATACTTTTAGTCAAATTTCATTCCTCAAATGTTTGTGTTTTATTCAAATTAATAAAATAAGATACAACTACTATAGATTAAGTTAAAGTAAAAGATTAAAGAACAACTCGTAAATGACAAAAGTTCTCATTACAGATCCAATTGATCAAACAGGAATTGATATTCTTTCACAGGTAGCGCAAGTAGATCAGCGAATAGGAATTTCAAACTCTGAATTAGCTTCAATTATTAAAGATTATGATGCTTTAATGATACGCTCTGGGACTCAAGTGACAGAGGAAATTATTAATTCTTCGAATAAACTCAGAATAATAGGAAGGGCAGGTGTTGGAGTAGATAATGTAGATGTTACAGCTGCCACACAAAAAGGAGTTATTGTAGTTAATTCTCCAGGGGGAAATACTATAGCTGCTGCTGAACACACCATAGCTATGATGTTGGCCTTATCTAGACATATTCCAATTGCTAATATGAGTACTTTATTAGGTAAATGGGAGAGGAAGAAATTTGTTGGGAATGAGCTTTATAAGAAAAAATTAGGAGTCGTAGGTTTAGGGAAAATTGGTGCTCATGTAGCGAAAGTTGCTAATGCATTAGGAATGGAAGTTTACGGATATGATCCCTTTGTTTCAACTGAAAGAGCTCAACAAATACAAGTTAAGCTTTCTGAGCTAGAGGACTTATTCCAAAAATCCGATTATGTAACTTTGCATTTGCCTCGCACACCGGAGACAGAAAATTTAGTAAATATGGAGGTACTTAAAAGTATGAAAAGTAGCGCAAAATTAATTAATTGTGCTCGAGGAGGTTTAATCGACGAAGAAGCATTAGCAGAAGCTTTAAATAAATCCTTGATTGGAGCAGCAGCAATAGATGTCTTTTCTAAAGAACCTTTGGAATCTAATTCACCACTTCTTAAAGTTGAAAAGAATCTTATCCTTACCCCACATTTAGGAGCATCTACTCGGGAAGCACAAGAAAATGTAGCTGTTGATGTTGCCGAACAAATCAGGGACGTTTTACTTGGTTTGTCAGCTCGAACTGCGGTAAATATACCAGGTTTGAGTCCTGATATTATGGACAGCCTAAAACCTCATTTGCAGTTGGCTGAAACAATGGGTCTCCTTATTAGTCAGCTTTCAGGGGGACAGATTCAAAAACTAGAGGTAAAGCTTCAAGGTGAATTTGTTCAACATCCTTCCCAACCATTAATAATTGCTAGTTTAAAAGGCCTTCTAAGTAAAGCTTTGGGAGATAGGATTAATTATGTTAATGCTTCTCTAGAAGCAGATTCTAGAGGTATTTCAGTTGTCGAAAGTAAAGATGAGGCAAGACCTGAATTTGCTAGTGGATCGCTTCAGTTAAATACTTATGGAGATAATGGCGACCATAGCGTAGCAGGAAGTATTTTTGCTGATGGAGAATTAAGAATTATTAGTATTGATCAATACCCAGTTAACGTTTCGCCAAGTAAATATATGTTGGTTACTAGGCATAGAGATATGCCGGGTATTATTGGCAAGCTAGGGTCTTTGTTGGGTAGCAATAATGTAAATATTGCCTCCATGCAAGTTGGGCGTAAAATTGTTAGAGGAGAAGCTGTTATGGTTCTAAGTATTGATGATCCAATACCTAATGAGTTGCTTGAAACCATTATTGAAGTAGATGGAATTACTAGTGCTAATCCAGTTACTTTATAAATATTTTTGCTCTATTAATGGCAACTAAAGATTGGTATAAATTAACCTTTCAGATAGAAAGTGATTCGGAAGAACTTATTATTTGGAAATTAAATGAGCTGGGAATTTTTAGTTTTTCATTTGAATATTTGATAAAAACTGAAAATAAAAAAGAAGTAAATATTTGGCTTCCAATTGAGGAATGGGACGAGAGTTCCATAAGGGATTTTGAAAAAATAATTAGCAAACTTTTAAATATTAATGACTCTAAGAATCAATTTTTTGACTGGAGTATTATTAAAGAGGAAGATTGGTTAACAAGCTGGAAGAAATATTGGGCCCCTGAATTAATAGGAAATCATTTTTTAATATTGCCTTGTTGGATAAATCTGGATGAAAAATTTAAGGATAAACAAATCATAAAAATTGATCCCGGAGCAGCCTTTGGTACTGGCAGTCACCCATCGACGTATTTATGTTTAGAAAAAATGGAGAATATATTACTTTCTAATAAAAAGGTATTAGATATTGGGAGTGGTAGCGGGATTTTGAGCATTGCTTCAAGGTTGCTTGGAGCTAAAGAGATTTTTGCAATTGATTTTGACTATCTTGCTATTAATTCTACTAACTATAATTTTCAGCTAAATTTTGGCAACTTAAATGACCTAACTACATATTTGGGATCTTTTAATGAGGTAATTATCAAATATCAACTCAATAAATTTGATTTAGTTTTTTGTAATATTCTCGCTGAAGAAATAAAAAAAATGATCCCAAATATTTATAAGTGTTTGAGAAAAAATGGACATGTCATTTTCAGTGGAATTCTTAATTCACAAAAAGATGAAATCATAAAAATATTAAATCAAAATAACTTGAAATTATTAGATTTATCATCTGATAAAAATTGGGTTTGTATTTCAGCTCAAAAAATCAACGATACAACCTAGGTATAAGTTTTTCTTATAGATTCTCTTTAATACATTTTATTGTGTCATTTTTTACTTCAAAATCACGCATATCGACTCAATCAATGTTAAAAATGTATTTGATAGGTATTAAGTACCAACAATTTTTTATTTAAATGGCTTCTTACAAAGTTACACTAATTAGTGAAGGTGAAGGTCTCAATTCAACAATTGAAGTACCTGACGATCAATACATTCTCGATGCTGCTGAGGAGCAAGGTATCGACCTACCTTATTCATGCAGAGCTGGAGCTTGCTCAACATGTGCAGGTAAGGTGACTTCAGGTAGTGTTGATCAATCAGATCAGAGTTTCTTGGACGACGATCAATTAGAAGCTGGTTTTGTTCTTACATGCGTAGCTTACCCAACATCTGATGTAACAATTACAACTCATGCTGAGGAAGAGTTGTACTAATTATAAAAATTAACTCATTTAAGTTGATATTTTATTATTTCTCTGCCACCCTCTATAAAGGGTGGCTTTTTTTTGTGAATAATGAATAACTTTGAATTTTTTAAGACTGGAAGTGTTCAATCAAGTTATGGAGGTCAGTACAGTTATAAGGTTATTGGACCATGTTGCAGACTATATGATAGGGAAGAGTTGCCTTGGCCCTGTTCAAGGTTGGCATGGCGTAGCAAGGAACCTAGCTGGAGAAGAATAGGTTCTAGGTTCGTAGCAGATATGGCTTCAAGAAAATGTCCCTCTTATTCGGTTCAGATTCTTGAGCCTGGATCAAAACCTGTTGAAACAGTAATTACTCTTTTTTCAAAGAGATTTTCTTCTGATATACAAGAATGGTGGTATAGCAAAAAACCAGGCTCGAAAGAGCCTGGTAATTGTTTACCTTAAATTAAGTTAATTAATTTTTGATTAAGCTTTTGGAGTTGCAGGTATATAACCTCTTAAGCCTGAACATTCAAGACTATCTACTGTATCCACTCCAGTTTTTGAGTTAGTACCTGTTGCTCTTTCACATAATGATTTCCTCTGAGGAAGATCAAGAGTTGCATCAGTAAAGTCTGCTCCATCTATAGTTGCCCCATCAAAAACACTTTTCATCAGCTCACCATTAGTAAGATTTGCGTCAGATAAATCAGCATTATCAAAACGTACAGCATATGCAATAAGATCTTTCATGTTGGCGCTTTTGAAACTAGAATTTGCTGCAGTTGTTACGCTCATATAGGCGCCTTGTAGATTTGCCTCTCCTAAATCCTGATTAGATAAATCATATTTTACAAATTCATTATTTTGAAGATCTGCACCATGAAGATCTTCTTTCAATCCATCTACTGATGAAGGATCACTAGGATAAAGTGCATTAGTAGAAATTGGATTAAGAAGTAAACCAATAATCAATGGAAGAAAAATTAAAAGTCTTTTCAGAGACTTATTTAGGAACGAAAAAAAAGTAACCATTTCGATCAACATCAAATAGAAAAACCTATGACTATTATTTCATGGGTTGGTCATTTACAACGCTCCTGCTAACGAACTGTTGCAGTTTATTTAATTTCTGCAGTCAGAAAATCTTTGGCGAGGTGAGTATTTGGAAAAACTTTTTGCGCCTCTTTAAGTAAATCGCTTGGTGTAATTGAATTTTTATTAGTGTATCTTGGACTTAAATGAGTAATAATTAATTTTTTTGTATTAGATAATAATGCTGTTTTAGCAGCCATAATTGTTGTGGAATGTAATTTTTCATAGGCCATGCTCTCATCCTCCTGAGAAAATGTCGATTCATGTACAAGTAAATCGGCATTTTTTGATAATAAAACCGCTGATTCGCTAAAGACAGTATCTGTGCAATAAACAAAACTTTCACCCTGCCTAGGAGGTCCGCAGAATTCTTTCCCGTCAAATGTCCTTCCATCAGCTAATACGACTTTTTTACCTTGTTGCAGTTCTGAATAAATTGGTCCAGGTGCTATTTTCAAAGACTCTGCTTTGTTGATATCAAATATACCTGGCTTATCTTTTTCGCTCACTCGATAACCGTAAGCTGGTATTTTATGTTTGAGGCATGCGCAATTTACTTTTATTTTGTTGTTTTCAAAAAGAATTTTATTTTCTGATGCAAAATTTTCAACTTCCACAAAATACAATGGGAACGACAATTTGCAAAAACTACTTTTAAGTGCAGAATTTATAAAACTTCGCAACTCTGAAGGACCATAAATTTCTATACCATTACTATTTCCTGATAAA
>QCKZ01000028.1 GCA_003214975.1 Prochlorococcus sp. AG-412-C21
TTTCAGGCAACTTCAGGACAACTATTTTCAATATGCAAATTGGTGGTTTTTGTACATTTTTCTATAGTCATCATGTAATCTTTCAGTTGCTAACTTTCTGTTCTTCATTGCGTCTCTAATCAAATCCATTTCATGGAAGTTTTGAGTGAGAATAGTGAAAGGAGTAATAAGTTTCATAAGACCTCCTGTATCTACACTTATATTTTCCTCCTTTTGACTTTAAATTCATAGAGTATTTCTACCAGAGTATTAGTGCTTTGTGGTTGTCACGACTATCTTTTCCAATTCAACAGGAGTAGAAATAATTCAGGAGTCAAAAGCACTTCATCGACTTTGTGGACAGCGAGGTGCATAAGACTCGAAAGGGGCAAATACATGCCCCTTTATTTTGTTTAAATTTGAGTATCTATTAGCAATAAATTAGACAAAAAAAAGACCCCTATTTCTAGAGGTCTTTAATGGTTTTACTAAATCAAGTGTTTCCTTGTTTCCACTGTTTCAGTAAAACCACTCCTTCACACGTAAATAAACTATGTCATATATTTCTTTTCCGTGGAAGGTACGAATGGAATGTTACTTAACTGTCACATGTGCCAGTTGTCCATATTAGGTTTTGTGGCAATAAAAAACACCCTAATTTAGAGAAAAGGGTGTTTACTTATCAGAAATTAGTGTGTGAGGAGTTTCTGATGTTTATAACTTACTGGAAAAACGGAACAAATATCTACAGTATTAATTACTAAAAATAATTTTGTTAATAGTTTCTGATCTAGATAATCTATGAATAATTCATCTCTTTTGCTGGATTCAATAAAGTCATGATTGATCTAAAAAGAAATAGTAAAAAGGAACCTGTTAAAGCAACTGGATTAAGAACACGAGCATCTTCTTCTTATTCTCCTAATCAAAAAGAAGATTTTAAAATAAGTAGAGGAAGATTCTCTAATTTTTTAACTTGCAAAAGATGTTTTTACTTAGACAGAGTTAAAGGATTAGATCCGCCTGGAACACCAGGATGGACTTTAAATGAGACTACTGATTTGCTCCTTAAAAAAGAATTTGATTATTGTCGAGAAAGGCAAATTCCCCACAGATTATTTATCGATAATGATCTCAGTCATCTAGTTCCTTTTGATCATCCACAAATGGATGATTGGCGTAATTCCCTGCACAAAGGATTGATGCTTAGACATAAAGATACAAACATTATTTTGACAGGGGGAGTTGATGATATTTGGCAACATAAAATTACTAAGCAATTAATAGTTGTTGATTACAAATCCCAGGCAAAACTTGGGAGAGTCGATAAACAAGAATATCTAGATGATCCTTATCATGATGGATATAAAATCCAAATGGATTTTTATGCATATCTTTTGAAAGGCATGGGATTTGATGTACATAAAACATCTTATTTTTTAGTCTGCAATGCAAAAAGAGATGATGATGAATTTAATAAAAGAATGAATTTTGACGAATATTTAGTTCCTTATAATTGGAATTCTGATTGGATTGAAAACAAAATAGATGAAATGGTTTCTTTGATGAATAATCATCAGATACCAGAACCTAATTCATCATGCAAAAACTGTGCTTATTCAGAACAATATGCGAAATTAGTTTGCAATCCTGTGAAAGTTAATAATAAAGAAATCCAAGGCAATCTTTTTTAGAAGTCATCTACCAATTTATTCTTCATCATCTTCAGGATGATAAGGATCTGGATGAGGAGGTATCGCAGCATTATATTCTTCAGAAGTAGCATCTCCTGTCATCATTTTTGTAATCCATCCTCTGTGCCGATCTTCATAATAGTTTTGCTTACCATAATTATTTTTCTTTCTTTCTTTTTTTTGAAGTTTGAGATACTCCTCTATTACAAGCAACTGCTCACTCGTGGGTTTTTCTGGAAGTTGCAATAGTTCTTGCACAACAAATCAAACTCTTACACGATTAGTTTAATGAAGAGTTACACGAATTGCATAAGATCTTGATAAAACCTTGATATTACTTGATTTTTGTCTTACTTATTACCCTTGAACTATATCTGACTCAAAGAATCCCATTTCTATTTTTACTGCGCAAGATTGAGGCTCAATTACAAGATAACAAGAATCTTTTAAATTGATTAGAACATTAATAAATTTTAGTTTATAAATAATTCTTTGATTTATATTTTTTCAGAATTAAATTTAGTAGACATGTTTTATAAATATTGGAAAAATTTAACGTAAATAATATTCCAAACCAAAATAGACAATTTGAATTATTTGGTTCAAATGTAAATACATCAATTAATTTTCAACACTCAAATAATCTAAAAATCAAAGGCGAAATCCTTACTGAATGGAGAGATAGAATCCATAATCACCAATTAAAAATTTCAAAAGATGCTCAAAATAAAACTTTGCACCAAGCAAGTCTTCCTATAAATACAATTTCCAAAGAAAGAAAAATTGATCCGTTTTCCCTGCAGCCATTATCATTGAACTTTTGGAGAACCAATCAATATATACACAATGGTCCAGCAATGTATTTTGTAATTGACTCGATGGAGAGTTCTAAAATCATTCTTTATATTGGAGAAACAAACATAGCAAATAAAAGATGGAAGGGAGAACATGACTGTAAAAATTATCTCATGAACTACAAAGAAGCCCTAAACCATAACAACCTCTCAAGTCACCAAGATATTCGTTTCTTCTTAGATGTGCCTAAAGAAGTAAAGTTAAGACGTAAATTAGAACAGCAACTGATATATTTATGGTTACCACCTTTTAATAAAGAAACCCGAGATAGGTGGGCAACTACTTTCACAAACAACTAAAAGTTAATTAAATCCATTTTACAAATGCAATTTTCCACATTCCAAAAAAATCTAGATAACTGGCATGGTGCTTCGTTAATTTTTGGAGTTTTAGAGGAAGAAATTGCAAGTCAACTTGAAAACATAAAATTTGTTGTTGAACCAAAATTATTACTAAAAAAAGTTACTCAAAAAAAATTCAAAGGAAAAAAAGGGGAAACTCTAAGCTTTGAATTTTTAGATCAAAAATTAGAAACTCTAATCATAGTTGGTCTTGGAAAATCGAAAGACCTAAAAAAAAGTGATATAGAAAACTCCATAGGAAATCTAATTAGGAAAACTGTTGATAAAAATGAAAAAATCAGCATCTTGCTACCTTGGGAATTAATAAATTCAAAACTAGAAATAAATCAATTAGCGGAATCAGTCAGATTATCTGCCTATAAGGACAATAGATTCAATAAGAAAAAAGATGAAGAGAGAGTTCTGAAAGAAATAGAGTTTTTGAATTTAAAGAAATTTGAAAATATTAGCTTTGAAGAGACAGAAAAAATATGTGAAGGTGTAGAACTAGCCAGAAGACTGGTAGCCGCCCCTCCAAATAGTCTTACGCCAAAGGAAATGTCTATGCAAGCTTCTCAAATAGCTAAAGAGCATGGTTTGGAAGTAAAAATTTTAGAGGCAAAAGATTGTGAAAATTTAGGAATGGGTGCATATTTAGCTGTGGCAAAAGGTTCTGATCTAGATCCTAAATTTATACATCTCACTTTGAAGTCAGAGGGGCCTATAAAAGAAAAGATTGCGCTTGTTGGTAAAGGTTTAACCTTTGATTCTGGAGGATACAACCTGAAAGTAGGAGCATCTCAAATTGAAATGATGAAATATGATATGGGCGGAAGCGCTGCAGTTTTAGGAGCAGCAAAAGCACTTGGAGCAATAAAACCAAAGGGACTAGAAATACATTTTATTGTGGCAGCTTGCGAAAACATGATAAATGGATCTGCAGTACATCCTGGAGATGTAGTTAAGGCATCTAATGGTAAGACAATTGAAATAAATAACACTGATGCAGAGGGTAGACTCACATTAGCTGATGCTTTAACTTACGCATCCAATTTAAAACCGGATTCAATAATAGATCTCGCCACTTTAACAGGAGCTATTGTGGTTGCATTAGGTAATGATGTAGCTGGATTCTGGAGCAATAATAATGATCTAGCAAATGATCTAAAAGCTGCATCGGCCCAAGCTGGGGAAGAGTTATGGCAAATGCCTTTACAAAAATCCTATAAAGAAGGGTTAAAGTCCCATATAGCTGATATGAAAAATACAGGTCCTAGGGCAGGTGGATCAATAACTGCAGCTTTGTTTTTAGAAGAATTCTTTGATAAAGAGATTAAATGGGCTCATATTGATATTGCTGGGACTTGTTGGACTGATAAGAATAAGGGGATTAATCCATCAGGTGCAACCGGGTTTGGAGTTAAAACTCTTGTTCAATGGATTAAAAATAAATAATTCTATCTAGAATCATTCGGACCAAAGATTGGTAGATCTAGCGTTATCACCCCATAATTTATCCAACCTCTGATCTCTCCCACATGAGTATCTGTAAAACTTATATCTTAATTCATTTCTCTCAGCAAAATCCTGATGATATTCTTCAGCCAACCAAAATTGACCTTTTAATTTTAGTTCTACAGATATTTTTTCTAATGGCACTCGTAACTCATTAGAGGCGGAAACAATTGCATTTGTTGCATCACTTTTCTCAGTTTCATCTTTGAAAAAGATCACTGGCCTATAAGAATCTCCACGATCACAAAATTGGCCCTTACCGTCAAGAGGATCAATATTTCGTATGTAGAGTCTAAGTATTTCAGGTAAAGTTACCAATTTGGAATCATAATTAACTAAAACCACTTCCTGATGCCCATCATGATTTTCGTAAGTAGGATTTTGTAAATCTCCTCCTGAATAGCCGCTTTGTACATAATTTATTCCCTTTAAGGACTCTAAATCATGTTCTAAACACCAAAAACAACCTCCTGCAAGAATTAATTCTTCTGCATTAGTGTTTAAAGGGTTTATTAATATTGAAAAAACAATTATCAGAGGTAAAAAATATTTCATTTTTCTATTATAAAGTTCAGATTATTGATTTAATAATTTCTTTGGCTGCTCTATCAACTACTCCTTCCTCCCCTAATTCTTTTTTTAAAAGAGTATAACCTTTTTTTATTTTTGCTTTTTCTGAAGTTAGATCAAGAAGCCTGCAAGCTTTATAAAAAATTTTCTTTTCATTAAAATTTTTCTGGACAAACTCAGGTATTATTAATTTCTTTAATAAAAGATTTACAGGAGAAATAAACCTTACCTTAAAGTTGAGAATTTTTTTTGCTATAAAAGCAGTAACTCTACTTACTCTATATCCAACAATCTGAGGTATTCCATATAAAGCCAATTCCATGTTAACTGTACCTGATTTGCATAAAGCTAGTTTTGTTAACGAATAAATATAAGGCATCATTTCGGAAACATCTTTTTGACTAATAACCTTACCTTTAACTTCATATTTTTCTAAACCGTCTCTAAATCTTTGATCAAAAACCCTCCTACAGGACGGAATATAAACAACAAGATTTGGATATCTTAATTGTAATTTTTTTGCAGTTCTCAAGAAGGTAGGTAAAATATATCTCAACTCTTGGTGTCTTGATGCAGGCATTAAAAGTAAAATATTCTGATTTGCTGGAAGTTTTAGAATTGATCTAGAAACTTTTTTGGATGGTAGTTTTTTCGTCAAATCAATCATTGGATGTCCAACCCAAAATACGTTTCCACCCCTCCTTTTATAAAAATTTGCTTCCTGCTTAAAAATCGCAAAAATTTTATCTGAAAAATTAATTAAATTTGTGGTGCTATTATTACCAACTCTCCATGCCCATTCTTGAGGTGCTATGTAGTAGTAAATTGGAATATTATTTCTCGATCTTTTTAATTTAGTCCCGATTTTAATGTTGGGTCCCATGTAGTCGATCAATATTAAGCAATTTGGCCGATAATTCTTTATGTATTTATAAAATTTTTTCTGAACTTTCATCATAGGAATAATTAGCGGTAAAGCTTCCCATATTCCTATGGCACTTATTGATGTAGTATCTTTAATAATTTGTACTCCTTCATTCTTCATCTTCTCTCCGCCTAGTCCATAGATCTCTAAGTTAATTGAATATTTTCTAGCTTCATCAAATAATGCTTTAGCCAATAACCCCCCATGTAAATCTCCAGAGACTTCTCCGGTACTGATAAATATTTTTTTATTCATTCATTTATTAAAGGCATTGGGCCGCGTCTTTCTTTTGAAATTGAATCTTTTAAAAAATCACATAATTTTGTTGAAGAAAAATCTAATTTACCTTTTAATGCCATGCCCAATGCGTCAGAAAAAACATAATTAGATTTAAAAAGTAAATTCAAGGTACTTTGTAAAAGTTTTAAATCAAAATCCTTATTTTTCATCAAACCACTTCTTTTAATTCCAATCCTATTTAAACCTCTCAATCTGCCTGGATGACCTTCGGCTAAACAAAAAGGGGGGACATCTCTATCTACTCTAGTCATTCCTCCAATCATTGATAAATATCCAATATGTACAAATTGATGAATACCTAAACAGCCACCAATTACAGCTTTATCTTCAATCTTTACATGACCTGCAACTTGAACACTATTTGATAAAACTATCCTATTCCCAAGTTCACAATTATGACCTATATGAGTGTAAGCCATTAACAGATTATTATTGCCGATAATAGTTTTTTCCCCTTCATCAGTTGCCTTATTAATAGTTACACATTCCCTAAAAGTATTATTATCTCCAATAATTACTTCAGTAGAGGCACCTTTATATTTAAGATCTTGGGGATCCAGACCTATAAAAACATTTGGAAAAACTTTATTGTTATTACCAATTTGAGTTCTTCCCGTAATAACAGCATTTGGTCCTATTTCCGTTCCTCTTCCAATAGTCACATTAGGACCTACAATGGCTCCTTGAGAAATAATGACCCCGTCATGTAATTCTGCACTTGGATCAACGAAAGCATTTGGGTGAACTTTTACACCACTAAAGCTTGACTTTAATTCAGTATTATTATTCTCCATATCCCTAGTCAACTAATGAGAACATTAACTCTCCAGCACAAACCAACTTCCCGTCAACGTGTGCCTCGCCTTTAACCTTGCCAAATCTTTGTCTTTTAATACTCAGTAATTCACAAGTAATTATCAATTGATCACCAGGTACAACAGGCTTTCTGAATTTAACATTATTAATGCCTGCAAAGACGAAAAGTCCTTTAGGAAGATCAGGCATTTGAGTTACTATTATTCCCCCAACTTGAGCCATTGATTCAACAATAAGAACTCCAGGCATTAATGGCCTTTCAGGAAAGTGTCCTTGAAATTGAGGCTCATTAATAGTTACATTTTTTACTGCTATAGCTCGCTCTCCAGGAATATGCTCAATGACTTTATCCACAAGAGCAAAAGGATATCTATGAGGTAATAAACCTAGTATCTTTTCAGAGGAGAGTTGATTAGTTACACTGGATAATTTCTTTTCCAAAACAATTAAAGATAAGGTTAATTTTTTAGCGATGAGGCCAATAAAGCATTTAAAGAATGTGATCCTTTATAAACTAAAATTTGGGCCTTAGGTAACCCTACCAAAGCCAAGTCCCCAATTAGGTCTAAAATTTTATGTCTTATTGGTTCATTATCAAATCTTAATGGCGGATTAACCCATTCATCACCATCACAAACAAGGGCATTTTCCAAACTTCCTCCTTTTATTAGGCCAAGTTCACTTAATTCTTGAAATTGATCCTTAAAACCAAATGTTCTTGCTGGAGCAATCATTTCAACAAAACTTTTTGGATTTAAATCAAACACAAAAGTTTGATTCCCGATTGCTTTATAGGAAAAACTTATGGTGGATATAATTGTAGTTTTTTCAGAGGGTGTGACTGCGATAACTGAGCCATCTTTATTTAAAAATATTGATTTATTAATCTCACGAAAAAAATTATCGGGTTTAGGTGCCTTTTTTATACCTACTTCTTCAAAAGCTCTAACCCACTGAATTGCCGATCCATCTAAAAGTGGGATCTCTTTACCATCAACCTCAATGTGAATATAGCTTAACCCGCACCCAGCCATTGAAGATAATAGATGTTCAATAGTATATAAATTCCTCCCACCTAATTTAACTGCCGTACAAAGCATTGTGCTTCCAATTAAATCTTGAGTAAGCTTAAAAATCTCGTTAGGCTTATCCTTAAAAGAAACATAATATCCTTCTTTTTCATAAGAAGATATTTTAACTCTCGTTTTTTCTCCACTATGAAGACCTATACCTTCTCTGGAGATAACACCGGCTAAAGTATAACAAGAATCATAATTAGTTGACCAATAAAACACTTAAAACTTCCATCCAACTCCAAGTGTATATCTCCAATCTCCACTTAGATCCATACTAGCAATATCTAATCGTAATGGACCAATTGGCGTTTTTACTCCAACTCCCCCACCTAATGAATAACCAGATCCTGATTTCTGCAATAATTTACCAGGTTTTCCTGGGACATTCTTTTGAGAGCCTAAATCACTTCCTGCATCAACAAATAAAGCTCCTGATATCATTTTCCAAACAGGGAATCTGTATTCTACTGTTCCCTCCACAAAACTTTTACTTACAGCCAAATCACAAGATCCCCAACCTCTAACAGATGATGTTCCTCCCATACAAAATGCTTCATAAGGAGGCAATTCCCCAAGAATAGTTCCAGCCTTAAGTTGAAAACCTATAGTTTGAGGACAATCTTCACTAGTGGAATTACTAGATTTACATGCTTTGGTTAAATTTATCAATTTTGTTGGTATGAATAATGAATATGAAGCTCTCATTCTATTAAAAGTTGGAGAGTTTTTCCCTACTGAAACAAACTGTTCACTCCCAAAGGTTAATTTATCTCCTGAAGTTGGGTTTACTGAGTTATTCAAATTATTTCTTGATGTACTTGCAATAACACTTACCAAAGTATTTTCGTCAGGGCATGACCCATCGTTTGGAGTAAATCCAATACAGATAATATCATTTATATTTCCTGTTGTTGGAGTCCTATCACCATAAGGTTTTTTGTTTCCATCACCATCAATCATCTTTACTTTCTTAAAATTCATTCCTGCAAGAACTCTCCACTTAGCAACCTTAAATGGATCTCCACCATTTAATGGCCTTGAGAAAGAAAATCCACCTCCTGTTTTTTCTAAAACTATTGATGACAAAGTATCAGAGGTTGAAGTAGTAGTATCATCTACTGCGTATATTCTCCCATTATTTTCACTTTTAAATTCTTGTGGATAATCTCTACTTAAAAATATATTTGTTCTAAAAGATGTTTTATGTTTATCTCCTTTAATCCATGGATCAGATAATGAAAAATTATAGGTAGTTGAATATTCTCCGAAATTTAGATTGAGATTAGTAGACCATGCTCTACCAAGAGTATTCGTTTCCTGCAAACCTATTGAAGCGAAGATACCTGAACTATTGCTATAACCAAGGCCACCTGTTAATGATCCTGTTCTTTGCTCACTTAAGTCTAAAAGTATTATGACTTGGCCAGTATTTAATTTATCAGGACCAAGAGATACCTTGACATCATCAAAAAGTGATGTGGCATATAGTCTTTTGATATCTGCTTCTAAAATTTTCCTATTAAATATGGTGCCAGGTTGTGTTTTTAGCTCTCTTTTTATAACCCACTCTTTTGTTTTTCCTTTCCTAGATTCTCCATTTATCAAATATTCTCCATCAGCTCCTGGGAATCTCAATTCAATATCAGAAATGATGCCTTCAGAAACATTTAAAGTTACAATACCGTCTTCCGAGATTCTATCTGGGCCATTAACTCTAGCCAAAGAATAACCCTCATTTTCATAACGCTGTTTGATTATCTCTATCTTATTTTGAAATTCATTTAGGTTAAGAGTTGTTCCATAATAATTTTTGAAAATACTATCTACATATTCATTAGATATAACAGAATTTTTTGGTTTAAGTTCAACTTTCTTCAAAATTGGATTAGGTACTACATTCACTATTAGCTGCACTCCATATGGACCATTTTGAGACTTTATTTTAACTCCTGAAAACCAACCACTGGCATATATTGCATTAAGGTCTCGATTTAAAATTTGATTATCAACAATACTGTCTGCCTTTATATTCATAGCATCATATGCTTCCAATTGAAGTTTCTTACCCTCAGGATGATTTTCCCAACCTTCAATAATTATTTCTTTGATAAGAACACTTTCTTGACTAATATTTTCTTTATTTTCTGCAATAAAGAAATTTTTCTCTAGTTTGATATCAAACCCTTGATAAGAACTATTGTTAATATTGTTTATTTCTAAGGTTGAGCTTGATTGCTCAAAGTCTTTTGGTAAAGACTTTGCAGCTAGTTCAGAATTATTTGATATGAAAATCAAAGGAGCACAAGAAATATTTGTGAAAACCTTTCTAAAATTTAAAGAATGTTTTTGCATAATATTTTTATTTATTTTGAGTGATGCATTATTTTTTAGAATGAGTTAAATGAAATCGTTTATTCTTCGATTAATTTCACTATAAGCTTCAATTAAACCACCTAAATCATTTCTAAATCTGTCTTTGTCTAGACTCACAATTATATCATTTTTCTGATTAAGATCCCACAATCTACAATTATCGGGACTTATTTCATCCGCAAGAAGTATATTATTTTTTAAATTATAACCAAACTCTAACTTGAAATCTACAAGTTGAAGCTGAATACTTTTAAAAAAACTTTTCAGGATTAAATTAATTTTTAAAGTCAAATCTATAATTAAATCTAAATCTTTAGAGCTTATTATATTCATTAATTCAATTCTATCTTTTGTAATTAAAGGATCATTAAGTTCATCATTTTTAAGATAAATATCAATTAATGGTTTTACTAGGACAGTGCCAGATTTAATAGTAGTTTGTTTACACAAAGAACCATAAGCAGTATTTCTCAGAACAATTTCTAAAGGAATTACTTTTATTTTTTGTGCAATCATTGTATTTTCATTTTTAAGTTCAAGAAAATGAGTTGGAATATTATTCTTTATAAGAAGTTCAAAAATTCTTGAACTTATTAGGCAATTAAGTTTGCCCTTTCCTTCAAATTTAGCTTTTTTCAAAGCATTAAAAGCAGTAGCATCATCTTTAAATTCAATGATAACTTTATCTTTATCATCATGAGAAAATACTTTTTTAGCTTTGCCTTCATAAAGCAATTCGTATTTATCATTCATTAATTAGGGGCCCACATAATTACTAAAAGTACAATTTGTAATTAACATATTTATTAGAGATCAATTTTTTCAATATTGTTTAATTTATTTTAACTAAATTATTTATCGAAACCAATAACCATCAAAAAACAAATTTATGAGTATCAATTTAAAAAATTCTAAAAGCTTTAGTAGATTAGAAAAAATTTTAATAATTGGAAATGGGGGGAGAGAAAATTCTTTGGCTTGGGCTATTCAAAAAAATGAATTAGTCGAAAAAGTTTATTTAATACCTGGCAACGCAGGATCAGAAAGGATCAATAAATGTGAAAGAATAAAAATTGATGTAAACAATAAAAATGAATTAGTCGAGAAGCTTCATTGTTTAAAAATAGATTTAATTGTAATAGGTCCAGAAATACCTTTAGCAAATGGATTAGCCGATTTTCTTCGTAAAAAAGACTTTAAAGTATTTGGACCTGGTAAAGATGGAGCAAAATTGGAATACAGTAAGTCTTGGGCGAAGGAATTTATGCAAGACGCAAATATTCCGACTGCAAAATTTTGGAAAATCAATTCTTTAGAAGAAGCCAAAAAAATTATCTATTCATCATCTTTGCCACTGGTAGTGAAAGCTGATGGTCTAGCTTCAGGTAAAGGTGTTTTTATTCCCGATTCAAAAGATGAGTGTTTCATAGCAGCAGAATCAATCTTAAATGGTAAGTTTGGTGAATCTGGGAATGTGATAGTTCTAGAAGAAAAAATTCAGGGTCCAGAAGTTTCAGTTTTTGCTCTATGTGATGGAGAGAGATACATATTACTTCCAACCGCACAAGATCACAAACGTCTAAATGAGAAAGATAAAGGTCCAAATACAGGAGGAATGGGAGCTTATTCTCCAGCTCCAATATTGACAGATGATTATCTTGATAAAATCATTAAAGAGATTATTGAGCCGACGATAGATGAACTAAATAAAAAAAATATTGATTATAAAGGTGTAATTTATTTTGGATTGATGATCACAGAATCTGGGCCCAAAGTTATAGAATACAATTGCAGGTTTGGTGATCCAGAATGCCAAACAATCATGCCTTTGATGGATCAAAATTTTGTATGTCTTTTAGAAAAATGCTCAATGGGGAATTTAACAGGTTTTGAAAGAATTGATACTTTTGACAAGGTAAGTGGTTGTGTAATTGCTACCTCAAAAGGTTACCCTCACGAATATAAAACTGGCTTTCCGATAAAAATAGGAAAGATTGATTCAAGTGATTGTCAAATTTTCGACTCAGGTACCTCTCTAAGTAAAGATGGAGAATTATTAACTGATGGAGGAAGAGTCTTAAGTATTGTCTGTCAAGATAAAGACTTCGATATGGTTTTTGAAAAAGCATACAAAAATTTAAAAGAAATCAATTTTGATGGTATTTACTTTCGAAATGATATAGGTCATCAAGTGAGAAAGAAATCTTTTAAGGAGAATTAGGATTATGGTTGATACCAATAATCAAGAAAGTAGAGAATATAAGATCGCTGACAATGAAGATATTAATACTAACTATTGGATTAATAGACTTATTGCTTGGTGGAATGGGTTTAGTTTAAGAACAAAATTGTTAGCAATAGCAACTCTCGTTGTAAGTCTCTTAATGACAGGAATAACTTTTTTTGCACTAAATAGTATTCAAAGAGATGCAGGAATGAATGACACTAGATATGCCCGAGATCTTGGATTATTGTTATCAGGGAATGTTACTGAATTAGTTGCTAATAACCAAAAAAAAGAAATCTCAAATGTAGCTGAAAAGTTTTGGAGATCAAGTCGTAATCTACGTTACATATTTTTTACTGATGCTGAAGACATAGTTCAACTTGGGATACCGATTAGTGCTACTCCAACAAGAACAGATAGTCAATTCCAGCTAACTAGAAGATTAAAACTACCATCAGAATTAAAGAAAAGGCCACAATTCCCTTTAGTCAGGCAGCATGTTACACCTCAGGGTCAAGTAACAGATGTATTTGTTCCAATGTTATGGAAAGGCAAATATCTTGGAACTTTGGCTTTAGGAGTTACACCTAATAAAAAAGCCTTAGCCAGTGCTGCACTAACAAGAGAGGTAACCATAGCAGTTTTTATTTCTATTTGGGTTTTAGTAATACTTGGAGCTGTATTCAATGCACTAACAATTACTAGACCTGTAAGGGAGTTAGTAAGAGGTGTGAGGGAAATTTCTAAAGGAAATTTTAAATCCAGAATTTCTTTACCTATGACAGGAGATCTAGGAGAACTTTTAAATGGATTTAACCGAATGGCAACTCAGTTAGAGAATTATGACGAGGCGAATATTGAAGAACTTAAAGCAGCTCAAATAAAGCAGCAATCATTAATAGCTACTATGGCTGATGGTGCAATATTATTAGATTCCAAAGGAAAGATAGTACTTACTAATCCAACAGCAAAAAGATTATTTCGTTGGGAAGGAAGATTCTTAGAAGGAAAAGATTTTTTAAATGAGATCCCCGAAATTTTATCTAATGACTTACATACAAATATAGAATCTATTTTAAACAGAGAAAAGGAAAAAGATGATTTAAGGTTTAGCTTAGGAGAACCTGCTAGAACTTTAAGAATTGTCTTACAGTCAGTATTAGATACAAACAAAGTTGAATTAAAAGGGATTGCAGTCACGATTCAAGATCTAACAAGAGAAGTAGAACTAAATGCGGCACAAAACAGATTTATTAGTAATGTTTCTCATGAATTAAGGACTCCACTTTTTAATATTAAAAGTTATGTAGAGACCTTATATGATTTAAAAGATCAGCTCTCTAATGAAGAACAACTCGAATTTCTGGGCATTGCAAATTCTGAGACTGATAGGTTAACAAGACTAGTTAATGATGTATTAGATTTATCAAGATTGGAGTCAGGGAAAATAATTCAATTAGAAGAAATGGATATAAAAACAGCAATAGAACAAACCCTTAGAAATTACAGACTTAATGCAACAGAAAAAAATGTTTCATTGGCACATGATATAGAAGAAACTATCCCTCCAATTCTTGGAAATTTTGATTTACTTTTACAAGTTTTTGATAATTTACTAGGTAATGGATTGAAATTTAGTCCAAAAAACAGCAACCTAATTATAAGAGCTTATACTTGGCCAGATTCCTGTCCTGCCTTACCCCCAAGTAACAGAGATTATGGAGCCCCTCAATGTGAGTTAGTTTCACCATTACCAAAAGTAAGAATTGAGATTTCTGATACAGGTTCAGGAATATCTCAACCGGATCAAGAAAAGATATTTGACCGTTTTTATAGAGTAGAGAATTCAGTTCATACTGAGCAAGGAACAGGTTTAGGTTTATCTATCGTGCGAGGGATAATTGAAAAACATGGTGGAGAAATTCGTATGGCTAGTGAATTAGGAATTGGAACAACCTTTTGGTTTGATTTAGCCTTGGCACAATCTGATAAAGATGAATTATTGACTCAAACTATTAATAATTTAGATAATTATTCAAGATCTGAAATCAGCGAAATCATCTAATTATTATCTAACCCTTTAAAAACATTTTGAACATTTTGATCAGGAACAACTCTATGAGGGGCACCACTAAATATCTGTTCGAAATTAGAAAAAGAATCTTTTATTTCAGGGCCTCTATTGGTGATTATAAATTCTCTTATTCGTTTATCATGCCATGATCCCCGCATTTTAAAAACATTTAAAGCTCTAGCCATCTCTCCTTTTATTTCAACATATTGGAGCAGTAATATAGTATCTGTAATTGTTGATATATGAGAATCAGTAATAGAATGGCTTCCCATAAATTCTTCTGCAGTATTAGTAAAAAATCCTGCTATCTCTTCTTGTTTTGTATATCCAGTGACTGCAATTACAAACTGTCTAAATGCATTCAAACTTACACCACGGGCTAATGCTGATAAAGAATCTATTGCCATTCTCTTTGGTTTAAATTGATTAATTTGCGTTTTTATTATTTGTAAATGATCTTCCAAACCAGTTGATTCAGGATATGCACAAATAATTTTTAATAACCCATCGCTTTCCATCTTTTCAAAGTCTATTCCCCAACTAGTGGCATTTCTAAGCAATTGAGCCCTAGACTCTTCATAGGCGAAAAGTATTGCCCTTTCATTATTGTTATAAGCATCTTCTACGAATTTTGATACGAGCATTGTCTTACCTGTACCAGTAGCTCCTGTCGCAAGGATAATAGAATCTTGAAAATAACCTCCTCCACACATATCATCAAGATCTTTAACTCCTGAACTAATCCTTATATTTGAAGATCTTTGAGTAAGTCTCATTGCTCCAAGAGCAAACACACTTATACCATCTATTCCCATAGTAAATGGGAATTCCCCTTTCATATGTACAGTACCTCTTAACTTCAAAACTTCTAGAGTTCTTCTTCTCTTCTCTGACTCTAGAACATTTCTTAATAAGACTACGTTGTCAGAAACAAATTCTTCCACTCCATATCTAGCAATAGGGCCGTAATCATCAACCCTTTCTGTAGTCATAACAGTTGTTACTCCTATTTCTTTTAATCTTGCTATGAGTCTAAATATTTCTCTTCTTACAACGTAAATAGCGTCATATTGTTGAAAAACCGCTGTTATTGAATCTATTGCAACTCTTTTAGCTTTATATTTTCTTATTGCATAGCTAATTCTCTCAATAAGACCAGACAAGTCAAAATTACCCGCTACATCTTGACCATCAGGATCCGGAGAAGCATCCAATATAAATAACTTATTTTGATCAATTAATTCTTGCAAATCCCATCCGAAGCTAGCAGCGTTTCTTATTATGTCCAAAGGTGACTCTTCAAATGTAACGAAGATCCCAGGCTCATCAAAATTGCAAATTCCATGGTGTAAGTATTGAAGAGAGAAAACAGTCTTACCAGTCCCTGAGGTACCACTAATGAGTGTACTTCGAGAGACAGGCAACCCACCTCTGCAAACATCATCAAAACCTTCTATTCCAGTAGGTAATTTTTGTACTTGCATTTTATTTGATTTGCCAAATTTCTTATCTTTCATAGTTTTGTGCCAAAGAAACTTAAATAAAAAAATAAATATTCAATTTATCCTTAATTATAAAAGTTTCTATATGTTATTTATCTACACTATATTCAGTTTCAGTTAATTCATCAAAAAGCAGATCTAAACCAATTAAAACTTTCTCTCTATCAGAAAGGTCACCAATTATTCTTCTCACTGGTGGAGGTAAAATTTTAGCTAAGGTTGGGGTAGCTAAAATCTTATCTTCTTCTGCAAGTTGTGGTTGTTTTAGTACATCGATAACCTTCAAGGCATACACTCCTTTAAATTCATTTTCTAAAATTTCTCTTAAAGTTTTTAAAGCTCTCATTGAATTAGGAGTATTTCCAGCAACATAGAGTTTTAAAATATATGTTTTTCTCGCTGCCATTGTTATGGTTCCTCAAATTGATATAAAAGATTTAAAACAACCCTTGACTTATTACACTACAAAATAAGAAAATAGACAAACTATTACGATTGCTTATTGGGCTTAATCAAATTATAAATTTGAGCCTAATAGCGTCTTTAAGATATGACAAATTCTAAAAACTCCTCAAACAATTCTTTTATAAGTAATGAATTGTATGCAATTGCAGAAACCTCAGGACAACAATTTTGGTTTGAAGTTGACAGATACTATGATTTAGACAGGTTAAATGCAAAAGAGAAAGATAAAATAACACTTGAAAAAGTTTTACTTTTAAAGGATAAAAACTCGATCACTATTGGTAAACCTTATATTAAAGATGCAAAGATCGAATTAGAAGTCGTTTCACACAAAAGAGATAAGAAAATTCTTGTATACAAGATGCGTCCTAAAAAAAAGACAAGAAGAAAGATGGGTCATAGACAAGAACTTACAAGAGTTATGGTAAAATCTATTTCAATAGGTAAAAGTGCTCCTAAGTCTTCTTCAAAAAAAGAAACTGTTAAAAAGGAAACTAAACCAAAATCTGAAAAATCTACAAATTAAACATTTCTAATGGCACATAAAAAAGGAACAGGTTCTACAAGAAACGGTCGAGATTCAAATTCCAAAAGACTGGGAGTAAAAGCTTATGGTGGAGAAAAAGTTACTGCTGGTTCAATTTTAATTCGCCAAAGAGGTACATCTTTTTTACCAGGAATCAATGTTGGCAAAGGGAAAGATGATACGCTTTTTGCACTCAAAGAAGGAATAGTAAGTTTCGAAAGCATTAAAAGAAATTTAAGAAATAGAAAAAGAGTTAATATAGTTATCTAATTTTTTTATAAGCTCTTGTTGTTATAAGAATAGGATGAAAAACTTCTAAAAACATTGATTGAAGAGTCTTAAAAAACTTTTCAACTATTTGAACATCGTCTATATGGAAGGGATATTCATTCTTTTCTCCTTTATAGAAATACCAATTAAATAAAGCAATAGAATTAAAATCCATAAACTCATTAAAAATCTTAATTTGAGAAGCTGGATCGGTAAGATGTTCCAAAACATCAAGACAAACTATCGTATCAAATTTCGATATTTGGGCATCTTTAATTGTCTTACAAAAAGTAAGTTTTTTTTCGACTCCTAATTCCTGAGCCCTATATTCAACAAAGTTTCTATTTGTTTCATTAATGTCTACAAAAAAAACATGCTCAACTTTTGAAGACATAGCATTAGCTAAGGCATGCGTTCCAATCCC
>QCKZ01000029.1 GCA_003214975.1 Prochlorococcus sp. AG-412-C21
TTAAAGCATTAGATGGTAATTATGTTTTACCAGGACCAGGAGGAGATCCTATAAGAAACCCAGGTGTTTTGCCTAGCGGAAAAAACATACATGCACTTGATCCTCAATCAATTCCAACAACAGCAGCAGTCGCTGCAGCAAAGTCAGTTGTTGACAAATTAATTGAAAGACAAAAGGAAGAGCAAGGTACTTGGCCTGAAACAATTGCCTGCGTTTTATGGGGTACTGACAACATCAAAACTTATGGAGAATCACTGGCTCAAATCTTATGGTTTGTAGGAGTAAAACCAAAGCCAGACTCTGTGGGAAGAATCAACAAATTAGAATTAATCCCATTAGAAGAATTAGGCAGACCAAGAATAGATGTAGTAGTCAACTGTTCAGGGGTATTTAGAGATCTATTTATAAATCAAATGGCATTAATAGATCAGGCAGTCAAATTAGCTGCTGAGGCTGATGAGCCTTTGGAATCAAATTTTGTAAGAAAACACTCGCTAGAACAAGCAGAGAAAGAAGGCTCTTCAATAAGAGAAGCTTCTGCGAGAGTGTTCTCTAATGCAAGTGGTAGCTATAGTTCGAATGTTAATTTAGCCGTGGAAAATTCAACTTGGGAGGAAGAAAATGAATTACAAGAAATGTATTTATCTCGCAAGACATATGCTTTTAATGCCGATAATCCAGGAGAAATGAATCAAAAAAGAGATGTATTTGAATCTGTCATGAAAACAGCCGATGTTACATTTCAAAACCTTGATTCATCAGAAATTTCTCTAACAGATGTAAGTCATTATTTTGATTCAGATCCAACCAAATTAATTAAAACACTAAGAGATGACGGCAAAGAGCCAAGTAGCTACATAGCAGATACAACTACTTCTAATGCTCAAGTAAGGACACTTGGAGAGACTATTAGATTAGACTCAAGAACAAAACTTTTAAATCCTAAATGGTATGAAGGTATGCTCAAATCTGGTTATGAAGGAGTAAGAGAGCTTTCTAATAGACTTAATTATACCCTCGGTTGGAGTGCGACAAGTGGTCAAGTAGATAATTTTGTATATGAAGAAACTAATGAAACATTTATAAATGACGAAGAGATGAGGAAAAGACTAATGGATTTAAATCCTAATAGTTTTAGAAGAATAGTAGGAACTTTATTAGAAGTTAATGGTCGAGGATATTGGGAAACATCAGACGAAAATATAGAACAGTTAAAAGAACTTTACCAAGAGGTAGAGGATAAAATTGAAGGTGTAAAAGAATAATAATCTTTCTATTTTCTGTAAATCCTATCAGCCACTTTTAGAATTTGATAGTTCATTTTTACATTATGAACTCTCACAATATCGACATTAAAATGTGAACAAAGACAACTTATTGCAAGTGTGCCAATATCTCTTTCCTTAGGGTCTATTTCATTTAAAATTTCCCCTATAAATCTTTTCCTTGAGGAACCAATTAATATTGGTAAATTTAAGTTTTTAAATACATCCAAGTTTCTTAAAATTTCTAGATTTTGATTTATATCTTTTGAAAAACCAATTCCAGGATCCACAATTATATTATTTTTTGATATATTTTTCTCTAAAGCATTTTTTATCAAATTCTCAAGAGAGCATTTAACTTCACTCAATACGTTTTTGTATTTGGAAAGTTCATTCATATTTTGACTATTTCCACGACTATGAGTTATTACGAATGGGCAGTTAAATTTTGAAACAACATTCAAAATTTCCTTATCCCTTCTTCCTCCGGTAACATCATTTATCCAATTGGCTCCATTTAAAAGAGCCTCGTGAGCTACCTCAGAATTGTATGTATCAATAGAAATTAAGATCTCTGGAAATTCAGATTTTATTAATTTCAAATAAGGAATCAATCTTTTTATTTCTTTTTTAGATCCAACTTCTTCAGCGCCAGGCCTCGTACTCTGAGCACCAAGATCCACAATATCAACACCATTACACAAAAATTGATTAACTTGATCTAAAACTTTCTTTGATGAATTTAAATCTCCACCATCACTAAATGAATCAGGAGTTAAATTAATAACACCCATAATTGAAGTTTTATTTCGCCAGCCTTCTGGCCATGGGTTTTTCTTATTGATAATTTGCAATTCTTGCAAAATTATTAGGATCTAATGAAGCCCCCCCAACTAAAACTCCATCTATATCACTCATTGACATAATTTCGTCAATATTATTAGGTTTAACTGATCCTCCATATTGAATAATCACATCATCAAAACCTATCAATTTCCTAATCAAAGAACATATCTTATTGGCGTCTATAGCCTCACATGTTTTACCTGTCCCAATTGCCCAAATTGGTTCATAGGCAACTATTAGATTTGATGGATCCGTATTTTCCAGTCCTTGTTCAACCTGTCTAGTAATAACTCTATCTGCTTCTCCTCTCTCTCTTTGTTCTAATGATTCTCCAACACAAACTATTGGAGTAAGTCCACTAGATTGAGCAAAAACTGCTCTTTTATTAATTTGTTCATCGCTTTCACTAAAATATTTCCTTGGTTCACTGTGACCAACTATTGCATATGATACTCCATGTTCAATAAGCATTTTTGGAGATATTTCCGCGGTAAATGCTCCTTCATCTTCCCAATGAATATTTTGACTAGCAATATCTAAATAATCAAAATCAGAATTATTAGAAAAGGTTGAAATAGCTGTAAAAGGTGGAGCAATAACAACTTTACGATCTTCTTTTATGTTTTTTATTAAAGGTATAAACTCTTCTAAATAAGACTTAGCTTCAGCACAAGTCATGTGCATTTTCCAATTACCAGCAATAACAGATTTTCTCAAAATATTATCTCCAAGAAAATCATATTAATATAAACTGAGCTGATTAGGTCAACTATTCAAAAATTAATTCATTTTTTAGAAACATAACTTTATCTCCTTTATTTAATTTTCTTCCTCTCCTAATTTCAATTACACCATTAACTTTGACAGAGCCAGATTTAATAATAATTTTTGCCTCTCCACCAGAAGATACCAAATTTTTCCATTTTAAGAATTGATCTAATTTCATTGTTTTGTAAATCAAAAATTATTGATAAAGTAGGATAAATAATAAAATACATAATATCTTGCGATTAATACCTTCAGTCAGACCATACACAAATAGGTTTATAAAGGGTTTTATATGCATGTTTATATATGTAGCTTGTTGGCCATTGTTAGCTTATTTAGCAGGAAACTTAATTCCAGCAATTGGTTCTGGTGATCTGTCAAAAGTTTCTAGCATAATAGTTAAGTCCTTATTAGTATTTTTAATTCAAAAAACTGCCCAATTTGGACAAGATGTTTTTATCGCAAAACCATCATTAGAAATCAGTGAAGTAATGAGAGGAAATTTATTTTGCAAAATTCAAAAAATAGAAATGAATTCTGTTGAGAAAATCTCAGCTGGAGATATTACATACAGACTTACAGAAGATGCAGATAGAGTAAGTGAAGTTATTTATAAAACAGCTCAGGATACTATTCCGTGCACTTTGCAGTTATTAGCAGTCGTTACATACATGTTTTATTTAGATTGGTCACTTACATTATCAACGTTTATATTAGCCCCCTTGATTATTCTTTCAGTTAATAGTTTTGGGAGAAAAGTTTTATTAGCATCTGAAAAAAGTCAAGAATCAACTAGTGACTTGGCAGGTTTAATAGGTGAGTCAATAAATGGAATGTCGACGATAAGAGCTTTTGCTGCAGAAAATTGGATGAAAAATAGATTTTATAAAAGATTAAGTGCTAATAAAAAAGCAAAATATAAAACATTAAAATTACTTGCATTTCAGCATCCGGTAGTAGGTTTTATAGAAGCATTTGGAATATTAGCAATATTGGGTTTAGGAGCCGCAAGAATTAACCTAGGCCTTCTAACTGGTGAAGAATTTAGTAGTTTTTTTGCTGCAATTTTGATGCTTATTGATCCAATAAGTCATGTAACTACAAATTTTAATGACTACAAACAAACAGAAGCATCAATAAAAAGGCTGGAAAAGATAAATCTAGAACCCACCGAGAATGATAAAGAAGATTTAACAAGGATAACCAATATTGAAGGCAAAATAAGTTTTAAGGCTGTAGATTTTGAATACAAAAAAGATAATCAAGTCCTTAAGAATATAAATTTAGAGATTAATAAAGGAGAAGTTACAGCGTTCGTTGGAGCATCAGGAGCTGGTAAAAGTACAATGATGGCATTAATATTGAAATTTATAACGCCAAATAAAGGAGAAATTTTTATTGATGATAAAAATTTAAAATTATTAAATACAAAAGATGTAAGAAATAATATTGCACTAGTACAACAACAACCTTTTTTATTTTCTGGAAAAATTATTGATGTAATAAGAATGGGTAGAACTTTTACCAAAGAAGAAGTAATAGATTCAGCAAAAAAGTCAAATGCTCACAATTTTATTCAACAGCTTCCTCATAAATATGAAACTAAAATAACTGAAAGAGGATCTAATTTCTCAGGGGGGCAAATCCAAAGAATAGCTATTGCAAGAGCAATACTAGGAAATCCATCCATTCTTCTTTTAGATGAGGCTACAAGTGCATTAGATGCGGAATCAGAATCAGAAGTTCAAGAAGGATTAAATAGAGCCATGAAGAATAGAACAGTAATTGTAATTGCTCATAGATTAGCCACTACACAAGAAGCACATAAAATTGTTGTTTTCGATAAGGGTAAGATTATTGAGTTTGGGAAACATATTGATTTACTTAATAAAAAAGGAATTTATAAAGAATTATGTGAAAAGCAATTGATTAAGAAGTTGTGATTCTATCTTATTTGTAAAAAATAAATCCATGAATGAAAACAAAATTGATTCTGACAAGCCAGTTTTAACCTTTGAAGGGAAAAAATATTTGATAAATGAACTATCTAAAGACATAAAAGAATCTATAAAAGGTCTACAAATAGCCGAAACACAACTTAAAATGCATGAAGATACATTGAAGTTACTTTCAATAAGTCGAAATTCTTTAGCAAATCAATTAAGAGAAAAACTAAAAAATCTAGAATAAAGTTTTAATAATTATGTATTTCTTGTAGAGAATAAGTATCAATTTTATTTCTTCTCAAGGATTTGATAGCCATAATGGCTGCCTTGGCTCCAGGAATGGTTGTAAAAGTTGGAATATTATATTCTAATGCAGCACGTCTTAAATATGCGTCGTCATGAAGAGCCTGAGAACCTACTGGAGTATTAATTATTAATTGAATAAGACCCGAACGAATTAGGTCTTCTATATTAGGCCTACCTTCATGCACTTTTAAAACTTCCTCAACTTTAATCCCTAAATCAACCAAATATGCAGCTGTGCCTTTAGTCGCAATTAATTTAAATTCTAAAATCAACAACTCCTTGGCAATTTCTTCTAGATTTTTTTTATCTAAATCATTAGTAGACAAAAAAGCTACTCCCTCTGAAGGAACACCATTTCCTGCTGCCATTTCTGACTTAGCATAAGCAATTCCAAAATCTTTAGCTAAACCCATTACTTCTCCAGTAGATTTCATTTCAGGACCAAGAAGTGTATCGGATCCGGGAAATCTTTTGAAAGGCAAAACAGCTTCTTTAACTGCCTGATATTTTGGATGAAATTCTTTTGTAAAATTGACATCTTCTAATGTAAAGCCTTGCATTAACTGAGTAGCTATTTTTGCAACTGGTTTACCTATAGCCTTTGAAACAAATGGAACTGTTCTGGAAGCTCTTGGATTTGCCTCAAGAATAAATAATTTGTTATCTTTATTATTTAAATTGGTCACTGCAAATTGCAAATTAATTAAACCAATAACATTCAGTCTTTTTGCAATTAATTTAGTCCAGTTTTTTACAGTATCTAAAGTGGATTTTGGAAGAGAAATGGATGGTAAACAGCAAGCTGAATCTCCAGAATGAATTCCTGCAGGTTCAACATGTTCCATTAAACCAGCAATAACAACAGAACCTTCTGAATCACATAAAGCATCAACATCTATCTCAATAGCATTATTCAAATATTGATCAAGAAGGATTGGATGATCAGGGGACACCTTCACTGCTTCAGAGATATACCTTGACAATTCAATATCATCCTTAACAATTTCCATAGCCCTGCCACCTAAAACATAAGAGGGTCTTACAACCAAAGGAAATCCTATATTTCTTGCTACCCTTTCTGCTTCATTTTGATTGCGAGCTATTCCGTTCAATGGTTGCCTAATATTTAATTCCTCAAGTATTTTTGTGAATTCCTCTCTATCTTCTGCTATATCAATTGAGATTGGAGAAGTCCCAAGAATTTTTGTTCCAGTTCTCTCACCATCATTAGATTTAAGCCACTCAAATAAAGGTAATGATAATTTCAGAGGGGTTTGACCTCCAAATTGAACAATCAAACCATAAGGATTTTCAGCTTCTATTATGTTGAGCACATCCTCCAGAGTTACAGGTTCAAAATATAAAATATCGCTAGTATCGTAATCAGTTGAAACCGTTTCAGGGTTACTATTTACCATTATTGTTTTGTAACCATTTTTAGAAGCTTGATATGATGCATGACAGCAACAGTAATCAAATTCTATTCCCTGACCAATTCTGTTTGGACCTCCTCCTAGAATCATAATTTTTTTTGATTTATTATTTTTTGAAATCTCGCAATCAAAAATTTGGGAATTTAAATTAATAAAAGACTCTTCGTAAGTTGAATAATGATAGGGAGTTGAGGATGCAAACTCAGCTGAACAAGTATCAACAGTTTTATAAATTGGTACAATATTCAAATTTTTTCTAAATCTTCTAACTTCAAAAAACTCAGAATTAGTTAACTTTGCTATCTGTTTATCTGAAAAGCCTAGTTGTTTAGCATGTAGCAGCAAATCTCTATCTAGATCGTAAAGTTTTTTTCCTTTCAAAAAATAACTTTCAAAATTAAAGATGTTTCGTAATTTTTCGATAAACCATAAATCTATATTCGTAACTTCTTGAATATATGAATTAGTTTTTCCAATTTGCATAGCTCTTTTAACTATGAGAATTCTTTCAGATGTAGGGTTTCTTAAACTATTTTGTAATTCATTATCATTCTTATATTCATCTATTGAATCACATTCCCATCCACAAATACCTACTTCTAATGACCTTAATGCTTTCTGAAATGATTCTTCAAAAGAACGACCGATTGCCATTGACTCGCCGACAGATTTCATTGAAGTGGTTAAGGTATTTGAAGAGCCTTTAAACTTTTCAAATGCAAACCTAGGAATTTTGGTGACAACGTAATCAATCGATGGTTCAAAACATGCAGGTGTTTTTTTTGTAATATCATTAATAATCTCATCAAGTGTATAACCAACAGATAATAAAGCTGCAATCTTAGCTATGGGGAATCCTGTTGCTTTACTTGCCAAAGCAGAGGATCTACTTACACGAGGATTCATTTCTATAACAATTACATCTCCATTAGTTGGATTGATTGCAAATTGAATATTACTCCCTCCAGTTTCAACTCCCACCTCCCTAATGATTTTCAATGATAAGTCTCTCAATCTTTGATATTCCTTATCTGTTAAGGTCTGCGCAGGAGCTACAGTGATCGAATCTCCAGTGTGGACACCCATTGGATCTAGATTCTCAATACTACAAACTATTACTACGTTATCTGCAGTATCTCTCATAACTTCTAATTCAAACTCTTTCCATCCAATAAGTGATTTTTCAATCAATATTTGGTTACTAGGACTTTCCTCTAAACCAGTTTTACACAATTCCACGAATTCTTCGAGGTTATATGCAACTCCACCTCCTACACCACCTAAAGTAAATGCTGGCCTTATTATTAGAGGATAGGAATTAATATTTTTTATTACCTCTTTAGCTTCCGTAAGGTTAGATGCTATTCCAGATGGGCATACATTTACATTTATTTTTTCCATCGATTCCTTAAATAATTTTCTATCTTCAGCTTTATTAATAGCTCCTAAATCAGCACCAATTAATTCAACATTGTTTTTTTTTAAAAAATCTGACTCTGATAATTTAACCGCAAGATTCAAAGCGGTTTGACCTCCCATCGTGGGAAGAATTGCGTCAGGATTTTCTCTTAAAATTATCTGCGAAACAATTTCAGGAGTCAATGGTTCAATATATGTTTTGTTCGCTATCTCAGGATCAGTCATTATAGATGCAGGATTTGAATTAATAAGGATAATTTCATAACCAGCATTTCTTAAAGCTTTACAAGCTTGGGTACCAGAGTAATCAAATTCGCAGGCTTGTCCTATAACAATCGGGCCTGAACCTAAAATAAGAATTCTTTTAAGATCACCTCTTTGAGGCATAATTTAAAACCTTCATTTATTTCATGCTACTTATAAATCATCAGATGTTAATCAAGTTACTTGAAAAGCAACATTTGTTTCTATAGTATTGAAAGAAATTAATTTTTTATGAGCGAACTTCAGCGACTTAAAAGTTTGTTGCCTCCAGAGAATGAAAGTTGGGTATTTATTGAAGCTGCTGCGGCTATAGACCCACCTTTAATAACACTTGAGGAAATTGGTCGTGATGAAGTAGAAATCCAAATAGATTTAGATGAATGGGATAACTTTGCTATTGATCACAGAAATTTATTATTTTGGCATGAAGTAGGGAAAATTCAAAATGACACTATACCCAGAGATGGATGGGAAATGGCTGCTCTTGCAATTGGGCTTGGAGGAGCAATAGGTGAGTTGTGGGTGCAAGATGGATTACTTTTATTATTAGCTCTTGGGTTATCAAGTTTTGCAGGGTATAGATTATATATAAAAAATAATTCAGAAAAGAAATTACAAGATGCAATCTTTGCGGATGAAAGAGCTATAGATCTTGCTTGTAGATTTGGATACAGCATACCAAATGCTTATAAAAGTCTTGGAGGAGCATTAAAGGAATTAATTGAGAAAACCAGGAAAAAGAAAAAAAGAAGTTTCTTTGAGGATAGATTGGATGCATTAAGGAAAAGTGCCGAAAAAGCTAGATCAGAATTATCTCAGCAAGAAGGTTCGGAAAAATCAGTCTCAAGTGAAAATGTATATGGACAATAAACGTTTGGTTTTGATAGCTGCGAAAGCTTGTGATGAAAAAAAGGCTAAAGATATAAAACTTATAAAAATCGATAAAGTCTCTTTCATAAGCGAATGGATATTAATTGCAGAGGGATTATCTGATGTGCAAGTTAGATCTATAACCAATTCAGTAGAGGGAGAGTTGAGAGAGAAGGCAAAAATTGAACCAATAAGAAAAGAAGGGGTTAGCGAAGCAAAATGGGCTTTACTTGATTATGGTGATTTAATTGTAAATATTTTCCAACCAGAAATAAGAAAATTTTATGATCTTGAATCATTCTGGAGTAATGGAGATAATCTTATATTTCCGTGATTGTTATTTTATGAATAATTTTAAATGTCCAGTCCCTAGGGAGCAACAACCCATAAATCAATTCATTGAATTATCAAAATCAACCATTTTTTCTTGGCCAAAAAAAAGAAAATCATTAATTCTTGTATTGATTAAATTCTGGTTAGGAGCCTTTGTTTTGTTTCTTATTATTTCTTCTGGAAGTATATATTTCCAAACATTCATTTTAAAATATATTTTATTAAGTTTCTTTAGTAGCTTATCAGTACCTCTCTTAATTTCTTTAAGATTATATCTTGGATGGAATCATATATTTAAAAGGTTAACTTCTGAAAAAGTTGAGTACGAAGAATCCGGTTGGTATGACGGTCAAGTATGGATAAAGCCATTAGTTCTAAAAGAAAAAGAATCACTTATTGCCTCAATTGAGGTAAAGCCTATTTTAGAAAATTTAATCCAAATTTTTTCTATTATCTCAATTTTAACTTTATCAGGGATTTTACTTTTTCAATATAATATTTTTTAAATGAGTTCAAACTTCAAAAACCTATATACATCAAACAATCCTCCCTTACAAGCAACCTTAATGAGGGGTTCAAAAATTGAGTCAATCCATAAAATTCATGCTGTAATTACCGACAGAAAAGGGAGGGTTTTAATGTGCGCAGGAAATCCAGAGTATAAAAGTTTCATAAGGTCGGCATTAAAACCATTTCAAGCAATACCTTTTGTTAGCAGTGGCGCTTCATCAATAATAAATAATGCTCCAAAATCAATTGCTTTAGCATGCGGCTCACATAGTGGATCAAAACTTCATTCAAGGGAAGCCTTTAAAATATTATGGGAATTCGACATCGACATTAATGATTTGAAATGTCCAAAAGCAAAGACCAGCCCATTAGAACACAATTGTTCAGGTAAACATGCTGCTTTTCTAGCTACATGCAAAAAATTAAATTGGCCAATAGAGAGTTACTTAAAGGGGGATCATCCACTTCAAGTCGAAATATTCAGAATTGTTTCCGAACTACTTGAAATCCCCGAATCTGAAATAATGGCAGAACGTGATGACTGTGGTGCTCCAACTCTTTTTTTAAAACTTATAGAAATGTCGAAGCTATATTCACTTCTTAGCAGTTCCGATAATGCTGAATTAGAGCAAATAAGTAGAGCTATGACAACTAACCCAATAATGATAAGTGACAATAATAAATTTGATACAGAAATAATTAGGGCTTCTCATGGACAAGTAATAGGGAAAGGTGGCGCAGAAGGAATACAGTGTCTATGCAAGGTAAATGAGGGCATAGGACTTGCTTTGAAAGTAGAAGATGGTTCAAAAAGGGCCAAGCATGCTGTTAGTCTTCACTTACTAAAACAGTTAGAGTGGATATCTGACTTAAGAATTCAAGACATTGAAGAAAAGGTTTTTAATTTCTCTGATGGAGTGCGAATTGAAGTTAAAGGTCAATTAAAATTCCAAGAATCATAATAAAATAGAAAAATTAACCCCTTCAGATGTATGCTATGTATATGTCGCGGGGTAGAGCAGTCTGGTAGCTCGTCGGGCTCATAACCCGAAGGTCGGAAGTTCAAATCTCCCCCCCGCCACCATAGATATAGCCCCAATAAGGGGCTTTTTTATTGTCTATAACTGACTTTATTAATAATTAAAAAACTTATAAACTTACGTCAACTAATGTCATATATAAGAAAATTAATTATTAATTGTTTGATAAACAAGAAACCCCTCCAGAAATTCCAACTACTGAAAGGGTTATTAAATCGACTCGCAACTATATTGAATCAATCTATGTCTTGCAGCAAACGAAGAGTGTGCTGACGAGGTTATGCCTCTATTAATTTATAGCAAAAATATTAAAAATAACTATTAAATATTGAGGTTTACTTCCATCCCTCTTCTAATAACTTTTTATATTCCTCTCTTGCAGATTCAAAAGTTTTTACCCTGCTACCTTTCATTACTGATATTTATTGAATAATCGATTATAAATTACCAACAATACTATTAATCCACCAATACCATAAGCTGCATGGGTTGGGTCATGGTGATTCTGCCAAAGCTCCTGTAAAAAATTCATAAATACCCAATTACCATTTGGCGATAAGGATAGTCGGTTTTTGTCTTTCCTCTCAATGGAAGCTAAGTATTGTTAATAATGGTTAAATTTAGACTTTTTAAGTACACCTTTCGGTTTGAACCCAAGATAAAACTACTGATTACAGGTACATACTCATTTACACTTCTCAAGTACAGTCGATTTATATCAATTACTTTCAAGCACTATACTGAGTCCTGATAACCCGAAGGTGGAAAGTTCAAATCTACCCCCCGCAAACATTTAGAAGCAGCTTCGCATTTGATTATTTAGTATTTAAAATTAGTTTCAGCAGTTAATATAGATTATAGGAAACTGAGAAATTTTATATCTTATTATATAGAGCTTATTAAAAATTTATTAGAGATCCTTCTGTATGGAGAAATTTAAATCAAATCTCACAATTAGACCAATAATCATAAAAAATATACCAATATAAGATATAAAAGATAGCTTCAAAATATTTTAAAAAGTTTATAACTAAAATTTTAGCTCATAAATAATTTCTATTAAATAGTATCAAAACAAAATATTATAAAAACATGAGAATTTAACACTTATGATTATTAAATAAGCAATTATTTAAGGTAGAGTGACATCTAATAATTTAGAAATGCATGCAGAATTTACTACAACGTGATCTAGGTTCAAGCTTGCTATCAATAGCAATAATTATAGGTTGGTTAGGGTTGTTTTTTGTCTTCTTGAGAATAATAACAATTTTTATAAAAAGAATTCTTGAAACAATATTCAAAAAATCTTAATTATTGAAATAAATCAATAATTTAAATTTAACCACAAACAACTTCTATCATTGAGTATAATAACCTAAAAATGTTAATTTTAGATAAGGCAAAGATAGGGGATTCAGTTCAAGTAAATTTAGAACTATCAAAGGATAGAATTACTAAAGAAATTATTGATGCTATTAATGTTTCTTCGGAAGGTAAAATTAGTGATTTCAGAATAACTGATGGTAAAGGTATTGGAGTGGTCTTGCAATTATCTAATGGCAAAGAGCAATGGTTTTTTGAAGATGAAATTTATCTTATTGACGAAAATGGTAATGTAATAAATAAAATTAATGATACAAAAGAGAATAATAGTTTGATATTTGATAATTTAAGGAAATTAAATTATGAAAATAAAAATAAGGTTAGAGAGTTAGTTAATCCAATTAATTTTTTTCTTTGGCTGGTTGTATCGTTTAAAGATATTTTTTAAATCATTAAACTTTTTTCTAATATAGAGATAATTTAAAAAATAATATTAATACAAACTTAAAGAGATTTTAAAATTGAAATGATAAAAAATATTATCGACGTAGAAAATTTATCTAAATCTTTTTATATCTCATCTAAAGAACCAGGCTTAAAAGGAACAATTAAACATTTTTTTAGAAGACAAACAAAAAGTTTAAAGGTTATAAAAAATATAAGTTTTGAAATCAAAGAAGGAGAGATAGTAGGATTTCTAGGAGCTAATGGAGCAGGGAAAACAACAATTTTGAAAATGCTTTGTGGCTTAATTTATCCAAGTGAAGGTTCAATTTTAGTCTCAGGCAACTTACCTTACAGGAGAAAAGAAAATTTCCTAAAAAATATCACATTAATAATGGGTCAAAAACAACAGCTTATTTGGGATCTACCCCCAATTGAATCATTTAATTTGAATGCATCAATATACGAAATCGATAAATTCGAAGCCAAAAGAAGAATAAAGAAATTATCAGAAATGCTTGAAATTGATGATGAGCTATTCATACCTGTTAGAAAATTATCTCTAGGTCAACGTATGAAGTCAGAATTGCTAGCAGCCTTGATACATGAACCAAATATTTTATTTTTAGACGAGCCTACACTTGGTTTAGATATTAATGCACAAAGAAATTTAAGAAAATTTCTTCAAAAATATAACCAGGAAACAAATGCAACGATATGCCTTACGAGTCATTATATGCAAGATATTACATCGCTATGCAAGAGGGTTATATGTGTTCACAACGGAGCTATCTCATATGATGGAAAATTAGATCTCTTATTAAAGAAGCTATCACCTGTTAAAGAAATATTAATAGTTTGTCGTTCAGAAGAGGATGTAATTAAATTAGAAAATTCAGGTTTTAATGTTAAAAATAAAACAAAGAATGAAATCACAATAAAAGTTGAAAATAACTCTATTACTTCATCACTGAAAACCATCCTAAATAATTTTGATATTGAAGACCTTTATATAAATGAACCACCTATAGATGAAATTATTGGGAAGATATTAATTAAAAAAGATTATGATATCTAATTTTAATAGTCACAAAATATTTACCTTATTAAAGGTCCAATATGCAAACATGTTGGAATACAGAGTAGAGATTGCATTATGGGCCATTTCAGGGATTATTCCTTTTTTCATGTTAAACATATGGACAAATAATAACCTTAATGAATCAATAAACATTAGTGATGTTATGCTTTCTAGGTATTTCTTGTGTGCCTTTTTTGTAAGACAGTTTTCTGTAGTTTGGGTTGTATTTAGCTTTGAAGAAGATTCTCTTATGGGGAAATTATCCCCTTATCTAATCCAACCTTTAAATCCATTTTTCAGGTATTTTGCACAGCATGTTGCGGAACAAATAACTAGATTACCTTTCGCACTGATAATCGCATTTTTCTTTTTTATTTTTAATCCAGAAAGTATATGGATTCCAAATTTAGGTATTTTATTCTTATCGACAATATCAACCTTCTTATCTTTCTTAATTCAATTTTTAATTCAGTCAATAGTTGCATGTCTATGTTTCTGGACAGAAAAAGCATCCTCAATCGAAAGATTATTATTTATTCCAACTTTATTTCTCTCAGGTCTATTAGCTCCAGTTGCTTCCTTTCCCAAATATGTTAAATCTTGGGTTTATTTTACTCCTTTTCCATATCTAATTGATTTCCCTGCAAACTTACTATCAGGAAATGCAACAAATGTTTTTGTAGGCATTGCAATTCAAATTCTATGGATTGTTTTTCTTTTCCCAGTATTTAGAAAAATATGGTCTGCAGGAAAGAAAAAATATACGGCTATGGGATCATGAATCCAAGAAAATATTTCAAAGTATATATAAAATTTTTGCATACTTCAATAGCATCCGAATTGGAATACAAAACTAATATATTAATTGATTTAATTACTTCAATTTTAAGTTTAATAGGGAGTATTTTTTTATTATCTATTTTCTTTCAAAACGATGGCAGTATTGCAGGCTGGAAATTTGAACAGGCACTAATAATTCAAGGTATTTATACGATTTTGAATGGAATAACTAATACATGGTTCAATCCAAATCTTACAGAAATAGTTAAACATATAAGGGAAGGAACTTTAGATTTCGTACTTTTGAAACCTATTGATAGTCAATTTTTTATCTCATTAAAAAAAATAAACCCATCTGGTTTTTTAGAAATAATGCTTGGATTTTTATTATTGGTATACTGCATCAGAATCAATCAAGTAGATTTAAATTTAAGTTTTCTGATTTTATCTTTGATTACTATATCTTGCTCAATTTGTATTTTATATAGCTTATGGTTTTTTGTTTCTACAACTACTATTTGGTTTGTTAAGACATGGAATGCAACAGAAGTATTAAGATCATTCCTTTATATTGGAAGATTTCCTTTGAACTCATTTTCATTGTATTTAAGAATATTTTTTAGTGTATTTATTCCTATTGCATTTATAACTACAATCCCTTCTGAAGTTTTCCTAGGTCTTGCTCAATTATGGAAAATATTGCTTGAAGTTATTGTTGCTATGGTATTTCTTATTACTTCTAGAAAGTTCTGGTTATTTGCTTTGAAATTCTATACATCAGCTTCTAGCTAAATATTATTTAACAACCTCCCTACAAAATTCCCAAATTCTTTGTTTACTTTTCAAATTAGAGAGACTCGATAATTTCTTAAAATTAGGTTTAGATTTTTCAATGGATAAAATCTTACAGTTATATTCAATTTGATAATGTCTTGAAATAATTCCTAATTTGAGTGCAATATCACAAAAGATAAGTATTATCGCGAGTTTAAAAAAAATTCTCAAAATATGTGAAAATGAATTTGCATAATTTTCATTTTCAGTTTTTAGTTCTAACTTCATTAATTAACTATATGCTGAGGGCACTTAATTGCAGCAATAGCAACAGCAGTAACTTTAAATTTTTCTGAATTTTCAATAACCTTTTTCACTTCTAATGGTCCAAATTTATTACTTGCATCACTATAAGAGAGAAGTAAAGATTTATAATTATCATGACCTAAATTTCTATATTCACAGAAATTATCTCCAACGTAGTTCAAAAGAGTTACTAATGTTAATTCAATCATTAAAGCTTTTTAACTAACTAAGTTCTTACGAATAATACAATGATTGACATTTTTAACAAGTTTAATTACTAATAAAACTTGTAATCATGAAATAAAATTTTTACTAATAAATTTTATAATTACAAAATTATTTTTGAATTGCAATGCTAAAATATATAAAAATCAGTTAAACACTACCTGTAGTGTTTAAAATGGTTTCAATTTGCGCTACAGATAGGGGGTTGCAATTTATAAGAAATTGGTTTAAAAATAAGGTTCCCCATCACCCGGCCCCACGAATGTGAGGCCTTTTTTTTATATCTTTTAAAAATAAGGCTTCGACTAAAAGTATAATTTAATACAACGAGTAATTCATTAAAATTTATGATCATATATAAACTCAAAATGAATTTATCATTATTAACTGTTACTGCTGTTTTTGGACTTTTTTTGACTACAACAGTATTAGTATTCACAATTAATTAATCTATAAGAAACTTATTATTGATTTAATAAATAAACTCATCCCAACAAAAAAACAGACTATTGTAAAAGTATTTTTAATTAATGTATTACCTTTTAATCTTGATAAATGAGCTCCGAAATATCCTCCTGTAAAAGAACCAACAATTAATAAAAGTAAGATATTAGGGGGGACTGAACCTATTTTACTCAAAAATATTGCTCCGGTAAAATTCCAAAAAATTCCAACTGTGAAGAATGTCAAACTTATGGCACGAAGGAAATCCATTTCAAATGTTCTTATTAAAAGAATTGTTACTAGCAACCCAGTTCCTGAAGAAATAGAACCATTCAAAATACCTATAAGAAAAATAAGAATTAAAAATCTAATTTTATGAATTAAATTAAGTTCATTATTACCAGATGACAAACCCAAATCTGATTTAAAGAATGAGTAAAATGACAATAAAATTGAGAATATTCCTAAAAATAAATATAAATATTGTTCTGATATAAATTCAACTATAGAAGCTCCAATGATTACTCCAGGCAATCCAAAAATTAAAATTTGCCAAGCAATATAAATATCATTTTTTAGAGATTTGTAATTTCTGAATGAACCGCCTAAACCTAATGCTACTGTCGCGAATTTATGACTAGCAAGAGCCTGATAATAAGGAACACCAGATAAAATCAATGCTGGCAATTGAAGTAAGCCTGCTCCACCACCAGAAACTGCCGAAAAAGTATTAGAAAAAAAGGATATCAAAAATATAGAAATACTTTTATGTAAAGAAAAATCAAAGCTATTTACTAATGTTGTTAATAAAAAAAGCATTAAATCTAAATTCTAATTTTTTAATAAATAAATATTTTTATTTTAATGAAGAGTATGAAATTGCAGTCTTATATTCTCATTTTCAATCATAGTTTAATAAAAACTGTTATTATCAAAAAAAATTATCAAGAATATTATGCATAGACAAGATGCAATTTACCTTGATCAGCTATGTCCCAAGATAAGTAATAAAAGTTGGAGAGAGTCACTTCATAA
>QCKZ01000030.1 GCA_003214975.1 Prochlorococcus sp. AG-412-C21
CCATAAAAGTTAAATATAAGTTTTTAAATAAAAAAATAGATATAGATACAATAATTGATATTGAAAATAGGAAGTAATCAACTTGTCTAAAATCTCAATTATCATTCCAACTATCAATGAAGCCAATAATTTGCCATTATTGCTTTCAGACTTGTCGATTATTCAGAAAGAGGGAGAAATTCTTATTGTTGACTGTGGTAGTGAAGATAAAACTATTGATGTAGCTAATATTTATGGAGCGAAAGTATATAAATCCAAAGAAAGAAATCGAGGTTTACAATTAGAAATGGGTGCTAAAAATTCAAAAGAAGAATGGCTCATATTTTTACATGCTGATACTAGATTAACTCATGATTGGTTTACAAAAATAAAAACAGTTTTAAAGGCAGATAAAAATTATATTTACTATTTTAAATTTAGAATTAATAACAAAAAGATTCTTTACAGGGTCCTCGAGATTCTTGTTAATTTTAGAAGCAAATATTTTAAACAACCTTATGGAGACCAAGGTTTATTAATTCATAAATCTATTTATCTTAAGAATAATGGTTTTAGAAAGATTCCTTTAATGGAGGATATAGATTTTTTTAGGAGATTAAACAATAAAAAATATTTAAAGCAATTAAATTTACCTATTTTTACAAGTTCAAGGAAATGGGAAAGAACTAATATTTTTCTCCAAGCACTAAAGAACTGGAACTTTAGAAGAAGATGGTTAAAAGGTGAATCGACAAAATCTATATATTCTGACTACTACAAAAAATAATTAATTTGCATACCAAAAAGCGCATTTAGAGCCTCTTGGTTCTAATATCCAACCTTGTCTTTTATAAAATGAAACGACTCCAGCATCAGCAAAAAGGGTAACTTTTGAAATACCAATATTTTTTAATTCTTTTAGGATATATTTCATTAACTCTTTCCCCAATCCTAGCCCTTGATATACAGGCTTGACAGCCACATCCCACACTGTTGCTTCTAGAATTCCATCGCCAGTGCATCTAGCAAACCCTACGAGCCTAGGAAATTTATCGTCATGACACCATAAACCAACAACCAAAATACTAAAATCCAAAGCTCTTTTAACTCTCCTTATTGGTCGTCTGCTCCATCCAACAGTCTGCAAAAGTTGATCTAACTCTATTAGATCCAACTCTTTACTTTTACTACATACAAAAATTTCTTCTTTATTCTTTTGAGTAAATTCATAAGAATTTAAACCATAAATATCTATCAGTTTATCTCTCGATATACTGTTCGATTTTTTTATTGATGGCTCATGGTTTCTAAAAATCATTAAAAATTCGCAAATCCTTTTTGTTGAAGCTCAGAGAGCTGAAAATATAAACCCTTTTTCATTCTTAATTCACTATGTGTTCCCTCTTCAACTAATGTTCCCCCTTTTAAAACTAAAATCTTATCAGAACTTTCAATAGTTGCTAGTCTGTGAGCTATTACTAATGCTGTTCTTTTTGTAAGAATTCTTTCAAGATCTTTCTGCAAAGTAGCTTCTGTAGAAGGATCCATAAATGCTGTGGCTTCGTCCATTATCAAAACAACAGGATTTCTAATAGCTACTCGAGCTACCGATAGAAGTTGTCTTTCTCCAGAAGAGAGATTCCCTCCTCTTTCTCTAAGAGAAGTATTCAAACCTTCTGGTAATTTTTTTAACAAATTATTTAATCCTAATTCTTTACAAAGATTTTCTAATTCAAGATTGTCTATATTCGCGCTTAGTTTCAAATTATCTGCAACATTTCCACTAAATATAAAAGTATCTTGTAAAACTACTCCCAACATTTTTCTAAGTGTTGAGATAGGAATATCTTTTATATTTATATCATCTATTAAAATTTCTCCTGATTGAGGTTCATACAATCTACATAACAATCTAATTATGGTTGTTTTACCTGAACCAGTTGGTCCTACGAAAGCTACATGTTCTCCTGGATTGATTAAGAAAGATAAATCCTTTAGGATATGATCACTTTCATTATAGAAGAAATTAACATTTTTGAATTCAATTTTACCCTTAAACTTATTATTTGAATTTAGGGCATCTTCTGAAAAATTCTTTGCGGAAATAGAGTCTTTAATCTGAATTTCTTCATCCAATAATTCATTTATTCGCTCAACAGCTGTAAGACCTCCTTGAATCTGAGTAAATCTTTCTGCAAGCTGTCTTAAAGGTTCAAAAAGTCTTTGGGAATATAAAATAAAAGTTGTTAATGTTCCTAAACCAATATTTCCAGAGGTTACAAGATACCCTCCAACTGCTAAAACCAAGGAAACTGCGGCAAGCGAAATCCACTCTATAAATGCGGAAATGCTACTGTCATAAAATATTGTTCCATTTACTGCTTTCTTATAAGCCACTCCAGTATTAGAAAATTTCTTACTATTAAAAGCCTCTCTTCTGAACATCTGAACGACTTCTAAACCTTGAAGATTCTCTTGAAAATCAGAGTTAAGTTGAGATAACTCCTCTCTTACTTGATAATTAGCCCTCCTATAACGTTTTTGAAGCCAAATAATGAAATATGAAACTGGAATTTGAGTCAAGAGCAATAAAATGGCAAGTCCTCGATCAATTGAAAGCATTGTCAATGAAATCACTATCAGACTTACAAAGTCAGCAATAACTCCAACTGCTCCACTTCCGAAAACCTCAGCTAAAGCATCAACATCATTGGTTAATCTCGTTAATAATTTCCCAACAGGCATTTTATCGTGATACTTAAGTGACAAAGATATTGAATGATCAAAAAGTGCTCTTCTTATCCTTGCAGTTAATCTTTGGCCCACGGCTTGGATGTTGTAAGTTTGATATCCTTGTAGAACCAACCTAAATAGAACAGTTATTAATAAGGTTAAGATTATGGCATTTATTGACTGCCCAAAGAAGGTTTTACTTAGCCAGACATCTGTACTTTCATTTTTAAGAATAGTAATTGCTTGACCAACTAATAGTGGTTGAATAGCTCCAGAGAAAGATACAGGTAACAAAACTATTAATATCAAATATATTGTTTTTTTATCTTTAGTTAAATATTTACCTAACTTTTGAATCCTATTAAAATCATTAAAAAACATTTAGCTAATCTTCTTTACAGCATTAGTTGATTCTATTGATAAAATCGCATCTCTGAGATTATTATCATCCAACCTCATGGATAAAGGATTTCCAATTAGTCTTGCCGTCGAGTAGAAAAGATCGTCTATTTTAATTAAACCATTCTCTTTAAGAGTCTTTCCCGTTGCTACTAAATCAACTATTGCCTCTGCCATACCTGTAATAGGACCAAGCTCTACTGATCCTGTTAAATGGACTATTTCTACAGGTAAATTTAATTCATCAAAATAAGATCTTGCTGTTTTTGTGAATTTACTTGCTACTTTACAATTCGCAGGCAAATCAGTTGGTTTTGAATAATTGCTATTTTTCTTAACCGCCAATGACATATGACACCCCCCAAATCCTAAATCGAGTAACTTTGCGACTTTTAATTCAGATTCTTGTAAAACGTCATATCCAACGATACCTAAATCGGCTTGACCATAACTTACGTAAACAGGAACATCTCCATTTCTTACCAATAAAGCTTTAGCCCTATTGCAACTTGATTCAAAGGTTAATGATCTATTATTTTGCTCCAAAGCATCAGAGAAATCTAACCCAGCTTTTTTAAAAATTGAAATTGAGTCTTCTAACAGAGCTCCTTTTGGTAAAGCTATAGTAAACATAGATCAATTTCTTCCAAGCATTCTTCATTCTAAGTTAACAATGGAATTTAATAAAGCTCACAATATAATAGGACTAAGAGTTTTAAGTGATAATGTCATTTGGCTTTGGGAAAAAGATAAATCAGTAGTAGTTATAGATCCATCTGTACACGAACCAGTAATTAAATATATAGATGAAAAAAATCTTGACTTAAAAGCTATTTTGCAAACTCATCATCATTCAGATCACATTGGAGGAACTAAATATCTTATTGAAAGATGGCCAAATGTTAAAGTAATTGCTTCTTACAAAGAAAAAAAGCGAATACCTTTTCAAAATAAATCTGTAAAGGATGGAGAAATTTTGAATATTTTAGGCGAAGAAGTAAAAATAATTGAAGTATTAGGGCATACAAGCTCACATATCTCCTTCTTTTTGAATAGCAAAAATCCTGTTCTTTTTATTGGTGATACATTATTTTCGGGAGGCTGTGGAAGAATTTTTGAAGGAACTTTTCAACAAATGTACTATTCTCTAGAAAGAATAAAATCATTACCAAGAAATACACTAATATATTGTGCTCATGAATATACCAAAGCAAATCTATTGTGGGCATTGAATCTCAAGCCTAAAGATCAAGATATAAAAAATAAACTTTTGCAAGTTGAAGAAAAACTTTCTCTTAATGAATTGACAATTCCATTTTTACTAGATGAAGAAATGAAAATAAACCTTTTCCTGAGAGCAAAAAATTTAGAAGAATTTGCTTTTTTAAGAGCAAATAAAGATTTATGGGTTTAAATAGATAGGTATCATCTTAAACAAATGTCCCCAAAACAAGTAATTAAAACATCTAATGCTCCAGATCCAGTAGGACCTTATAATCAAGCAATAAAAGCTGGGGATTTTATTTATTGTTCTGGTCAAATTGCTATAGACCCAGCTTTAAATGAAATAACATGTTTGGGTGATATTGAGAAGGAAACTATTCAAGTTTTAAAAAATCTGTCAGCTGTTCTTAAAGCTGGTGGAGCAAAGATTGAGGATGTAGTTAAAACAAATATTTACTTAACCGACCTAAGTAATTTTCAAATTGTCAATAAGATATATAGCAACTTTTTCAATGTAGAAAATCCTCCAGCAAGGGCTTGTGTTGAAGTTTCATCTCTACCCAAAGGGGTGTTAGTTGAAATAGATTGCGTTGCATTTCTAGATTAATTTCTAATTATTGAGAAATTTAAAATATGATCCAATTCTGCACCATATTTGTATAGATTATTAATTGGTAATTCCTCTTTGGTCTATGTCAGCAGCAAAGCTTAATATAGATGAATTAGAAGCAGGCTATCCTTTATTTTGTAAAGCTCTTAGATTATTAATTTTAAAAGGTAACTCAGTTAAAGATATAGAAAAGACAGTGTGTTGGGGTCATCTCGAAACTTTAAATAGATGTCTGCCAGGAAGATATAAAGCACCTACATATTTAATGGCTTTAATTAAAAGAGATATTGCCAAACCTAATAATTATTAAAAGGGATTAATCTTCTAAATAAAATTTATCTATATCCTTTGAAAAATCTTTTTCATTATTAGATATTTTTTTATTATCTAAAAAAATTGAAAGGCTAACAAAATTCTTACCAAAGCTAATATTTGGATAGATATCCTTTTCTTTACATAATTTCTCAATTTTCTCCATAAATTTACTAATTTTTGAGTATCCCTCAAATTCAAATCTTTTTTCAATCCTCAAAGGTGATTCTCTTTCATTCCACATTAAATTTTTTTATTCAAGACTAATTACACTATACAATCAGCAAAGTTTCTCAATAAACTTTTTTAAGTTAAAAATTTTAATCACTTTCCCAATAATCAATAATACCTCCAATTGTTAAATCAGTTTGAACTTCTGGATTAGGGCAAGCAAATCTCGCAGCAGAGCCACTAGCAGTAAAAACCCAGTTACCTTCTCTAGCACCAACAGGATCCACAGCAACTAATTTCTTTCCCTTATTATTTTCCAAAATTCTTAAATTCATATGACCTAAACCAGCGACTCTTTGAGTACATACCATCCTTCCTAATACCTTCATTATTTCCACGATTTCTGTCCTCCTAATTTTTTGAGTTATCAGGATCCCAATGATCTATTATTCCAACAATCGTTAAGTCACTTGGATAAGATTTGCTTCCTGCAGCTTCTCTAGCAGCAGAACTTCCTACACAAATAACCCAATCTCCTGGCTTACAGCCAACAGCATCTACTGCAACCTTACTTGAGGATCCATCCAAAACAACCTGTAGATGTTTATGTTCAAAACCAGGAATCCTATTGGTAGATACAAGTGGTTTCACAACCTTGCAAATCAACATAACTAGTGAGCCTCCTCTGTTTTTTTATCTAAAGACATTCCAATAATTTGGGCGGAATGAATGTTGTCCCTATCTCTAATAGTAGAGCAAGTATGTAACAAACCTTGATCAACTAAATTTTTATATCTAATTGATATCGCATTATTAACTCTTTCACAATCTTTTATTGCTCTCTCTTTTGCACCAGGCACTTTACCAGAGTAATCAAATCTTATAACTACTGGAATAGGTAGATCTTTTGAAACATTTAATCCAGAAAAAATCTTTACTCCTACATCTAAATCTGGCGCCCCTTCTTCGACAGTCTCTAGATGAGAAAAATAAGTTAAATTTCTGAGATGTACTTCTTTGAAACCTATACCAACACCAATAAATCTCTCGGCATGACCTAAATCATGATAAGAGCCATTATGAAATTTCTTCACATAATCAATTTGAGAAATATTATTAATAACTAATTTATAGATAAAATTTTCTATTCCTTGGAGTTTATCTTTTGAAGATTGCTCAGAAATTATCTGACATATTTCTCTCTCAGCATCATCTTTAGAAAAGTTTATTGTTGAGTTATAAATTTCTAAAGTAGAAATAGTTTTTTCTAAATCTATATCGCCATCACTAGTTGTCAAATGTATTTTTAGTGAATCAGTGTCTGTATCAAGTCCAATTAACATTAAATCCACAGATGCTCCGCAGCAAAAGCTATTCTCTATAGCCTCTTTAAAAGCATAGAGTTTATTTCTACCTTCTTCTGCAGCTAACTTGTCATTACTCCCATGCGCGGCACAACCCTGATGCAAAGGATCTACAGAACTAAAATGATAAGTTACAGCTTTTAAGTATCTGGTATCTTTATGAGCTTCATTAGGCATATTCTCTCTATATCTTTTATGTTCAGTTTTTACCCATCTATTTACTGTATTTTCAATATCAAAAAGTGCGCCAGCGTGGGATCTTCTTCTTACTGAACTAAAAGGTATTCTCATAACATATGCGACTGAATGAGCTAATCGCCCATCTGAACAAGGAGTTATATCAAGTAAATGTATTCCACAATCTAAAAGAAATCTTTCAAAGTCTTGCGCACTATTACTACCAGCAGCACCTTCAATAGGATCATTTTTAAAAAAATTGTCACTTAGTTTCTCATGTTGTTTGAAAACACACCATGCATATAGAGCTCTCATATCAAGGGGTTTAACCCAAGATTTATCTAATACATGAAGGGGTAAATCTATTCCTAAATTTTTTCTTGATATTTTCTGAGCCATATTTATAAAATCTTCATTATGTTGTATTCGGGCAATTTCTTTTAGAGTTGGAACAATTTCGTCAAAATCACTTTTTATTTTGCTTTCATACCTATATAAATTTTCATTTTGAATATTATTAGTTAATTTATGAGACTTTCCAGGATTTCTTAAATCATTTGATTTTTTAGTGTGTATATGAATATTTTCAGTAAAAGTTTTCATTGGAGCTGTTGGCCCCAATGTGAAGTTCTTGGCTTTAGCCAGTCCTCTTAAAGGCATTATTTATTTAACCTCTGGCACCACCTGAAAAGGTAACAAGTTGTCCATCACGAGTATTACCACTAGATCCAGTTATCAAGAAATCTGGTTTTTCTGTTTCCTCATTTCTTTTAACTTCTAAAGGGGGCATTGCACTCATGTTTCCTGCTCTTGATGGATTTCTCTTTCTAGAAGAAGCTCCTTCAGTTCCTGTTACCTTATCACCTCGATCCCAATCATCGCCAGTTACGTTTCCCACTGATTGTCCTTCACCAGTAATCCTAGATGCAACTCTTTTTTCTGGTGTCTTTGCAGCACGATCTGCCTCTTCAATTTGCATTTTTTGTTTATAAGTAATATTTTTATTCGGTTCGAATCTAAATTTTTCAGTTCCAGTGACTTTATCTACAGCCATATCAAAAGGTCCTGTTATCTTTGAACCATTTTCATATTCATTGCCGGTAACGCCTTCAGTATTTTTTTTGGAATATTTTTCTCTCGATGGCGACTTAACAGAAAATTCGTTCCAAGAATTACCTGCTGACTTTTCCGGATTCGCATACTCATTATCATCTGGAGGATTATCACAAGCTTTTGAGAACTGATCTCCTCCAATATAAGGAGTTCCTGTCAGATTCTTACAAGCGCCTTTCTTAGCTCCTGTCATTACTCCGCCAATTCCTGGTTGCTGGCCTGTAAGTCTGGCATTGGAATTATTTCCAGAATTAACTGTTGCTCGGGATTTCACATCTTCAGAAGTTTCAGTACTACAATTCTCATTAATCTGATCTAAGCCTGCATATGGAGTTCCTGTTAACACTTTGCAAGAACCTGGTTCATCTCCAGTTACTGTTTTTGATCTTCCTGTCATAGTCCCACTTATCAAATTAGACTTTGAAGAAAGACTTAAACCTACTTTCCTAGCTTCTGGTTTGGGTTTTGAACTACAAAACTTCTCATATTGCTGAGATCCTATGTACTCATCACCAGTTACATTCTTGCAACTCCCATGCTCATTACCTGTCATAAGGTCTGATCTTCCTACCCCTGTACCAGTTACATTATTACCATTAAGAGTGTTGTAAGTGCCTACTTTTTCAAATGCTTTACCTTTTGGATTTGGCTCAGAGCCAAGATATTGATCCCCAGTTAATTGATGTCCAGAACCTGATTCATCCCCAGTAACTAGTGTTGATCTACCAGGGAGTGATCCAGAGACTTTTAACCCATCAGTTGTAGTACTATGTTTAACCTTTGAAGGATTTTTTTGGACATCACCACAATACTTCTGCGATTGATTAGCAGATACATATTCGGTACCAGTTAGGTTTTTACAAGTTCCTGGCTCATCCCCTGTGACCCTCTCAGATCTACCAACTTCATTCCCAGTCACTTTATTGCCTGATGTTGTTGATGTGACAGTAGATCTTAGAGGTTGTTTATAACTTGGTCTATCTTGACAAAATTGATCAATCACATCGGCTCCCATATATTGTGTACCAGTAACTGTTCTACATGTACTTGCTTCATTACCTGTGGTTTTTAGAGATCTATTGGCTTGAGTTCCAGTAACTATTTGGCCTGAATCAGTTTCACTTTTGCCAACTTTCCAGCTAGCATCAGCAATATTTTGTTTGGCTCCATTTTTATTTGGACCACATGGTCTACATTTACCATTTCCTTTGTTACTACCCGTAGCACCAGTTTTACTTCTTAGCTCTCTTACTCTCTGAGAAATTTCTCTACTACTTAAATCTGGATCTCCCCTTCTTGCTAAAGAAGCTGCACTAGTATTTTGCTTAGATGCTGATTTACCATGCTTAGATTGAGCTTCTCTTCTGGCTAAAACAATATCTCTACTTGTATTAGCAATAGGCTTTCTCTTTTGATTAATTCTTCTTTTAACGTTTGGTTTTAGTGTTTTAGTTTCTGTATTATTTGAGTTTTGAATTTCTTGATTTTCAACAACAGTTGGTTTGACTTCGTTTACAGAAATTTCTTTTTTAAAATCAGTACGAGTTCTATCAGATGAAGCTATAGCTGATTTCCCATGAGTAGACATTGCTTTTCTTCTCTCTATAACTAACTCTTTAGCAGATAAAGTTGTTGAAGAAGACTTTCTATTTATCTTAGTTTTTGGAATATGTTTTGTAGCGGGTTTAATAATATTTTGATTATTAGAAGAAGACTGAGTACCAGAAATCTGTATATCTTGAGAAGATCTAACTCTATCTTGAGTAGTCGAAGAATAAGCAGCAGCTTTTTTCCCGCTATCACTCATCGCCTTTCTTCTTTCTAGTGCAATCTCTCTACTGGTTTTTTTTGACATAATCTTCAAATTTAAAACTCTTTAAAAAACTCTTTTAAAAAAACTTTCTCCAATTTTTTTTTGGAGAAAGATATTTACTACTTTAAGTAGATTTAGCGTCCTTGGAAAACTACAAAAGCTGTTCCTTGGCTTTGAGTGTAAGCATCGTAGCCGATGATTCTCACGTGATGATCAGGGTATGCTCTATGACATGCCTCTAATTCACTTACAACCAAGTTAAGATCTTTTTCCCCAAAGAATGGGAGTTTCCAATAAGACCAATAAGTTTGCATACTTCCACTAGGGTGAACATGCTCAATGACAGGACTCCAACCTTGAGCAATTATGTATGCAATTTGATCATATATTTCTTCCTGGGTCATCGGTGGTAAGAAACCGAATGTTTCCAGGGTTGCAACTGTTTGATAGTCGCCTACTGTGCTCTGGAAAGGCATAATTAATCTAAATGTGAATGAAAATTACTCGATATAGTACGAGATTTATAGAAGTTTGAGGAGAAAAGAATCTCCTCAATTTTGAAATTTGGTTTAACCTTGAACGTCAAGCTTGTCGACGGTATCAAACTCAAACTTAATTTCCTTCCAAGTTTCAAGAGCAATAGCTAATTCAGGACTATGCTTAGCAGCTTCCATAAGAATGTCTCTACTCTCTTTTTCAATTTCGCGACCTGCATTACGTGCTTTAACACAAGCTTCTAAAGCGACTCTATTAGCTGCAGCTCCAGCAGCTGAACCCCATGGATGACCATGTGTTCCTCCACCAAACTGAAGACAAGAATCATCTCCAAAAATCGCTAAAAGTGCAGGCATATGCCAAACGTGAATACCACCTGATGCGACGGCAAACACTCCAGGCATTGAACCCCAATCTTGATCAAAGAAGTTACCTCTTGATCTATCTTCAGGAACAAATGACTCTCTTAAGTTATCGATGTAACCAAGAGTTGTTTGACGATCACCTTCTAGTTTTCCAACAACAGTTCCAGTATGTAATTGATCTCCTCCGGAGAGTCTCAAACATTTTGCTAGAACTCTGAAGTGGATACCATGCTTTGGATGTCTATCTATAACAGCATGCATAGCTCTGTGAATATGCAGAAGCATGCCATTTTTACGACACCAGTTTGCTAATCCAGTATTTGCAGTAAAACCACCAGTTATATAATCATGCATGATGATTGGCATATCTAGTTCTTTTGCAAATTCGGCTCTTTCATAGAGTTCTTCAGGAGTGTTAGCAGTACAGTTTAAATAGTGACCTTTAACTTCTCCAGTTTCTTGCTGGGCAAGCTTAACCGCCTCTGCAACAAACTCAAATCTTTCTCTCCAACGCTGGAATGGTTGAGAATTAATATTCTCATCATCCTTCGTTAAATCAAGACCGCCTCTAAGACACTCATATACAACTCGGCCATAGTTTTTACCAGATAATCCTAATTTAGGTTTAATGGTACAACCAAGAAGAGGTCTTCCGTATTTATTTAAACGATCTCTCTCAACTACGATTCCATTTGGTGGACCACCGCAAGTCTTAATGAAAGCGATTGGGAATCTAATATCTTCTAGACGTAAATGTCTTAAAGCTTTAAATCCAAAAACGTTTCCTACTAGAGATGTTAATACGTTTGTGATAGAACCTTCTTCAAAAAGATCTAAAGGATATGCAATAAAAGCATAAAAAGCTTCAGGATCTCCAGGAACGTCTTCTATTCGATAACAACGTCCTTTATAAAATTCTAAATCTGTAAGTAACTCGGACCAAACTGTTGACCAAGTACCTGTTGAAGATTCAGCCGCAACAGCCGCTGCAACTTCTTCTCTTGGAACACCTTCTTGGCCTGTACATTTGAAACAGGCTAGTAAATCGGTGTCTAGGGGTACATATTCAGGAGTCCAGTAGGTATCTCTGTACTCCTTTACCCCTGCATCATACTTCTTACTCATAAGGATAAATTTAGGTCTGTGTAGGGAAAATAATTATTGTGCAAAATTCATAAATCTTGCTTTACTTAATTAGTCCTTTTGACCAAGAAATTCACCATTACCAAGAGCAGGTTCAACTTCTCTATGAGGACGAGCAATAATGTGAGCTGCGACTAAACCGTCACCAACTCTTTCACAAGCATCAGCACCAGCTCTTACAGCTGCGTTAACTGCGCCTGTTTCGCCTCTAACTAATACTGTGACATAACCGCCACCAACGAATTCACGACCAATAAGGCGAACTTCTGCTGCCTTGGTCATTGCGTCTGCTGCTTCGATTGCAGGTACAAGTCCGCGTGTCTCGATCATGCCGAGAGCGATACCCATTGTTTCTGTAGCCATTGCCTACTAATTACTAAATGTGGAATGTTCAATTCGAAGAATGCTTCATTAAGTAGTTATAAGTCAAGCATTTTCGATAAAATCTCCATTAATGTTTTTTCTATCATTCATAAGATAAACTTATGACCCTTGGTACTATTGATATATCAATACTTATGGAAATTAGTTAGTACATCAAAACATACTGTTGTGTTAATAAAAAATTTACATTATGTTATTTCCGTACGAGACGGGCCCTGTCTACACAGGTGTGGAATGTTCAACCTTTCCTGTCTCCGTATCAATCTTTGAAGTAAGATAATATTCACAATAAATTTATTCTGTTTTGAACCTTCCAGTTCTCACCATTGCAAGTGGCAACCAAAAAAAGGTTTCTGAAATTTCGGAAATGCTAGACGTCCTGTCTTTAAAGGTAAATAAGCAACCAGAATATTTAAATGTCGAAGAGACTGGAAACACATATTTTGAGAATGCACTACTAAAAGCTAAGGCAGCTTCCTTAGAGACAAAAACTTGGGCATTAGCTGATGACTCTGGTCTTGAAGTAGATTTTTTAGATGGTCGACCAGGGATATATTCTGCTAGGTATGCCAAAAACAACGCTGAAAAAATTAAAAAATTGATTAAGGAACTTTCTGATAGTCCTTATAGAAGCGCAAGATTTATAAGTTGTATGGTTTTGTGCGATCCCTCAGGAAATTTAGTTAAGGATACAACTGGAATATGCTGGGGAGAAATTCTTAAAAATCCAAAATACCCAAATGGGGAATTCGAATCTATTTTTTGGGTTAAAGAAGCTAACTGTGTTTATGGAGATCTTTCACAATCACAACTAAGTAAATTAGGCAGTAGGGGTAAAGCTGCAAAAATGATGTCGCCTTTTTTAAAAAAAGAAATTGGTTTAAATTAAAAAATTATCAATAATTTGAAATTTCTTCAATTGCTCTTATAGCAGCAGCTGCGGCTTCTTCTACATCCCCTTCTTTCCCCGCAAGAGTTAACCTACCAAAAGCTCCAACTGCTTTAACATCAACTACGGTTATATTAGATGCTTTTTCAGCTTCATTTGCTGCTTTTAAAACATAACCAGCTGGTTCGGTTTCTAATATGAACATGCTCATTCCAGATTGAATCATTGATCCACTTCTGTTTTGTCTATTTATTAAAACGGCATGATCTGGAGTAATAGCTCGAATAACTTCAGTCCAACTTGTTGAAGGTTTTGTTCTTTTTCGAACTTCACTTCCAATAGCATCTAGAACAACATCTCCAGAATGTAAAACTGTACTTTGATCTTTATGGTAAAGAGCAAGAGATCCAAATGCTCTTTCAACAATCATCTGACCAAGTCTTACATTACTTGCTTTTAATGCAATATCAGTGACTCTATGAACTGCCATCCCAGGAGAAACTTCCATCCAAAGACATGAATCACCTGGAATAGGTAAAAAACCTCTACTAACAGTTCCCATGTATGCAGCTAATTGAGGTTGCAGAGAATCTAAAAAAACATATGTTCTCAACTCAATTTGCTCAACTTGACTTGCTTGTCTGGATACCAAAGACTTTTCTGAATCAGTAGTAATAAAACAGCTAGCACCACTGGCCTGAGATTGCACCTCAGATCCTGTGACAAGAGAACTCGATCTTTTCCGTTCCCCTCTATTAAAGCTAGAAGTTGGTTCCATTCACGCGACTATAACGGATAATGGTTCATTTTTTCTATTAAATTTACTTGCATGCTTCCCACAAAACGATAACTTCAAGTAAAAGATATGCATTTTTATGGGAACATCTCAAAAAAAAGAACCAAATGTTTCTGGTATTGAAAAAGAATTAACTCCTGATCAAACTCTTGGATTAGTAAGCTTAAGCTTGATGCAAAAACTATCTCAGAAAGACCCATCTTTTAGTTGGTTAGAAGAAGATAAAATAGAGAAAGTAAATCTTAAGAACCTTAGAGATAGATTGGAATTAACGCAATTAGCTATTAATACCGGAGCACCCTTAACGACTTCAGAAGTTACAGCTTTAATTGGAGCAAAGCCCGGGAAATCTAAGTTAGAAAGAGCAGGATTAATAGCTACGAAAATAGCTAGAAATTTATGGAGGATTTCAAAAACAAGTCAAGGGAATTCCTTCTACAGAAATTAAAAATACCCGTAAAAAATCTATTTAATAATTCTCATTTAAGTATTTAAACATTCATATAAGTTTTTTAAATGTGTGCATTTTGTAAGAGAACTTATTAATTACTTTCTTAAATTAAAAAGTTTATGCAAGCTTAAAGGATAAGCTCTAAATATTTTTAATGAGTAAAGTAGAACTTAATAAAGAAACAGGGCCAAGAGAAGTCTTTTGTGGACTAACTTCAATAGTTTGGTTACACCGAAGAATGCCAGATGCATTTTTTCTGGTTGTTGGATCTAGAACATGTGCACATTTAATCCAAAGTGCAGCAGGAGTAATGATTTTTGCTGAACCAAGATTTGGTACAGCTATTCTTGAAGAGAAAGATCTTGCTGGTCTTGCCGATGCTCACGAAGAACTCGATAGAGTAGTAAATGATCTTATTTCTAGGAGACCTGAAATAAAAACTCTTTTCCTAGTTGGTTCTTGCCCTAGCGAAGTTATTAAGCTTGATCTTGCAACTGTTGCTGAGAAATTAAACAAACGATTTTTAGGTCAAGTAAGGTTTGTGAACTACTCAGGTAGTGGGATTGAAACTACATTTACACAAGGAGAAGATGGCGCATTAAAAGCTCTTGTCCCCTTAATGGAATCTACAGATGATGAGAAATTATTATTAGTTGGGACATTAGCTAATAATGTCGAAGATAGATTCAAGAAGATTTTCAATCATATAGGGATAACTAATGTTGAAAGTTTTCCTCCCAGGCAATCAACTGAATTACCAAAAATTGGAAAGAACACAAAGGTTCTATTAACTCAACCATACTTAAGTGATACGGTCAGGGACCTTAAGCATCGTGGTTGTGAGATAATTTATGCTCCATTTCCATTAGGTGTGGAGGGCAGCACTAAATGGTTTTTAGCTGGGGCAGATGCTTTTAAAATTCATGAACTAAAAGTTCATGAGATAATTGCTCCTTTAGCTAATAGAGCTAGGCAGGCACTAGAAAAACATACTGAAATATTAAGAGGAAAAAAATTATTCCTTTTACCTGAATCACAACTTGAGATTTCATTAGCAAGATTTTTACATAACGAATGTGGAATGGAGCTAATTGAAGTTGGAACTCCCTATTTAAATAAAGATTTAATGGATGAGGAGCTTAATTTATTACCGGATGACACAAAAATAGTTGAAGGTCAACATGTAGAAAAACAACTTGATCGTGTTAGAGCTTCGAATCCTGACTTGGTAGTTTGTGGAATGGGTTTAGCCAACCCACTGGAAGCAGAGGGTATTAGTACAAAATGGTCTATAGAAATGGTATTTAGCCCAATACATGGAATTGATCAAGCAGCTGACTTGGCTGGACTTTTCTCAAGACCTTTAAAAAGGAATCAAATACTTACATCCAAAACATTAGCGACTCATTAAATTATGGAATTAACTCTTTGGACATATGAAGGCCCTCCTCATGTAGGTGCAATGAGAGTGGCTTCATCAATGAAAGACATTCATTACGTACTTCATGCTCCTCAAGGAGATACTTATGCAGATCTCCTTTTTACAATGATTGAGAGAAGAGGTCAGAGACCTCCTGTAACTTATACAACGTTTCAAGCTAGAGATTTAGGAGGAGATACAGCCGAATTAGTTAAAAGGAATATTACTGAGGCAGTTGAAAGATTTAAACCAAAAACCCTTTTAGTAGGAGAAAGTTGTACTGCTGA
>QCKZ01000031.1 GCA_003214975.1 Prochlorococcus sp. AG-412-C21
TGCCCTTTCGGGTGTAATAAATTTCTTTCTTTTTAAATCCGAACTAGTCATATATTATTCTTCAAATTTATTAAGAACATCAATCCTATTGGATAAGCCTTCAGAACCTAATATCTTTAAATATTTTTGATTTATTTCCTCATATTCAGTAGTAATTTTTGTACTAATATTAAAGACAAAAGACTTTTTTCCTTTATCTTCTAATTCAATATTAGATAAATCAATTTCGCTAAAATTTATAAATTCAGAATTATCTAAACTAATTAAAAAGCCATTTATAAGTTCAAATGGCTTATTGTTAGACACTTGACTTTTGATATTTAAAATATTGCCTGAAGAACTCAAGTTAATCATTTGTATTTTTTTGGGAATTATCAAAGCAACTTCACTCAAAAGAGCAGAGCTAGAGCTTACATTAACAATAGAATTTTTAAGTTTCTTATTGAAAGCAGCAACTACTTTTAATTGCTTTGATTCCTCATCAAGCTTTATTTGAAGAGAATCATATTGATCTACCAAAGGTTTGATATTGTTTTTTTTTCTCTCAATTATATTTGATCTTATTATAAAAATTAATCCAATTAAAAACGATATAGAAATCAATGAAAGTCCTATATATATGCCCTGAAATATAAACTTTTTTGTATCAATAAAATAGGGTTTTTGTAAGGAATCAATTTCCCTTCTTTTCCTTAATAAATCAATTTGCTTAAATTTTGAGGTTCCCATTATCCCTTATATTTTTAAAATCATTGATGTAAAAAAATCATGCTTCATCATCTTTTATAACCTTGGGAGTTACAAGAATAATCAACTCACTTTTCCTTTTTAATGTTGTATTGTTCCTGAACAACCTACCTAAAATTGGGACATCTCCAAGGAGAGGGGTTTTTGTAGTGTTGATTGTATCCTCATCCTTTAAAACACCAGTAAGTACTAGAGTATTTCCATCTTTAACTCTTATAATTCCTGTATCTAATTTTCTGACACTTAAAGTACTTTGAGTTCCGCAATTAGCAACAGTCTCCGTCTTCGTAACTGATGATATTGCAGGACTTAAAGAAAAAGTAACAAATCCATTATCATCGACTTTATTTAACTTAGCCCCAAAAGTAATCCCAGCAATTCCTGATACGGCAGTACATGTTGTTACTCCTTCAGAAGTATTAGCTTCAAAAGATGTTATAACATTCTCTCCTACCTTAATAAATGCTTCATTTGCAAATGGTCTTCCTATAGTTGCTGATCCTAAACTGTCGTCTGCCGAAGCAGCGCCTGAAATTATTGGTTCCTGATTTTCGCCTAAAATTAATGTTGGGGATGCAATTATTTTTGCATTATCATTAGTTATTTTTCTTTCTAGCCAATTAAAAAACTGATTATTGGATAAGGCAGTTTCTGGAGTTGTAATAGAAGAAACAATCCCATTTGTAGATGGTCTTCTAGCAATACCATTTGTTGCCGAAATTGCTAATCCTCCATTATTGAAGATAGTGGTAGATCCACTTAATAATTCCAAGCTATTATTTGTAACGTCTGATTTTGTTAATGAAACATCAAGAATCTTTACTGACAAGGCCACTTGCCTATGTCTTACATCAAGAGACTTTATATATTTTTCAGCCGTAGCAATCAAAACCTTTTCTCCTACTAAAGTAATGGTTTGCAATCGCAGATCTACTGTTCCAATTAAACCAGTAAGTGGTCCACCTTCAACTCCATATGAGTTTATGTAGTTTTCAGATAAATCAGCTGAAGTTGTCAAGCCAGACCCAAGTTCATCTCCAGCGATTGCCGAACTTTTGACTAAAACTTTAGATATTTTTGCTCCAAGTGTAGACAAATAATCCCCAACTGAAGATGCAGAAGCCTGGTTAATTCTATAAGTCTTTGAAAATTTAGGTTCTAGACTTTTATTGAAAATATTTTCTCCAACAAAAATTATGCCCTTTTCAACTTTAGCCTGTAAATTGGAAGCCATCAAAAGGCTATTAAATACTCTGGAGTAATCTTCATTAACAAAATTTGCTGTGATCTTAGGAATTGTATTTTTCTCATCTTCAGCTACATTTTCGTCCAAGCCCTTACTTATGTAGAGAAAACCATAGTCACCCGATTTTGCAAGAAATTTTAATGCTTCTAGAGCATCTTCCTCAACTATATTTAAGGTTATTTCCGGACCTTCTAAGTTTATATAACCTCTTGCTGGAATAAGAAACTCCCCTACAGATATTTTTCCAGAGGGCGGTGTATTATCAAAATCGATATGAGTTTCATTTTTAAAATTTTTTTTATTAGGGTTGTCTATATTTTTTTGAAATATTGTTCGATTTATTTCATCTTCTAGGTCTTCAACAATTAGATCTTTTGGGGAGGGAATAGATTCCCACTTTAAATTTTGATCATCAATAACCCTTGTATTATTTTGGGAGATAAATTTCTCTTCAAAGATAGTAATGTTATTGTTGATTTTATTTTTAGTTAATGTAATTTTAGAATTATTAATAAATAATTTATAAGAGGACTTTGTTGAAGCATATATAGGGGTTATAAATAAACTAACTAATATAAATAAAACTTTAGCTTTTTTTATTTTTAAATAGTTATTAAATTTTGTATTTATATTCATTTTAAAAATTAAATTTTTTTATTAAAAAAAGACCAGTTAAGTTCATCGTTGTCATTTTTTTTACTCTTTTTTGTCATTTCTAATAACTTTTCTTTAAATAATTCTCTTATATTTTTCGAATCTATTTGCAAAGATAAATCTTGAAAATTTACCTTAAATGAAGATTCAACTAGTGGGTCATCTAAGCCAAAAAAATCATCAAATAGATTTTTAGGGGCTTCATATTCATGAAATTTGACTGAATTTTGACTTAAAGCATTTTCAAAATCTATTTCATCAAGATTACTTTTTAATATTTCACCATAACCTCTATTATTGTATGAATTTATAAAAACAAGACTAGTTATAATAAATAAAAAATTTTTAAAGTTAATTGATCTAGCAATACTTTTCATAGCCAATAATATCTGCTGAAATATATAAATATAAATTTAATCAGCTTTATGTTATTATCGCAAATCCAAATAACAGAGTCAATTAATCTATAAAATTTATAAAAAATCCACCTCTATTAAAGTAAAAAATACTACAAAAAAAGCCAAAATTAGTTTAATTATTTGTAAACCCTTATGCGACTTGACTTTATTCGAATTTTTCGTGTATATTAGAATGACTTATACGTGTGAGGACACTGTAATGAAATTTTTCAGCCAATTATTGGTTGCGCCAGCCGCTTTAGGCTTATTGGCACCATTATCAGCCAATGCTTCAGAAGTTAACATTTCTGAAATAGCATCTTATTCAGATATCGATTTAGTTGAAGAAGAGATTTTTGATCACAATTCTTTCTCAAACTCTCTAGCTACAAATTCTCCAATTGAAGCAAATGTTAGCCCTGTTACTTTCGAAGCAGGTGGGTTTTCAGAGACTACAGTTGCTACTCAAACTGCTCAATTTTTATTAAGTGGAGCTTCTGGAGACATTGAAACTGTGGGAGATGAAGAAAGTTTTCAAGCCAATTATTACTACAGCTTGTCTCTTGATTCAAGTTTCAACGGAGAAGATAATTTAAATGTTGTCTTAGAAGCCGGTAACACTGGTAGTGCAGGTACATATACTGGAACAATTTTAGACTTTGGTACTACTGGTGGGGACACACTTACAGTTGCTGATGTCAACTACACTAGATCTTTTGGTGACTTAACAGTTCAGTTTGGTGACAGTCTTGATGCTAGTAGTCAGTTCACAGGTGCATGTGCGTATTCTGGATTTACTGATCAACTTGCTGATTGCGGAACAGGACTTACTGCTGGGCTAGGTGGAGATGTTACTCTTTCTACTTCATATGACATAGGTAACGGCTTTGTAGCTGGTTTCGGTCTTACAGGTGCAGAAGGTGCATCAACTGATGGTCTTTTCACAAAGGAAAGTGTTGACGCATATGCAGCTCAAATAGCATATGCAGCCGACAGCTATGGTTTAGCAGTTAGCTACTCTAATATTGATAGTGGAACCGATAGTTCATCTGCTTCATCTGCACTTATTGGTGTTGGAGAAGATCACACTATTTGGGGCCTTAATGGTTACTACACATTAGGAGGCGTTATTGAAAATCTCAGCGTAGGTTACGAGATTGGAAATCCTAAAACTGGTAAAGACACAACTAACTGGTTTGCAGGTGTAACAACTCAAGAAGTAGGACCAGGTACTATCGGTGTAGCTATAGGTACTGCTGCGCATACAACAGAAGATGCTGAGCAGAACTTAATGTATGAGGTTTCTTACAATTGGACTGTTAACGATGCAACATCTATGTCACTTGGTGGCTTTTATAAAGGGCAAAAAGATACTGCTATAGAAGCTCTTACTGGTGTAGGATTAACAACTACTTTCTCTTTCTAAACTGAGAAAAAATTTATAAAAAGGAGGATTTCTAAGTCCTCCTTTTTTTTTAATAATTAATAGTTGCAGGGTTTAATATTAAAACCTATCAAAATCAAGTAATAAAAACACAGAAATTAATATATAAAAATAAATTAAACTAATACTAGGTCTATTAATTTATTGAATGGATAAAAAGAAAACTTTTTTTGAAAAACCTTATGATCTTAAAGATGTAAGCATTCTCTTCGGAATTATTGCAATTGTTTTATTAATGACTGCGCTCCTTGGTAACAATTTGTTTGGGATTTTCCAAGAAAATATTAACTTTGGGAATATTTAAGAGAAAAAATACTTTTTAAGTAATAATTTATCTGCGATTCTGAAACGTATAATCTTTCTGTTTTTAGAAAAAATTCTGAAGAGTTAATTTCTTACAATATTCCCCTACGAATTTAACCTTTACTCCAGTAACAGAGGCTGCTTGTTGTTCAAATAACTTAGAAGATTCTTTATCAGTCATAAAAGCTTTCATTTTTGCACAAGCCCTCAAATCAGAATCATATCTTGCTGACTCTTTTAAACTGCCTGAAATTGCGAATAAAAAATAACCAATAATAGCCAAAAGGACGATAATCAAGTTCTTTTCGAAAAATTTACCCATAATCTTCAAAACTTAAATGATTAATGATAAGGACTAACTAAGCTAAATTAACACTTTAATAATTGATAGTCGATCTAAATAAAACTATTTTCAAAAAAATATAGACTAAAGTCTTTTTTTGCTATTAATTTATAACATTTATTTATAGTGCTTTATGTTCAGCATTGGTCATTCAAGGCTGGATATCATCAAAAAAGGGCCAAAAATTTCTTGCTTGAGGGGGATTATCCAGGCGTTGAGATGATTGGTAGATATCATGCTCCGGGTTCTTTAGAAGGTTGGATTGTCTTAAAGACTGATAATCCAAAAGCTATATATGAACATGTACCTCAATGGAGTATTTCTAAATTGGAAAACCACTCCTGTTTTTACTCATGAGAAAGCAGGTCCACTAGTAGCGAAGGTTTACTCGTAGATTAAAAATTACTTTTTAACTAGAGTAGAAAGGTAAATCTTTTTTATGAGAGAAGCTTTGATGAGAAAAGAACTATTAGTTCCCAGTTAGTTAAGAAAAATTCAACCATCTTTTGATATAATTGAAAAGCTAAAAATTGAATTTTTTTGCTTGGAGGGGTGGTCGAGTGGTTTAAGGCTCTAGTCTTGAAAACTAGCGTGTCTGCAAGGGCACCGTGGGTTCGAATCCCACCCCCTCCGTTCTATAAACAAGTACAGGATAAGTCACTTCGGTTCAGTCATTATGAGATTACAGGTTATGACATAGGAATTAACAAAATTACCTAATCACTCTGTTTCAGTTAAGGTCATTTTTTGATTTAGTGTTGGTGATGTGTTGGTGTTGTTAAAAATTTGTGTTGGTGGGAATTAATGAATAATTTATTTCTTTTATAAATTTCCTAAATTTAATATTTTCAAATCATGTTTTAAAATAAAGCAAATTTAAAATTTTCAGAGATGAAAATCATCAAAAATAATCTTAAAAAAATTTTTTTTATATCATTGTCATTTTTAGTAGGTCCTTTAAATCTTTATGCTTCTGAAAAGTTTAAAGTCGAAGGTGAAGTCTTACATTACAATACTGAATTAGCAGTTAATGAAATAGATAGAGGAATTCAAGAGGAAGATTCAGACAAACTATTAAAAACCTTAAAAAACAACCCAAACATCAAAACGATTCACCTTACTAGTTGGGGTGGTCTTATTAGTACTGCCGTAGAAATGGCAGATATAATAATTGATTTTGAACTTGATACTCATGTAAAAGAGATATGTTTTAGTGCTTGTCCACTCTTATTAGTGGGAGGAGAAACAAGAACATTAGAAAGAGGATCTAAGATTGGTTTTCATAGAAGTTCCTGGGAGAGTGATAGTATGAAGAGTTTTTATGAAGATAAAGAAACGCGAGAAATTTATGGGTGGAAAAATGAATTCGATTTCTCATCTTGGGTATATGATGATTCACAAGAAGAAATATACTCGCAGTTCAAGTATTATTTAGAGAGAGGGGTTTCGCCTTCATTCGTTATAGAAACAATGAAAGCACGATCTGAAGATGGTTGGTATCCAAGACGAAAAGATTTATTAGAGGCAAACGTCATAACAAAATAATTCAATTAATCTTTACACTTGTTAAAAAATAAAAGCAGTAATTTGTGTTGGTGATTTATATATATTTTGGTAAGGAGTCCGTGTCACTTCGGATCACATCAGGTCATTCTGAACCGATTCTAAGGACACCCCCTCCGTTCTAATTACGAATCAGGAAATATCAGGTCTAGTCAGAGTATCCGAGAAAGACTGGTATGAGAAAGTATCCAGAAAAATAAGATAATCACACTTCGTCCGGATACTTGAGATTTTTGAATTATATGTTTGTGTTTTGTTTGTTTTTTTTTCTAAGGTGTTTGTGTTTTTAATAATGTGGTGGTTCTGATTCTTCTGGAAGGAAATAGGTATCCTCATCATTACCTTTTTTCTTCTTTCTGAAATACTCTTCGGATGGGTCTAAACCATCATTATCATAATTTGGTTCCTTTTCCATGAAAAATGAGTTATTCATTTACTTTGGAATTGCATCAAATCGTTGTCTTTATGAAATTATGCATTTTCTAATTTTTCTTTGCATTCATTTTCTATAAATTTTGAGGCAAGTTTATTTCCTAAAGATAAAGACTTTTCCATTGCTAAACATGCGCCCTTAATATCTCCCATTTCTTTTTTGCTTAAAGCAAGATTATGAAAAGTAATCCCATCTTTTGAATTGATTGATAATGCCTTTTCATAATCCATAATAGAACCCTCAAAATCTTTAATATTTTTTTTGGATATACCACGATTTACATATGCATTCTCATAGTTGGTATTAATTTCTATTGCTTTAGAAAAATCAGATATTGCTCCTTCAAAATCTTTTAATTCCATTCTAGAATTACCCCTTGAGTAATATATGGTCGAAATTTTTGGATTAATTTCTAAAGCAATTGCATAATCATTCATTGATCCTAAAAAATCCTTTAAACCAAATTTTGAAACCCCTAAACCCTCATAAAATCTATAATCTTGTGGATCTAATTTTATTCCAATATTAAAGTCATCAATCACCTCTTTATAATTTTTTAATTTATATTTTTCAACTCCTCTAAAATAAATCGCATCTTTATTATTTGGATCTAACTCTAAAACCCTTGAATAATCTTTAATAGATCCTGAGTGATCATTAATTTTTGATTTTATTTGTCCTCGACTAATTATTGCTTTTAGATCTTTAGGATTTATATTGATGACAAAATTAGTATCTAATATCGCTCCTTTATAATCTCCAAGACCATCTTTTGCTACTGCTCTACTTTTATAAGAATTGATATCTTTTGGGTCTAATTTTATTGCTTTATTTAAATCTATTAATGCTCCTTCGTAATCACCAATAATATTTTTAGCAAATCCACGATTATGAAGAGCATATGTGTAATTTGGATCAATCTCTAATGCTTTTGTGTAATCAATAATTGCACCAGAATAATCACCTTTTCTATGTTTATCTATTGCCTGCATCGTATAAGAATATGCTGTTCCCATTGATGCCTCTTTTGGAGAAGCATAAACAAACATTGGATTTATAAATGGAATAAAAGATTTAAAAAAGGGGGAAAATAATCCAAGAATCAACGATGATAAAAATAAATATTTTTTCATTCCTTGGGTAATTTACTTTTATATTTTTAATTATCCCGTCAATGAAAAAAAGAACAAATTAGTATTAAAAGGAATTAATACTGTAGATATTTGTTCAATTTTTCCAGTAAATTATATACATCAGAAACTCCTCACACACTAATTTCTGATAAATAACACCCTTTTCTCCAAATTAGGGTGTTTTTTATTGCCATATATTCAGAAATAGGGGGACTGGCACATGTGACAGTTAAATAACATTCCATTCGCCTCTTCCACGGAAAAGAAATATATGCCATAATTTATTTACGTGTGAAGGAGTGGTTTTACCGAAACAGTGGAAACAAGGAAACACTTGATTCAGTAAATCCAGAAAAAGATCTCTAGAAATAGGGGTCTTTTTTTATGTTTTCTATTTGACATGTTATTTAAAATTAAAGTTTAATAAAATTAAGAGTATTGAAGATATAAAACAAGTTAAAGAAAGTAAAAAGGCTTTTAGATAAAGCAACCAAACTTTGTTTATATCTTTCAATAATCGCTAGAACATACTCTTATTACTTCAGAGAGAGTTGTCAAATGATCCTTAACCAACTCTAAGCCGTATTGAGTAAGTGTGAGCATTGAATTTTCATTAACAGCTATATTCTCAATTTCTCTATCAGGTGCACCTTCAGAGATAGCCTTTTGTATGTTTCTATCAATCAGAAGAAGTTCATAGGCCCCAACTCTACCTTTATAACCTGATCCTTGACATTGCGGGCAAAGAGTTTGTTCAGAATATCTTTTATGTTTCTCTTCTGCTGAAAGTGTATTGGCATACATAATTTTTGTATTATTGCTGATCTGAAATTCTGTAGCTTCCCTTTCTGATATTGGCCTTTTTATAGCACAACTTGAACAAACTTTTCTAAGTAACCTCTGAGCTAATACACCTCTAACGCTTGCATTTAATTTATATTTAGGAACTTCCATTTCTAACAACCTTGTTATTGAACTTGTGGAGGAGTTTGCATGGAGAGTTGTAAAAACTAAATGTCCAGTTTCAGCTGCATCAATTGATGATTCGGCAGTCTCAGGATCTCTTGTCTCTCCAATAAGAATTACATCAGGATCCTGCCTTAAAAAAGTTCTTAAAATAGATGTAAAAGTTTGCCCTTTTGCTTTATTTAATTGTACCTGAGTAATATCTCCACCCATATCATATTCAACTGGATCCTCAGCTGTAACTATATTCGTTTCACCATTATCCATTTCTCTTAAAGCGGCCGCAAGAGTAGTTGATTTTCCAGAACCTGTTGGACCGGAGACTATTACGATCCCATTTGTAGCATTCATTATTTTTCTGAAGTCTTCTCTTACGCTTTCAATATGAATTAGGGTATCTAAATTCAAATTAAAAGCATCACTATTTAGAGTTCTAAGAACCATCTTTTCCCCGTGTTTACCAGATACAGTTGAACAACGAAATTCAAATCGATTTCCTTCAAAGTTCCGCAAAATTTTCCCATCTTGACTCTCTCTTCTTTCTGCAATATCCATCATCGCCATATTTTTTAAACATGCAACCAATTGAATTCCTGGTTCTCTGGGCATAGAAAGAAATTTCTGCATTACCCCATCTTTCCTGACTCTTATTTTGTAACATTCTTCTTTAGGTTCAAGATGAATATCTGAAACATTTTCAATCTTAGCCATTATCAACAACGCTCCTGAAGCATTTTGCACATCACTTTCAGCCATTTCTAAAGCCAAATCTAAACTTTTCTCCTCTGGAAAATTCTCTTCAAACTCATCCTCATATTCAAGAAAAGATTTTTTACTATTTGAGGAAATCTTTTTAACAGCCTCCAATACTGATTGAGAATTAAATTGTGAAACCTCTACAATATCGTCACTTATAAATCTTTCTTCAGATGCGTGATCAAGTATTTCTTGTATTTCTTCTTGAGAATACTCTTCGAAAACGCATTTTAAATTCTCTCCAGATTGATTAACTCTTTGTTTTATTGGTTCTGCAATAGTTCCTAAGTAAGAATAATTTGCAATCGCTATTTTTAACATTTTTGGTTGCATTGGCAAACCAGAATCAATATAAAGTGGAACAACTAAATTATCTCTGCACCATTGAAGAGAAAAGAACTTATCTACTAATTTCCTGACGCTTGTTGCATGATGTTGTGAAGCCATTTATTGCTTGTACTTATATTCAATTTTAAAGCAATATTTTATTTAGGGCACGCCAGTCTAGGGGTTGCGGTCATTTAGTAACTATTAGTGCGACCAAAACCTAGTAATAGGAAGACCGTTTAACGTTTTCACGTAAACCGATCTACATGTGTTATTCAGTTACAGTCAGCCTTAAAAAGTAGAGTATATGCAAGGGTATTATGGGTTCAAATCATCTCCTCGTTCTTAGTAATTGTCGAGATTTATATGTTGTTTTAAAAATTCGAAAATTATAAATTAATACTTATATTTCAAAATCTATGGGGGAAGGACATTTTAATTGGCTTAATATCTAACTAGCTTATTAAAAAAGCAAAAAAGTAATAAAAGATCTTATAAAAAATTTATTTAGCTTTTCTAAAACAAAAATCTCCTATTAATAGGACCTTATTATATTTATTTTCTTCATTACTAATTCTTAAAAGGTAATTTGGAGATATAGAAAAAATAGTACCAATAGAAACGTTCCCATCGCTGCCGTCTTTTATAATTTTAAAGAAACATTTTCTCCCATTTTCTGAAATCAATCCAGGCCAAATTGAGCCAATCCCTAGAAGAAATCCAATTAAGAAAAACATCAATGGTTGAAGAATTCTCAGTTTAGATTTTCTCCGAGACATAATTATATATATTAGATCCTTATTCTATTTTAATTAGAAATCAAGTTAATTTTCAATTTATCCTAAGTACCTTATTAATCTTAACTTAATGTCGAATGAACCATTATTAATACTATTAAACAAGTAACTAAACCTATGGAAATAAAATTAATCTATTTAGGACAAACATCAAAAACATTTATTTTATTTATTTATTGTTATCATTTATTTTTAATACATACTTTTATGAGTAAAGGATTTGCAACTAATATCTTAGAACCCAAAAAGAGAAAGAAAGTTTCATCTCCTGTTGAGGATCAGGGAAGACTTATTTCATGGTCACCATGGCCACCTGCAAATTTCAAAACTCGTTATCCTGCCTTTCCTTTCGTTCTTACTTTAATAATTATAGTTGTTGGGCAATGGTATATTTCTCTCCTCAGATAACTTGAAATGGGTTTTTGTATTTTAATTTAAGATGAATTTAGTTTGAGAATTTATTTTGTTTTTTTCAATTTTATTATTAGCCCATATTCAAGCAGCATTAATTCCAATAATATTAGGAATTAAATCGATTAATAAATTCACTCAAATAAATAAGAGCAAAATAATACCTTTCGGTTTTATTTCTCTAGGACTAGCCTCAATTTGTGAAATGATAGATCATACACAAACCTCTTGGATTTACGTTGATCATTCCTCTTTATTTAATTGGTTATTTTATTCATTCCTATCTTTAGGCCTAACATTTTTATCAATATCAGTTATAAAAAATAAATTTTTTCAAATAACTAACATTTGTATTTCTTTTTGTTCAATAATCTCATATTTTTTATTTGATAAGCAGATTGCTCTTTTTTTTCAAGTTATTATAAGTATTTTTCTAATAATAAATTGGCAAAGAATTTTTCAAGATTGGCTTTTCATCCTTTACCCAATATTTGGTATTGTTTTCACAACTTTTTTTGGAACTAATCTTTCAATTAGTGGAGATCAATTTTGGCATATTTTAATTGGCCCCTCGGGAACAATTAGCGTTCTTACCTTTTATTTAGTGTTAAAGAGATCGAAAAAAAAATACTTAAGATAATTATGAAATTATTTGTATTCACCATTTTTATAGTGTGCTTAGTCACAATAATCTCTCCAGTTGAAATTTTTGCTGATACATTACTTGATGATTATATTAATGATTTTTATTCTAAATCGAATGAAGCTAACCAGATTCTAAAAGAAATCGAAAATAGTCTAAAAGAGGGTTCAAGGGAAAAAGTATGTTCTAGGCAAAGAGAGGCAGCAAGACTAGGCTTATTAGCTAATAAATCATTAATTAAAGCCTTTAAAATAGAGGGAGTCAATCCACCTATGCAAGCAATAAAGGCAAGTCAACAAAGATGGGAATCTATTCTGAATGAGTGCTAAAGAAAGTCATTAAATCTATAAATCTTTTTAAATTTGCATTCTTACAGATTTACTAATTAAGGGTATTTCAGGTTCAACTCCATAAATACATTGCGAAATCGAAAATATAAAAATACATAGTGTAAATATAAAAATAATTGAGCCTAATTCAACTATGGGGAATATTCTCAAGAGATATGAAATTATTATCAAAGCGATATCAATAAGTAATGCTTGGCATGCGTTATATCTAACGAAATAGGGGACTTTTGGATTTCTTGCTAATCCAGCAAACAAAATTATAAATAATAAAAAACTACCAAAAGGCAAAGATTTTTCAATTATTGCTATTGGTAAAGTTAGTAATAATAGTATTTTCAAAAAAGAATACTTATAAAACAAATAGTATCCAAAAGGTATTGCTGCCTTTAATGGCAAAGTATACAAAAATACTGATGAGAGTCTCTGGAATATCTGATTCAATAATATTGTTGAAATTTAATATTCATATTTTAACCTAATTTTTCTGAACTTAATTAAAGACTTAGCCTCGAAAATAACAACTTTGGCAGATGTTAGTTAAATATTAGATAATTGATTAAGGTTCATAATTCAAAATGCGTATCCTACATACAATGTTGAGAGTTGGAGATTTAGATAAATCCATTGATTTCTACGTCAATAGATTAGGGATGAATTTATTAAGAACAAAGGATTACCCTCATGGAAAATTCACTTTGGCATTTGTTGGCTATGGTTCAGAAAAAGAAAACACAGTAATTGAATTAACTTATAACTGGGACAAAAAGTCAGAAGATTATGAGCTTGGAGATAAATATGGTCATATAGCTATTGGAGTAAAAGATATTCATCTTATTTGCCAAGGATTAGAAAATAATGGTTGTAAAGTGACAACCAAGCCTAAAACGATGAAAAACAGTACAACTGTCTTGGCTTTTGTTGAGGATCCTGATGGATATAAAATTGAACTTATTGAAAGAGATTAAGAGCTCGGAAGTTTTTAATTTAATAAACAAATAACTAAATTAAAAAATAACACAACAGATTTAATTATCTAATAAATCATATGCAATTATCGAAAAAAAATACCTATAAAACCATATTGGATAGACTCTAAAGTTTTAAGTGTTAAATAACATTATTCACAAGATGCCAGATACCAATAAAAAAGCGAAATTTAATATATTGTACAATCTATATTAAATCTATTTAGAATTTGTAGACAATCTATTTAGATTAAACTATTGTAGAGTTATCGCTTAAAGCTTATGCCCAGTAATTGGTCAAAAATAAGAGATGAATGGCTTGATAAAACCGCCATTGCGAAAGATGATGCTAAATGGGCATTAGAAGCTTTAATAAATTCTGAAGAAGAGTTATTTGAAATAGAACAAAAAATCAAGAATAACGAAGATGCTATAAGCCAAGTAAAATTTTTGAAGAAAAAGGTTAAAGAAACTATTTCCTCAAAAGAAATTAGTCTCGATGATATTGCATTAAATACTTCAAATTCGAACAAAGTACAAATCTCAGTACCATCAAATCTTACTTATCTTTTGAAGGTTTGGGCAGCCGCGGAGGGTCGAGATCTATCTAGTGTTGCTTTTCAGTGTTTAGAAACTGGAATAAGGGAAATGAAAAGCAAAGGTTCAATACCTTCAGTTGCAGTAAATAGATATGACTCGGCCTGTCAAAAGAGGATTGCATTAGCAGAAGTAAACAATCTATTGGAGAAATACGAAATAGCTCAGAATGAAATCAAATAACTATGAATAACAGAAAAATCATAAAAGGATACAAAACATTAATATCTTCAAGTTTTGATGTAGATAATACTACAGATAAATTCAAAGATGGAATAATTTATACTCTTTATTCTGATGAATTTAATTCTCTTAAAGTTGGTTTTGCTGAAAATGATAAGGTTCTAGAAAAAAAATTATCAAGTGAGGCATTAATATTATTGGAGAGGAAGAAAGGCACCAATAAAGATCTATTTTTATTAATAACCACTCTAAAAGAACTTGGTATCAAATATTCAGACAATCTTTATTTCAAATACTCAGGTTCTTTAATGAGACATTTATCTACTTTAGGTTGGCCTGTTGGAAGATCACTTTATAAACAAAGAAAAATTAAAAAAGAACTTGTATGTGCATAAATTCAAATGTAATCACACTCTAAAGTTTCTCTGGTATCTCTATTTGTGATTGGATTAGTGCCAGAGGCACTTTCACA
>QCKZ01000032.1 GCA_003214975.1 Prochlorococcus sp. AG-412-C21
AACAGTTGTATACAAAGGTATGGTTCGTTCTGAAATATTATCTGAGTTTTATCAAGATCTTAAAGAAGATAATTTTAAGGTGTCATTTTCTGTTTATCATAGAAGATTTAGTACCAACACACTTCCAAAATGGCCTCTTGCTCAGCCCATGAGATTTTTAGGTCATAACGGCGAAATAAATACTCTCTTAGGTAATATCAACTGGGCTAAAGCTTCAGAAACACATATAGATGATTTTTGGGGAGAGTTATCTAATGAAATCAAGCCTATTGTAGATGTAAATAAAAGTGATTCATCAAATCTTGATGCAACCCTTGAAATCAATATTCGTTCAGGTCAAACCATTACTGACTCATTATTAAAACTTGTTCCTGAAGCATTTAGAGATCAACCAGAACTTGAACAAAGAGAAGACATTAAAGCATTTTATGAGTATTCTGCGAGCCTACAAGAAGCTTGGGATGGTCCTGCTCTCCTTGTATTTGCCGATGGAAATTTTGTAGGAGCAACGCTTGATAGGAATGGTCTAAGACCAGCGAGATATTCAATCACAAATGATGGTTTTGTAATAATGGGTTCTGAAACAGGAGTAGTAGATCTTGAAGAGGAAAAAGTAATAGAAAAAGGTCGATTAGGTCCGGGACAAATGTTAGCAGTTGATTTTCATCAAAATAGAATCCTAAGAAATTGGGAGGTCAAATCTGAAGCAGCTCAAAGACATAATTATAAAACTCTCCTAAATAATAGAACTATAAAAATTGAAAATAATGAATGGGTTAAAGACTGCAAACTAAAAGACCTTGAGTTGTTACAACAACAAACTGCATACGGTTTTTCAGCGGAAGATAATGATCTCATCTTAGATTCAATGGCTTCATTAGCTAAAGAACCTACTTATTGCATGGGTGACGACATCCCATTAGCAGTGCTTTCATCAAAGCCGCATATTTTATATGACTATTTCAAGCAAAGATTTGCGCAAGTTACTAATCCTCCTATTGACCCTCTGAGAGAAAAACTGGTAATGAGTTTAGAAATGCATCTTGGAGAGAGATGTACACCATTTGAGATTAAAGATCCTAAACCTTTTGTTCATTTACAAAGTCCAATTCTCAATGAAGAAGAACTCATATCAATAAAAAAATCAAAAATTAAATGTCAAACAATTTCAAGTTTGTTTGATATTGAGAAAGGTGTTCAAGGCTTAGAAAATCAGTTAAAAGAAATTTGTAAACAGAGTGAACTCTCTATAAAAGAAGGTTACTCTTTAATTATTATTTCTGATAAGGGAATTAACCCTAAAAAGACTTTTATTCCTCCCTTACTTGCCGTTGGAGCAATTCATCATTATCTTCTTAAAAAAGAAATTAGACTAAAAGCTTCTCTTATAATTGAAACAGGTCAATGTTGGAGTACACATCACTTAGCTTGTTTGATTGGTTATGGTGCAAGCGCAATTTGTCCTTGGTTAACCTTTGAAGCAGGAAGACACTGGTTAAAACATCCAAAAACGCAAAAACTTATAGATAGCAAAAAAATAAATCCATTATCAATAATTGATGTTCAAGAAAATATTAAAAAAGCTCTAGAAGATGGTCTAAGAAAAATTCTTTCTAAAATAGGTATTTCACTTTTGTCTAGTTACCATGGTGCACAAATTTTTGAAGCCGTAGGCCTTGGTTCTGACTTAATAAAAATTGCTTTTGATGGGACAACAAGCCGAATTGCTGGCATAACATTAAAAGAATTAACTAATGAGACACTTTCAATACATACGAAAGCCTACCCAGAGATCGATTTAAAGAAATTAGAATTTTTAGGATTTGTACAATTTAGAAATAATGGAGAATATCACTCTAATAATCCTGAGATGTCCAAAGTTTTACATTCGGCTGTAAAACAAGGACCAGGATACGATCATTTTGAAACTTACAAAAAACTCATTAGTAATAGACCGACCACGTCTTTAAGAGATTTACTTACAATTAGCTCAGAAAGAAAAAGCATTCCATTAGAAGAAGTTGAAAGTGTTGAATCAATTTGCAAAAGGTTTTGCACTGGAGGAATGAGTTTGGGTGCTTTATCTAGAGAAGCGCATGAAGTACTAGCAGTTGCAATGAATAGAATTGGTGGAAAAAGTAATAGTGGAGAAGGAGGAGAAGATCCAGCTCGTTTTAATGTTTTAAATGATATTGATGAAAATACTCAATCAGCGACTTTACCCTTTATAAAAGGACTAGAAAATGGAGACACCGCATGCTCAGCTATTAAACAAATAGCATCAGGTAGATTTGGAGTTACCCCTGAATATCTAAGAAGTGGTAAACAACTCGAAATTAAAATGGCTCAAGGTGCAAAACCTGGCGAAGGGGGACAATTGCCTGGTCCAAAAGTTGATTCTTACATCGCAAAACTAAGAAATAGTAAACCTGGAGTAGCCCTAATATCTCCTCCCCCTCATCATGATATTTATTCAATTGAAGATTTAGCTCAACTAATACATGATTTACATCAAGTCCATCCAAAGGCGAAGGTGAGCGTTAAACTTGTTTCGGAAATTGGTATAGGAACTATTGCTGCTGGAGTAAGCAAAGCTAATGCAGATGTAATTCAAATTTCAGGACATGACGGAGGTACAGGTGCTTCACCTCTAAGTTCTATTAAACATGCAGGTTTACCATGGGAACTGGGTGTCGCTGAGGTTCACAAATCTCTATTAGAGAATAACTTACGTGAAAGAGTAATTTTGAGAACTGATGGAGGTCTTAAGACAGGATGGGATGTAGTTATTGCTGCTTTACTAGGTGCTGAAGAATACGGTTTCGGTTCTGTAGCAATGATTGCGGAAGGATGCATAATGGCTCGGGTTTGCCATACGAACAAGTGTCCTGTTGGAGTTGCCACTCAAAAAGAAGAATTAAGAAAAAGATTTAAAGGTATACCAGAAAATGTTGTCAATTTTTTCTTATACATTGCTGAAGAAGTAAGACAGATAATGAGTAGTATCGGTGTTTCTAATATGGAAGAACTGATTGGTAATCAAGAATTTATTTCTGCAAGAAATATCGATCTTCCAAAAACTTCTAATATTGATCTTTCTGCTTTAGTCAATTATGAAAGCTCAACCAATGATAGATCATGGTTAAAACATTCAAAAAATGCTCATAGTAATGGTTCTGTATTAGAAGACGAGTTTTTGTATGATGCTGAATTTATAGATTCAATCAAAAATCACAGAAATTTAACCAAAGAAATTGATATAAAAAATACAGACAGAAGTGTTTGTGCGAAAATATCAGGCGAAATCGCAGAACTTCATGGCAACACTGGCTTCAATGGCGAACTCAACTTAAATTTCAAAGGATATGCAGGACAAAGCTTTGGTGCCTTTTTATTGAAGGGAATGAATGTCCAATTAATCGGAGAAGCTAATGATTATGTATGCAAAGGAATGAATGGAGGAATACTCACAATAATTCCACCGAAAATAGATCAAATCACCTCCGAGCAAGTTATTTTAGGAAACACCTGTCTTTATGGAGCAACAGGAGGAAAATTATTTGCATTAGGTAAATCGGGAGAAAGATTTGCTGTGAGAAATAGTGGCGCTACAGCAGTAACAGAGGGAGCAGGTGATCATTGCTGTGAATACATGACCGGTGGGAAAATAGTTATTCTAGGTTCCACAGGTAGAAATATTGGTGCCGGCATGACTGGTGGAATAGCATTTATACTCGATGAAAATAATGATTTAAGTAATAAAGTTAATAAGGAAATAGTTAGCATTCATAAAATAACTTCATCAAAACAAGAGGAAATTTTATTGGAAATTATTAAAGAATATCTATTAAGTGACGTTATTAATTTAACTAGTAAATTGACAAATAGCAATAAAAAGGAAAAAACTTTAGATAATAAAAAATCAACAGCAAAACAAGAAAAAAAAATCTCACAATCTAAAGAATTAGAAGAGATTGAGATTAACATTGGAGCAAATGAAAATTATAAAGAAAAATCAACAAAAAAAACTAATGAGAATGAAGAAATTGTATTTATAGATAAGAAAGATGAAATAGATCTCACAGAAGAGATAAACAGTGTAAGAAAAAAAAGAAGAAGATCTTCAGCAAGTATTGAATAAAGTATACGAAGTTGGAATAGATGAAGTTGGAAGAGGAGCCGTTTTTGGTCCAGTTTTCTCAGCAGTTGTAGTATTAACCCAAAAAAATAAATTTATCTTGAAGCAATTAGGAATAATCGATAGTAAAAAATTAACTCCTAAAAAAAGAAAATTTCTTTTACCAAAAATTTTACTACTTTCTTCAGATTATGGAATTGGGCAATCCTCGGTAAGAGAAATAGATAAACACGGCATTAGAGTTGCAACTGAACTTTCAATGATAAGAGCTTTAAAAAAATTAAAAAAGAAACCATCTGAACTAATAATTGATGGCCCATTATTATTAAGACCATGGAAGGGAATTCAGAAAAATATAGTATCAGGAGACTCGAAATTTACTGCAATAGCTTCAGCCAGCATAGTTGCAAAAGTAACTCGAGATAATCTAATGGAAAGTTTAGAAAAAAAATATTCCGGATACTTAATATTTAAAAATAAAGGTTATGGTACTAAAGAGCATTTTTCAATTATCAAAGAAAAGGGAATAACTATACTTCATAGGAAAAGTTTTTTAAAAAAATCAAATCTTATTTAATTCACACCAATCTAAAAAATCTTTAACTAATTGCTGTTGTACTCTTGACTTTATGCCCAACAAAATACCATTTAATACCGAATGACCAGTAGATTCCAAAATTTTCTTTGGTACAAACTTCAATAGAGGAGGTTGGCTTACCGATACCCCTAGAAGCGCCTCTCCTTCTAATCCAATATCAGTTGCTTCCAAATTCGCTTTCAAAATAAGATTAAAGTCATCGATTATCCCTAAACCATCCAATGTACTTTCTAGGGCACTCATTCTTAAAATTCCATCTTTATTATCTACCGCAATTGAAACAACAGGTTTAATATCTAATTGAAAAACCTTAAAACTTGTTACTGTATACTTGTACCTACCTTCCCCTTCAGATAATAATTTTTTGGAGTCAAGCATTGCTCCAACAACTCTTTCTTCTTCCAAAAGATATTTAGAAAGATATTCTTTATTTCTTGTTACAGAAAGCTTTAGTTTCTGTTTAGCATTAAAAGACAATAGCATTTTCTAGATCCCTCCAATGCTTATTTGATCTCTTTTTTTCTTACAATTAATCATGCGCAAACAAGTTGCATATTTAGGTCCTAAAGGAACATACGCAGAAAAAGCAGCTCATATATTATCAAAGCTTGCCAATTTTCAGACACCTATATTTGTACCATGTAATGGGTTACATTCGGTTATTAAATCGATAGCCTACAAAAATTGTGATGCTGCTGTAGTTCCTATCGAAAATTCTGTAGAAGGTGGGGTAACAGCCACTCTAGATGCCCTTTGGAAACATCCTGATATATATATCAATAAAGCGATTGTTTTACCCATAAAACATGCATTAATTAGTGACGGAGAACTTTCAAGCATTTCAGAAGTATTATCTCATCCTCAAGCATTAGCTCAATGTTCAGAATGGTTATCTGAAAATCTTCCAAATGCTATCCCTCTTCCAACTAATTCAACATCAGAAGCTGTCAATATGGTAAAGGGGAGTAAATTTAGAGCAGCTATCGGTTCAAAATCATTAATTCAAATTAAAGAACTTAAAGAATTAGCCTTTCCTATTAATGATGTTCCAGGAAATTGCACTAGATTTGTCTTATTGAGCAAAGAATTAAATTCTAATTCAGCAAATATTGCCAGTTTTGCTTTCTCCTTAATCTCAAATAAACCTGGAGCTTTACTAAAAGCTATAAACTATATTGCAGACTTTGGATTTAATATGAGTAAAATAGAATCTAGGCCTTCAAAAAGAGAGTTAGGCGAATATGTAATTTATATTGATTTAGAAATAAATAACCAAAATAATATAAAAAATTTTCTTGAATTAAAGAATAATTTAAAACCTCTGTGCAAGAACTTTGTAGATTTTGGAAATTATTTTTCTGAAAATGTTGAATTAGATTAATTTATCCTCTACATTTATAAACTCCAAACTCCATTAAACCTTTTCTAAATGCCCAGTTCATGAGAAGTATTGTGGGGATCTCTCTTATAGACTTAATTACCGCTAAAGGACCAAGGGACAAAATTGCAAAAGGTCTTCTAATACCTTCAAAAATTGAGTCATACCAAGAAGGATTTGTATAACAATTCCAATTTTCAACAATAACTCTTCCTGCACTATTTGAATTAGTTCTAAGAATATTACCGAATTCGTTGATGCTAATAAAATTAGGATGTACCCACTGTTCAAGTAATTGTTTTAGAATCAATTTTTCAAAAAAAGATGGGGGGTATACCCTAAGATCTCTTGAGTTCCAATCAGCCAATGTCAAATAACCTCCAGGTCTCAAAGTTCTCAGCATTTCATCTGCAAACTTGGTTTTATCATACATGTGTGCACCTGCCTCAACACTCCAAACCGCATCAAATGATCCATCTTCAAATTTTAAATCCAATGCATCCATAACTTGGAAGTTGCAATTGAGTCCAAAAGGAGTAAGTTCTCGTGCTCTTTTTACTTGAGCAGGACTAATTGTAATTCCAGTAACATTAAACCCATAATATTTTGCAAGAATCCTAGAACTTCCACCTATTCCGCAACCTACATCGAGTATTCTGGAACCTTTTGGTAATTTATCTAAACCACTCCACTTGACTAACTCATGTACAAACCGAACTTTAGCATTTCTAAAATCAATATTCCTCTCCCCTGAGGGATAAAACCCCAAATGTATATGCTCTCCCCACAATCTCTCAAGTAATTTGTCCTCAGTCCAAGCATCATATGCAGATGCCACTGTACCAGAAGAAATATATTTTCTAGCATTAATTCTCCAAATGATAGATCCCACTAAAAGTGAAAAAGACAGTACAAAAAAGGGTAAGAGTATTTCAAACATTTAATTTTCTTTTATGTCAGGAAAACTTTCTTTCAAGGCTGTTCTTGCTGCAAGTTGTTTTCTTGTATGATCAAGCATTTCATATTCTCTTTGCAAACGAGTATAAGTATTTCTTTCCTCAAGAAGTCTTTGCTGTTCCTCTGCTACAGGACCACCTAAATGTGCCCCTATCCAAAATGATAGGTCCATAGGGTTGTTGGGTAATTTATCGGGTAGATTTTTCTTGGTATTTGTCAATTTACTAGTTAAATTAATAACGTCACTTAATGCTTCTGTAACTAAATCTTTTAGAGAATCTAATTTCTGAAAGTTATCAATATTATCATCACTAATCCAACTTACCATCGCCGAACAAAATGGTGTTGAACGAATAATTTCTAAGACTTGAAATCTTTGTTGTCCAAGAGTGATAATATTACTTCTTCCGTCATCTGCAGTTTGATGCTTTATTATTTGAGCACAGCATCCAACTTTAGCCATACTTTTAGTATTTGGATCCCACTTTATAACTCCAAACATAGAATCAGCCTCTAGGACTGTTTGAAGCATAATTCTATATCTTGATTCAAAAATGTGTAAAGGCAATACCTCTTCAGGGAAAAGCACTACCTCTGGCAAAGGAAATAAAGGTAATTCCCTTACAGAGAGCTCTCCCATTTAAACCTCATTTATATGTTTTTATACTAATCAATTTAAGTAGTTTTCGGGATTTCTTAAAGTTTAACTTCTATATCTACACCACTAGGAAGATCCAACTTCATTAAAGCATCGATAGTTTTTGCAGAGGGACTATAAATATCAATTATTCTTCGATGAGTTCTTGTTTCAAAATGCTCTCTAGAGTCTTTATCTACATGTGGTGACCTTAAGACACAATAAATTTTCCTTTTTGTTGGTAAAGGTATTGGACCTATTGCTGAAGCAGATGTAGTATCGGCAGTCTGAATTATTTTATCGCAAGATAAATCAAGCATTCTTCTATCAAATGCTTTTAGTCTGATTCGTATTTTTTGTTGTGCAATTGATGCAGTCATAATGTCAAATTAACTTCTGTAGGAGGGCCATTGATTAACAATGGCCCTAATCCATTAACCTATATTAAATGATTGAGGTTAAATTCTTAAAATTCAAATATATTATTTGAGAATTTTAGAAACAACTCCAGCACCAATAGTTCGACCACCTTCACGGATTGCGAATCGCATACCTTGTTCAATAGCTACTGGACAAATTAATTCCCCAGTCATCTTAATTCTGTCGCCTGGCATAACCATTTCAACATTAGAACCATCATCAGAGGTAAATGCTGTGATTTGACCTGTTACATCAGTTGTTCTGATATAAAACTGAGGTCTATATCCTGCGAAGAAAGGTGTATGTCTGCCACCCTCTTCTTTTTTGAGAACATAAACTTCACCTTCAAACTGAGTATGAGGAGTAATAGATCCTTTCTTAACGAGTACCATTCCTCTCTCAATATCTTCTTTCTGAACGCCACGTAAAAGTAAACCAACATTATCGCCAGCCATACCTTCATCAAGAAGTTTGCGGAACATTTCAACGCCAGTAACAGTTGTTAATCTTGTATCTCTTATTCCAACTATTTCAACTTCCTCTCCAACCTTGACTTTACCTCTCTCAATTCTTCCAGTAGCAACAGTTCCTCTACCAGTAATTGAGAAAACATCTTCAACTGCCATCAAAAATGGTTTATCAACTTCTCTTTCCGGTTCAGGAATGCTAGCATCAACTGCTTTCATTAATTCTTCAATTTTCGATTCCCAAGTAGAATCACCTTCAAGAGCTTTTAAACCGGAAACTTGGACTATAGGAATATCATCTCCTGGGAAGTCATAACTATCTAATAGTTCTCTGATTTCCATTTCAACAAGTTCAATAATTTCTTCATCATCGACCATATCGCACTTGTTTAGAGCAACTACAAGAGCAGGAACTCCAACTTGTTTAGCTAGAAGAATATGCTCTTTTGTTTGCGCCATAGGCCCATCTGTAGCTGCGCAAACTAGAATAGCTCCGTCCATTTGAGCAGCACCTGTAATCATGTTTTTCACATAATCAGCATGCCCAGGGCAATCTACATGAGCATAATGTCTGCCTTCAGTTTCATATTCGACGTGAGCTGTATTAATAGTAATACCACGCTCTCTTTCCTCAGGAGCACCATCAATGTCTCCATAGTCTTGAGCTTGAGCTTGACCTTTTTTTGCTAATACATTTGTAATAGCAGCAGTAAGTGTTGTTTTTCCATGATCAACATGGCCAATAGTACCTATGTTGACATGTGGTTTGTTCCTTTCGAACTTCTCGCGAGCCATTTTAAATTAAAGAATCGAGGGTTTAAGAGTGTTTTAGTTTAGAGATCAGGAGTTGCCCTGATTCTTGGAAATGATAGCTTCAGCAACATTACGAGGAACTTCCTCATAATTTGCGAACTCCATTGAAAATATACCCCGACCTTGAGTCATTGATCGGAGTTGAGTAGCATAACCGAACATTTCGGCTAAGGGCACTTTGGCCTGTACCTTAGACAATCCATCATCAACAGATTGTCCTTCTACTTGACCTCTTCTAGAAGAGAGATCACCAATTACAGATCCAAGAAAGTCGTCAGGACTTTCGACCTCAACTTTCATCATAGGCTCTAATAGGACAGGATTACATTTTTTAACCCCATCTTTAAAAGCCATGGAACCTGCAATTTTGAAAGCCATTTCAGATGAGTCTACATCGTGGAATGAACCATCGACTAGTGTTACTTTTACATCAATGAGTGGATAACCTGCAAGAACACCAGATTCACAGGTCTCTTTCATTCCATTAGATGCAGGACCAATGTACTCTTTTGGAACAGTTCCACCAACAATTTTATTGACAAATTCAAAACCTTTACCAACTTCAGCAGGTTCCATTTCAATTATTACATGACCATATTGACCTTTTCCTCCAGTTTGCCTTGCATATTTACCTTCACCTTTAGAGCTAGACCTAATGGTCTCTCTATATGAAACTTGAGGAGCTCCAATATTAGCTTCAACTTTAAATTCCCTTAACATTCTGTCAACAAGTATTTCTAGGTGCAACTCACCCATACCAGCAATTACAGTTTGATTAGTCTCAGGATCTGTACTTACCCTAAATGTTGGATCCTCTTCAGACAAAGCAGTTAAAGCTTTTGATAATTTTTCCATATCGCCTTTGGTTTTTGGCTCAACGGCCACTGAAATAACTGGTTCAGGGATAAACAATGTCTCTAAAACTATAGGATCTTCTGTATTACATAAAGTATCACCAGTTGTTGTGTTCTTTAGACCTAATACAGCTCCCAAATCGCCAGCCCTCAATTCATCAACCTCCTCTCTTTCATCAGCCTTTAGAATAACTAATCTAGAAATTCTCTCTTTAGCATCTTTAGTAGAATTCATGACATAACTTCCCTTTGAAAGAACACCTGAATACATTCTTACAAAAGTTAATTTCCCATAGGGATCTGACATCACTTTGAAAGCTAATGCACTGAAAGGAGCATTATCATCTGAAGGTCTCACATCTTCTTTACCACTTGGTAAAACACCTTGTATTGGTTTCACATCAACTGGAGCTGGCAAGTAATCAACAACAGCGTCTAAAACAAGTTGTACTCCTTTATTCTTGAAAGCTGACCCACACAATACAGGGACCAATCCATGTTTTAAAACCCCTTCTCTTATACCTTTTTTAAGTTGTTCTTCAGATAATTCTCCTGTCTCGAGAAATACTTCTATTAACTCTTCATCATTTTCTGCAACACTCTCCATCAACTTGTCTCTCCACTCAGCAGCAGCCTCCTCCATTTCAGACGGAATTGGTGCTTCTTCGATATCAGTACCTAGGTCATTTTTGTAAAGATATGCTTTGTTAGCAACTAAATCAATAATGCCTGTGAGATCACCTTCAGCTCCAATAGGTAGCTGAATTGGAAGTGCATTTGCTTTAAGTCGATCTTTAATTTGCTCATTAACCTTTAAAAAATCTGCGCCAGTTCTGTCCATTTTGTTAACAAAAACCATTCTTGGTACAGAGTATCTATCTGCTTGACGCCAAACTGTTTCAGATTGAGGCTGAACTCCACCTACCGCGCAAAATACAGCTATTACTCCATCCAAGACACGCATTGATCTTTCCACTTCAATAGTAAAATCAACGTGTCCTGGAGTATCTATAATGTTAATTCTGTGATCTTGCCAACTAGTAGATATTGCAGCAGCAGTAATAGTTATTCCTCTTTCTCTTTCTTGAGCCATCCAATCTGTTACTGCAGCACCATCATGAACCTCTCCTATCTTGTGGACTACACCTGAATAAAACAATATTCTTTCAGTTGTTGTTGTCTTCCCTGCGTCAATATGAGCGGCTATACCTATGTTCCTTACTCGTTCTAGGGGAAAGTCGCGTGCCAATTTTAAAGCTCCAAATAAATTAATTTTTGATATGTATAGTTCACCCTAAAAAGTAAACTTTTATAATAATAAACTACGTAAGTACCTTTTTGACGAAATTAATATCTGTAATGTGCAAAAGCTTTATTAGCTTCAGCCATTTTATGAGTATCTTCTCTTTTTTTAACTGAACTACCAGTTTCATTTGCAGCATCCATCAACTCACCAGCAAGTTTTTGGGACATACTTTTGCCATTTCTAGCACGAGAGAATGTAACAAGCCATCTTAATGCCATTGCTATACCCCTCTCTTGACGTACTTCCATAGGTACTTGGTATGTAGCACCGCCAACTCTTCTAGCTCTTACTTCAACGAGAGGAGTAGCATTTTTTACTGCTGTTTCAAATAATTCGACGGCATCCCCACCAGTCCTCTCACTTATTAAAGAAAAAGCATCAGACAATATTCTTTGAGCTGTGGATTTCTTGCCATGTTTCATTAATCTAGAAATCATCATTGAAGCTAGACGACTATTAAATTGAGGATCTGGAAGAACTGGCCTTTTTACTGCTGCATTACGACGTGACATGTTTTTAAAAAGTACTGTTTACAAATTAGTCTTTTGGAGCTTTTGCTCCATACTTAGATCTGGATTGACGTCTATCTTTGACTCCAGCCGTATCTAAAGTTCCTCTTATTATATGATATCTAACTCCTGGTAAATCCTTAACTCTTCCACCCCTAAGTAGTACTACAGAGTGTTCTTGCAAATTATGACCAATTCCCGGGATATAAGCCGTTACTTCGAAACCAGAAGTTAATCTTACCCTTGCAACTTTTCTTAGCGCTGAATTAGGTTTTTTGGGTGTTGATGTATAAACTCTTGTACATACCCCTCTTCTCTCAGGGCAAGCTTTTAATGCAGGAGATTTAGTTTTTCTAGTCAGACGTTTTCTTTCTGAACCTATTAATTGTGAAATGGTGGGCATCTATTATATTTAGATAAAAATAAACATCTAACTATAATAACCTTTTACGAGCACCAACTAAAAGTTTTTAATCATATTTTTTAAAAAATTTGTGAAATTAAAATTCTTTGGTAAATATTCATTATCTTTAGATTTATTTTCATATTTATTTTTATAATAGAAATACATAAATAATTAAACAGAATTAAATAATCTATGGGAGAGAGTATCAAAAGAATCGTTGGGCCATATCAAGATAGTTATTCCCCAAATGGAATAATTGGTGAGAAAGATGCGTGTGGAGTTGGTTTCATAGCAAATATTAAAGGAATAGAAAGCAACTGGATCCTTAAACAATCCCTGAAGGGCCTTAACTGCATGGAGCATAGAGGAGGTTGTGGAGGAGATAGTGACTCAGGAGATGGAGCTGGCATTTTATGTTCAATTCCATGGAAATACATAGAAGAAGAAATGAAGCTAAAAAATAAACAAGATTTGAATAGAGGTTTAGGCATGGTTTTCATGCCTAATAAAAAAGAAAAAATTGAAGAATGTAAGTCAATATGTGAAGAGGAAGCAGAACAATTAAGAGTCAACAAAACATATTGGAGAACAGTACCTATTAATAGTGAAATCTTGGGTCCTTTAGCTAAAGCAAATGCCCCATTCATAAGTCAGT
>QCKZ01000033.1 GCA_003214975.1 Prochlorococcus sp. AG-412-C21
CCAAGTATCAAGTGACTTTGATGAAACTTCAATAAAAGAAAAAAATATATTCAAATTAGCTTTGGAATTATCTTTTCAAAAGGCAAATACTTTATCTAAAAATATTCAAAAAATATCATTGCCAGGAGATTTTAATTATTGTCCTTTGGAAATCCTTGGATGTGATTCAATCTTTGAATTTAAAGGAAAAGCTTATGGAAAACCATCCAATAAAGAAGATGCATTTATTAGATGGAAGAAAATGTCTGGAAAATTTGGTTTTTTACATACGGGTCATACACTAATAATTGGAAATTTTGATTCAACTTCAAATATTTATAAAATTACTAAAATAATTAAACAAACAGTAAGTTCAAGAGTTTATTTTTCCAAGTTGGAGGATTTGGAAATTAAGAGTTATGTAGATACAAATGAACCTTTATATTGCGCCGGAGGATTTGCTTTGGAAGGTGTAGGCGGTAAATATATAGATAAAATAGAAGGTTGTTTCAGTAATGTAATGGGGTTGAGTTTGCCATGGCTTAGAAAAAATTTACCTAAACAAAAAATTTAACAAAAAAAAAGCCCTATCTATTGATAGGGCTTTTGAATATGATGTAGAAATTAATCTAAATCAGGCATTTCTAGAGCTGGTTCAGTCTTTCTGTCGATTCCTTTTTCGAAACCAGCAGCGGCTGCTCTAGCACGTCCAGCATGCCAAAGGTGACCGATAAATGTAAACCATCCTAGGAAGAACTGAGCTGCAGCTAACCACTGTCTTAAATTAACAAAGTTAACAGCATTAGGCTCTGTAATAATTCCACCAACAGAGTTGATAGAAGCGTTAGGAGCATGAGTCATATATTCAGCAGCTCTTCTAACCTGCCAAGGCTGAATATCATTTTGAATTTTCTCAAGACTCAAACCATTAGGTCCTCTTAAAGGCTCTAACCATGGTCCTCTGAAATCCCAAAATCTCATTGTTTCACCACCAAATATAATTTCACCTGTAGGAGATCTCATGAGATACTTACCTAGTCCTGTTGGTCCCATAGTTGTACCTACATTAGCTCCAATTCTTTGATCTCTCACAAGGAAAGTAAAGCTTTGGGCTTGTGAAGCTTCAGCGTTTGTAGGACCATAGAATTCTGAAGGGTAAGCAGTATTGTTAAACCAGATGAAAGTGGAGGCAATAAAACTTGCAACACAAATTCCACCAAGAGCATAACTTAATAGTCCTTCACCGTTCCAGATGAAGGCTCTTCTTGCCCATCCAAAAGGTTTTGTGAAGATGTGGAATAAACCTCCAAGTATTTCAATTACACCAACATAAACGTGGCCACCAACTATATCTTCAATTGAGTTAACACCGATTAGAGAACCAGCACCTCCCCATGGAGATCTAAATAGATAACCAAAAATTACTCTTGGATCTAAAGTTGGATTAACAAGTCGGACTTCTCCTCCTCCAGGTGCCCAAGTATCGTATGCACCGCCAATAAAACACCAGTTTACTGACCAAGCTAATGCACCTACACCTAAAATTATCAAATGATAACCAAGAATGTTGGTCATCTGATTCTTATCTCTCCAATCAGTAGAGAAGAAGGGGAAATCTTGCTCAAGCTTTTCTGGGCCAGCTAATGAATGGTAAATTCCGCCAAATCCAAGAACAGCAGAAGCTATTAAATGAACCACCCCTACTTGGAAGAAAGGCATGATATCAGTAACTTCACCACCAGGACCTATTCCATAGCCAAACATAGCTACATGAGGCATACAGATTAGAGCTTGCTCCCACATTGGTTTATCAAAAGTAAAATGATTAACCTCAAAGAGCATCATTGCTCCTGCCCAAAAGACTATAAGTCCAGAGTGAGCGATGTGAGCTCCTAATAAACGTCCAGATAAATTGATTAGTCTAGCGTTACCTACATACCAGGCATAACCAGTCTCTTCAATACTTTGGTTTGGAGCTCTTAATAAACTATTAAAGGGCGTTTCCACGTGGAAGAACCTCCTCAGGGAATACAAAATTTTCGTGTGGTTGATCCACAGAAGACATCCATGCTCGCATACCTTCGTTCAAAAGTATATTTTTTGTATAGAAAGTTTCAAATTCAGGATCTTCTGCTGCACGGATCTCTTGGCTTACGAAATCATAAGCTCTTAAGTTTAGTGCTAAGCCGACAATACCAATTGAAGATGTCCACATACCCATAACAGGTACAAATAGCATTAAGAAGTGTAAGAAACGCTTGTTAGAGAAAGCAATACCAAAGATTTGACTCCAGAATCTATTCGCTGTAATCATTGAATAGGTTTCTTCTTCTTGTGTTGGGTCAAAAGCTCTAAATGTTGAACTTTGAACCTTACCATCTGTATAAATACTTGTATCTTCGTACAATGTGTTTTGTACTGTAGCTCCATGAATAGCGCAAAGTAGGGCACCACCAAGAATTCCAGCTACTCCCATCATATGGAATGGATTTAGAGTAATATTGTGAAAACCTTGAATGAACAGTATATAACGGAAGATTGCTGCGACACCAAATGAAGGTGCGAAGAACCAACTATGCTGCCCTAAAGGATAAATAAGGAAAATACTTGTGAAAACTGCAATTACTGCTGAAAAAGCCAATGCGTTGTATGGTCTAATTCCAACAAGTCCAGCAATTTCAAACTGACGAAGCATAAAACCAATAAGGCCAAATACTCCATGTAGTGCAACGAAGTTCCAAAGGCCACCAAGTTGTAGCCATCTAACGAAACTACCTTGGGCTTCAGGACCCCATAAAAATAGAAGACTGTGTCCCATGGCATCTCCAGGGGTACTTACAGCTGCTGTTAAAAAGTTACAACCTTCAAGGTATGAGCTTGCAACTCCGTGTGTGTACCAAGAGGTAACAAATGTTGTTCCGACGAACCATCCACCTATAGCAAGATATGCACAAGGTAGTAGAAGTAGTCCGGACCAACCAATAAATACAAAGCGGTCGCGCTTTAACCAGTCATCGAGGACATCAAACCATCCTCTCTGTGGGGCGCTACCAACTGCGATCGTCATGAGAAATCGTTTTTAGCTTCGGGATACGGTGTGACTGTAACAAAGATTGAGAGTAATGTGGGGAAATATTTGTATATCTGAAATGCCTTGTAAAGCTTTCCTGACTTTTTTATTAAAAATTAGGTAAGAATACTCCCTTAGTTTGTTAAATTATTTGAATTAGGCTTTACAAAAAAGATAAAAATGAATTCAGACCTTACTCCTTTCGATAAAATCGAACAACAAATTGGTGGATCAAGAAAAATTTCCAATTACATTATTGGTGGAATGCTGACGATTGGGGGTATTGGTTTCCTTTTAGCCTCTATATCTAGTTTCACAGGAGTGGATCTACTACCCTTGGGTAACCCTTCCACTTTATTGTTCATACCTCAAGGAATAATAATGGGGGCTTATGGTGTAATAGCTAATCTATTAAATTTTTATTTGTGGTATATGGTTTATATTAACTTTGGTTCAGGAAGTAATTATTTTGATAAATCATCAAAATCTATAGAAATAAAAAGAAAAGGGTTATTTAAAGATGTTGAAGTTAAATTGAATTTCGATGAAATTAAATCAGTTAAATTGGATATAAGCGAGGGATTTAATCCCAGAAGAAGGATTGCCTTGGTACTTAAAGGTAGAAAAAAACCTCTCCCTCTAAGCGGAGCAGGTGAACTTAAACCACTTCTTCAAGTTGAAGAAGAAGGAGCTAGGCTGGCTAAATTTTTGAATGTTAATTTGGAGGGTTTAAAATAAAAAAAAATTATTTATTAAAATCATTATCTTTTATTCAGATTTTGTTTTTTTTACCAGCTTGTAGTTATAGAAATGAGATTAATTCAAATTATTATTGCCAAAAACTTAAATTTAGCTGTATTCAAGATAATAAAACAGTTTATTTTAAAACTTCAAAAGGAGATTTTGAGGTTAAATTATTTGGTAAAGATAACCCTGTAACAGTATCAAATTTTCTAGAAAATATAAATAATAATATTTATTTAAATCAAAAATTTTATAAAATAATAAATTATCCCCAAATAAGTTTTATACACGGAGGAGTTCATCCGGAAAATAAATTTCATACTAAAAGAAATCAAACCCTGAATAAAAGAAGCCCTTCAATACCATTAGAAATCAAAATCAAAGAAGAAATTAAACCAAGATATGGCTATCAGATAAAAAATCCCTATGAAACTAAAAATGTAATGCATCCTTTTGAGAATGGTTCAATCGCTATGGTTAAAAGCGGTAAGAATAATTCTTCATCCACTGAATTTTTTTTTGTAACTAATAAAATTCCAGAATTGGACGGAAGGTATTCAATTTTTGGAAAAATTATAAACGGTATAGATGTACTTGAAAAAATTAAGAAGGAAGACTACATCATTGGAGTACATATATCTAATTAAATTTCTAGAGAATATTTGTTAATTTTCAACATTTCTGTATTAACTCCTGAAGAGCGTTTTAGAGCTACCTTGCCAGTTCTTGCTATTTCAAGAATGCCGTAAGGTTCGAGTAATTTCTCTAAAGCAACTAACTTCCCAGGATCTCCAACGACTTCAAGGGTTAAGGCTATATCTGAGACGTCAACAACTTTTGCACGGAATATCTGAACTATATCTAAGATATTGCTCCTAGTATCTTCTTTGGATGAAACTTTTAGTAACATCAATTCTCTCTCAACTGCTGCGAGATTAGTAAAATCAACAACTCCTAGAACATTAAACAACTTATTAAGTTGCTTAGTCATTTGCTGAAGAGTTTCATCATCACCTTCTACTACCATTGTCAACCTTGAAATCCCTTTGGATTCTGCAGGGCCTACTGCGAGACTATCTATGTTAAAACCTCTTCTGGCAAATAGGCCTGAGATCCTACTCAAAGCTCCAGATTCGTCTTCTACAAGAACTGATAATGTATGTTTCATATTTTAAAAGTTTTTTAAATCCCTAATCCATTCATAAGAGATTCTATTAAATACTGAAGGATCTTCATCATGTATACAATGCCCTAAATTGGGTACTATTTTTAATTTTAGCCATGTATGGAAAAAAGCAATCTTTTTACCAAGAAACAATGGTATAAAATTATCTTTATCCCCCCAAATCAACAAAAAAGGGACTTTTTTTGAGGCGCTAAGTTTTTTCAAAAGGTAAGAAGCTTGTAATTTTTCATCTCTTGAAGACATTCCAATACACATTGCTCTTAATGATCTAGCTGCAGTTCTCCTTAGAACTGGTTTTGTTACTATATCTATTAGTTCTCTATCAATATTATCTTTTTTGAAATAGGCATAATTCAGACCTAGCCTAATAATCCCTAATTTGATTACTAAAAATAAAATAATCTCTAAAGGGAAAAATAGAAAAAATATTCTTATGAATCTATTCTTTAAATTTTTAAATAATGCTTTGTTTATAATTATCTTTTTATTTTTCTGAAATTGATCTGGAAGAGGCGATGCAATAACTGTTTCAATTTGCTCCTCTAACGAAACAGCGCATGTTAAAGCCACTAATGATCCAAGGGAATTGCCAATAAGAATGACTTTCCTAGAATTCTTTGGTCTTATGACTTGGGCAATAAAGTCTTTCACCTGGTCACACCAAATCTCATTATTTAATTTCCCAATTTCTCTTATACCAGGTTGGTCTGAATCACCAAATCCGAGTAAATCCAAAGAATAGGAGGCAAAATTCCTTGTTGCAAAATATCCTAAATTGTTTCTCCAATGTTTTCGACTAGCTCCAAATCCGTGTAGAAAGATAATTGGAATTTCATTATCTTCTCCAATAACACTCCAACAAATTTTAAAACCATTCCAATTCCAGTAATTAGTATTGTTAATATTTACTTCTTTAAAATTGCTATTCATATTTCCAAAAATTTTCAAGTTATTTGCATTATCTACTTTTTTAACCAATAAATGTATATTGAATGTAAATTATAGTAATCATTCAATTTTACTATGGCTAAAGAAATTTTTAGTATTGCAGCAGTTTTTTGGATACTGATACCAATAGGATTAGTTGGAGGCGCATTATTATTAAAGTTTCAGGGAGATTAATTCTCGCGAATACACAACAAAGTGAGTTATGGTCTACAGGTTAAGTAAATCTTAAATATGAAGATTCTTTTAGTGGGAGCAACTGGAACTCTTGGAAGGCAAATAGCAAGGCAAGCCGTAGAAGATGGACATCAAGTAAGATGCTTTGTTAGAAACCCAAAAAAAGCTTCTTTTCTACAAGAGTGGGGTTGTGAACTAACAAGAGGTAATTTATTAAATTCTTCAGATATTGAGTATGCGTTGCAAGATATTGAAGTAGTTATTGATGCAGCAACTAGTAGACCTGATGATCCTAGAAGTATTTATGAAATAGATTGGGAAGGAAAACTTAATTTATTCAATGCTTGTGAATCTTTAAATGTAAACAGAGTAATATTTCTTTCAATACTGCATACAGAGAAATTTAGGAATGTTCCACTAATGGACATAAAGTTTTGTACAGAAAAACTTCTTGAGAAATCTGACCTAAATTACACAATTTTCAAATGTGCAGCTTTTATGCAAGGAGTTATAGGTCAATTTGCTATACCGATATTAGATAGTCAGGCAGTATGGATGAGTGGAAATCCAACCAAAATTGCTTATATGAATACTCAAGATATGGCAAAGGTTATTGTTGCAGCAGTAGATAATCCAAAAACTCACAGAACAGCAATGCCATTAGTTGGGCCCAAAGCTTGGGACTCAAATGAAGTTATATCCCTATGTGAAAAATTTAGCGAAAAAAAAGCAAAAATCTTTAGAGTTTCTCCCTTCCTTATTAGTATGACTCAAAAAGTAGTTTCTTTTTTCCAGGATTCTTTGAATGTTGCTGAAAGACTTGCTTTTGCTGAAGTAACCAGTAGCGGAGAATCATTAGATGCTGATATGAGCAAAACCTACGAAATATTGAATCTCAAAAAAGAAGATATAACATCACTAGATAGTTATATCAAAGAGTACTACCAACAAATACTAAGAAGATTGAAGGAAATGGAAGCAGATTTAAATATCGAAGAAAAAAAGAGATTACCTTTTTAATATTGCAATCTTAAAATATCATAGTATATTTGTACTATATAATATATTGATTGCCATGTCTGTTTCCAAATCTAAGAATCTTGAACGAAAACTAGATAATTTTGCAAAAGAAGCAAAAAATGAATTAAATAATGTATGCGGATCTTCATTATGGGAAAATCTTGGCTTTGTTTATTTTGATGAATTAGAAGATTCTGGAAAAATTGCTAAAGCTAATTTTTACTATGGTCAACTTCAAATAATTAATGAAATTAAATTTTCAATTTAAATTTATTTACTTATTTTAAAGTGGATAATTCTTCTTAAATCAATTTTGGTCAATCTTTTTCTGATAATATAAATCTAGAAAAAAAATAGCAGGCTTTTACCTGCTGATTCAGAACACTCTGCTATCTTTCAATGTTTACAAGGATTACCTAATTATGAACATGCAGATTTCTCAACAGGAGAGATGCCTAAGGGTTTAAAAGCTATACATTTAACAGCTTCTGGTGGTGCTTTCAGAGATTGGCCCGTTGAGGATTTAAAGCATGTCACAGTAGAAGATGCTACTTCACATCCTAATTGGGATATGGGAAAAAAAATAACTGTAGATTCTGCAACTCTTATGAATAAAGGATTAGAAGTTATAGAAGCTCATTATTTATTTGGGACATCTTACGAAAATATTGAAATAGTTATACATCCTCAAAGTATTATTCATTCAATGATTGAGATGGAAGATTCTTCAGTGTTAGCTCAATTAGGTTGGCCAGATATGAAGCTACCTATTTTGTATGCGATGAGTTGGCCTGAAAGATTTAAAACAAATTGGAAAAGATTAAACCTAAGTGAAATTGGACAATTAACCTTTAAAGAGCCAGACGAGTTTAAATATCCATGCATGGGATTAGCCTATGCCGCAGGAAAATCTTCTGGAACTATGCCTGCAGTCTTAAACGCAGCTAATGAAATGGCTGTTGAACAATTCCTTAAAGAAAAAATTTCTTTTCAAGAAATTCCAAAATTTATAAGTAAAGCTTGTGAATCACATATGGAGAATTTGAATTTGAGTCCTGCATTGGAGGATATTCTTGAAGTAGATAATTGGGCCAGACTTTTTGTTAAGCAAGAAATTAAAAAAGGAAAAAAATACGTAAGTATTGGATAAAAGTGAATATTAAAAAGCACCTTCTACTATGCTCAACACCTACAAAACAGAAATGTTTTAAAGGCAGTGAAGGTCAAAAAACATGGGAATGCTTGAAAAAGACTTTAAAAAGATTTGAGAATGATCCCTCTACAAAAAACGTTCACATATTAAGATCAAAAGCTGACTGTTTAAGGATATGTAAGAACGGCCCAATTCTTCTTGTTTGGCCTGATGGTATTTGGTACGAGAAAGTTTCTCCAGAAAAAATTTTAGAAATTTTTACCTCACATATTATTAATGGTAAGCCAATAGAAAAATGGATTTTCAAAAAAACACCATTTTCAAATAGTCCTAGATACTGATAAACCAATTCTTTACGACTGCGTCTGACCAACAGCCATTAATAGAGTGAAAACCATTATGCCCTCCTTTTTTAGTTATTAAAATAGTAAACTTATCGATAGATTCTTTTCTTAAATTCAAAGTAGCCTTATATGGAACCCAAGGATCATCCTTGGCATGAATAAAAAGTATTGGAGGTAATTTTTTTATTGATTTCTGGATTCTAAATATTGGAGAAGCTTTAACATAATAATCTTCTAAAGAATTAAATCCCCAACTAGGAGCTGTAAATTTTTGATCAAATTCCCTTATACTTTTTAAATTTCTAATTTTTTTTCTTAATTTCTCGTTATTAAGAATTTTGCCTTCATCATTATATCCATCCCATAACTGATTTTTTAAGCGGTGAAGTAACCATTTTTGGTAGACATAATTTCTAGGTTTCTCAATACAGAGACTGCATGTTGATAAATCTAAAGGACTACTTACGCAGGCTAAGCCATCTAAAAGTTTTTCTCCATTGTTTTCATCATAATCTAAGCAGGCATTTAAAAGAATTGTTCCACCTAAAGATAGTCCAACTCCGTATAGTGGAAGATTATTCATTTTAATAAGATCTTTGAACTCTAAATTAATTAATTTTTTAAAATATTTTATTGCTGAAATAACATCACTGGAGCATCTAGCACAATAATTTCCTTTAGCTAAATATCTCGCAGACCCAGATCCTCTTAGATTTAATTTAAGAACTCCAAAACCATTATTTACTAATTTCCTAGAAATTCTTCTTAAACCAAATCTTTTAGTTGAGCCCCCTAACCCATGTGTAACGATAACAAAACCCCTAAGAGAGCTTAAGTTTTCGGGTAATTCTAAAAATCCTAGAAGATAATCACATTCAAAATTTTCAGAAAGAATTTTATTAATCGGAAAGAATATTTTTTTATTTTTTTTTGATTTACCAAAATCAATAACAAAAGTATCTCTCAAAGTTTGTAAGTCGCCACCTAACCAAGGTAAGACTTCTCGAAATGACTTATTTTTTAAGTAATCTGAAAAACTTGAAGATATACTATTATTTCTCCCCAACTCCAAGATCCTTTAATTCTCCAATTAGATCATTTAATACCTTCTTTGCATCGCCAAAAACCATAGAAGTATTTGGCAGGTCAAATAAATCATTTTTTATTCCGGAGTATCCTGCACTCATACCTCGTTTAATTACAAATACCGTTCTTGCCTCCTGCACATCAAGAACTGGCATGCCATATAAAGGAGAAGAACTATCATTTTTAGCCTGAGGATTAACTACATCATTTGCTCCTAAAACTAAAACAACATCGGTTGCTGGGAAATCAGGATTCACTACATCCATCTCTTTAAGTTGTTCGTAAGGAACATCTGCTTCTGCTAAAAGTACGTTCATATGTCCAGGCATCCTCCCTGCTACAGGATGTATTGCATAGACAACTTCAATTCCATTTTGTTCTAATTTTTTTGTCACTTCCCTTAAAGTATGTTGAGCCTGAGCTACCGCGAGACCGTAACCAGGAACAATTATTACCTTGTTTGCTGCCTCTAAAGTCAATGCACATTCTTCAACACTGCAAGAAGTTATATTTGTATATTCTCCTGATCCAGAAGAGGCTGTACTTTGTGCAGATAAAGATCCTCCAAAAAGTACTGATACCAAAGATCTATTCATCCCCTTGCACATTACTTGAGTAAGTATTAGACCTGCTGCTCCAACCATTGCACCTGCTACAATCAAAAGCTGACTATCAACAACGAAACCAGCAGCAGCTGCAGCGATCCCTGAATAGCTATTTAATAAAGATATGACAACTGGCATATCAGCTCCACCAATTGGCAAAGTAACACCGATACCTAATAAAGAAGAAACTATAACTAAAAGCCAAATAGAACTTGTATTGCCGTTTATCAAGTTAAAAAATGCTATCAAGGAAGCAACTGCAAAAACAATATTTACAAAATGTCTAACTTTGCTCTGAGCCCATCCTGGAGTTGACAGCCAACCCTGTAACTTTGCCATTGCCACAATCGAACCAGTGAAAGTTATGGCACCTACAAATATAGAAACAGATATAGAAACTTGGTTGATAAGTGACCAACTAGATATAGGGAAAATAGCCACTCCCAAGGCCACCAAAAGTGATGACATTCCTCCACAACCATTGAACAAAGCCACTGTCTCAGGCATAGAGGTCATAGGTACTTTTTTTGCAAGTATTGCTCCGAATAAACTACCTATGATTGATCCGATTATTATCCAAATCCAAGACTGAATAGTAATTCCAGATGTTCCTAAATAATAAGAAAGTAATCCTACTACTGATAGCGACATTGCAAATGCAGCTAATCTATTGGCATCCCTTGCTGATTTTACTTTTGACAATCCTTTTATTCCCAAAGCCAGCAAAAGTACAGCTAGAAGGTCAATAACGAATTTAATGATTTCAGGTAGAGTCATGCTAAAAATTACTTCTTATTTGATGGTTTACGACTAAACATCGCGAGCATTCGATCAGTTACAAAGAAACCGCCTACTACGTTGAAAAGAGCAAATCCAAGAGAAACCGAACCAATGATTAAAAGTGGGACGTTACCTTCTGCTTTTACGATACAAGTTAATGCTGCTAGCATTGTTATTCCTGAAATTGCATTTGCCCCACTCATTAAAGGAGTATGAAGCGTTGGAGGGACTTTTCCGATTAACTCCAGGCCTAACAAGCTACCAAGTAAAAGGACCCAAAGAAGATTTATAAAAGACATAATTTTAAAACCTCAATTTTCAAAAACTTTATTTTGAAGGACAACTCCTTCATCACTTAATAAACATCCAGAGATAAGTTCATCCTCTTTATCTAATTTAATTAGACCATCTTTTATAAATGGTGTAATCAAAGATGTTAAGTTCTTAGCATAAAGTGCACTCGCATCGTAAGGAACTGATGAAGGTAATTCACCAGCACCTATAAGCTTTACACCATCTTTGATAATAGTTTCATTTGATTTTGTACCTTCGCAATTACCTCCTTGTGAAACTGCTAAATCAATCACCACAGCACCAGACCTCATTTTCCCAAGCATTCGAGAATCTATTAAAACAGGGGCCTTTTTACCCAAAACTTGCGCAGTACAAATGGCGACATCAGCTTCAGATAAATATTTAGTTAAAGTGGCCTTCTGTTTTGAAAGAAATTCAGGAGTTACAGCTTTTGCATAACCTCCTGCCTCTCCAGGTTTTTCTTCAACTTCAGGAAGTTCTATAAATCTTGCTCCAAGTGACTCTACTTGTTCTTTGACAGCAGGTCTTATATCAGATACAAAAACTATTGCACCAAGCCTTTTTGCTGTAGCAACTGCCTGCAATCCTGCAACACCTCCACCAAGAACCACCACTTTAGCCGGTTGAACAGTACCCGCTGCAGTCATAAGCATTGGAAAATATCTATCTAACTCACTTGCCGCTAGAAGAACTGCTTTGTAGCCTGCGATATTAGCCTGTGAAGAAAGTACATCAGAAGATTGAGCTCTACTAATTCTTGGAAGCAACTCTAGTGATAAAGCTGAAATCTTATTACTATTTATGCTTTTAAGAAGCTCCTTATTACCATATGGGTTAAGAAGACCAAGGAGGATAGCACCTTTCTTTAATCTAATTAAATTATCGTCTGATGGGGTTTGGACACAAAATACTAAGTCAGCCTCACCCCAAATTTTTTGATCTAAGTCACTAATTATTGTCCCTCCCGATTGTTCATAAGATAAGTCACTAAATCCTGATAATTTTCCTGCTGAGCTTTCAATATAAACATCACATCCAAGGCTTTTTAATTTCTTTACTGCTTCTGGAGTAGCTGAAACTCTCCTCTCTCCAGAGCTTGTTTCAGTAGGAATAAGTATCTTTGTCAATTTATTTATTTTTTTAACATACTAAATATAGATTGAAGAAAGTCAAAAGTCTTGGACTTTTATTAAAAATATATTTTCTTTTTTAAAAAATATAGCTATCTAGAATATATAAGTAACAAAAATCTCAATGAGTATAAAAGCAATCGAATGTCCAGATGGAGTATGTCACAGCCATCATGGTGGTCATGCTGTTCCTAGACAAGCTATGCAAAGAAATCTAGAAAAGCATGGTAAAGACTGGTGTGAGAAATTGGCAGAGCGAATTTATGAAATGTCAGTTGATACTTATTCACAAACAGTTATGCCCAGTCTCCATTCTGCTGGTTGGCAAAGAAGACATTTAGATTGGGAATTCAAGCTAGCAGAAAATGATTCTGAACCTGATGAAGCTCTTGTTGAAGGAATTATCAATGCCACAGAAAGCTTTTTAAGGAGTAGTGAA
>QCKZ01000034.1 GCA_003214975.1 Prochlorococcus sp. AG-412-C21
GGCAATTGATGAAGAAATGGCAAATGATGTTAATGTTTGCGTTATGGGAGAAGATGTTGGTCAATATGGAGGTTCTTATAAGGTAACTAAGGATTTATATGAAAAATATGGTGAATTACGAGTTTTAGATACTCCAATTGCAGAAAATAGTTTTACGGGTATGGCTGTAGGTGCAGCAATGACTGGGCTAAGACCAATAGTAGAAGGTATGAATATGGGATTTTTGCTTTTAGCCTTTAATCAGATATCAAATAATATGGGAATGCTTAGATATACAAGTGGAGGAAATTATAAGATCCCGGCAGTAGTTCGCGGCCCAGGAGGAGTTGGTCGACAACTAGGTGCTGAACATAGTCAAAGACTTGAGGCATATTTTCATGCAGTTCCTGGTATAAAAATTGTGGCTTGTAGTACCCCCACAAATGCTAAAGGTTTAATGAAAGCGGCTATAAGAGATGATAATCCGGTACTATTTTTTGAACATGTACTTCTATACAACTTGTCTGAAGAATTGCCTGAGGGAGACTATACCTGTGCATTAGACCAAGCTGATGTCGTAAAAGAAGGAAAAGATATTACTTTATTAACATATTCGAGAATGAGACATCACTGCCTTAAAGCCGTTGAAGAATTAGATAAAAAAGGAATAGATGTTGAGTTAATTGATTTGATAAGTTTAAAGCCATTTGATATGGAAACCATCGCAAAATCTATAAGAAAAACAAATAAAGTAATTATTGTTGAAGAATGTATGAAGACTGGAGGTATTGGTGCAGAATTAATTGCCTTGATAACAGAAGAGTGTTTCGATGATCTTGATGCACGACCAATTAGGTTATCTAGTCAAGATATCCCAACTCCGTATAATGGAAATCTTGAGAATTTGACAATAATCCAGCCCCATCAAATAGTTGAAAAAGTTGATGATTTAATAAGTGGGAGTATATAGTCAATGAGAAGAAGGCAAGGCTGGCTTTTTTTAATAATTTTACTACTTACTTTATCTATATATTTATTAATAAATTACCCATTACAGTTGGGATTAGATTTAAAAGGAGGGTCTCAGCTTACTTTACAAATTATTAAAGAGGAAGGAAATGTCACAAAGGATGAACTTGAAGCAGTTAATGCGGTTATTGATAGGCGAGTTAATAATTTAGGTGTTTCCGAGTCTAACTTACAAACCCTTGGTGGAGATCAATTGATTTTAGAATTACCTGGTGAGCAGAATCCTTTAGCTGCTTCAAGAGCTTTAGGTAGGACTGCTTTACTTGAATTTAGAACTCAAAAAGAAGGAACATCTGAGGATTTAAAAAAATTGGATCTTCAAAAATCGAAAATTGAAGAATTAATTAAATTATATTCCTTTGCTGAAAAAAATCTAAAAGGAAATGAATTCTTAATTACTATTCAGGATAGTCTTAAGGAAATTGAACAAAAATTAAATTATTCATTCAATAGTAATGATTTATATGGGAAATTAATTGAAATTAAAAAATATGTTGAAAAAGAAATTACAAATTTATTTATCAAAACAGATTTATCTGGCAAGGATCTTATTAACGCAGGAAGGAGACAAGAACAAACAAATAACAATTGGGAAGTATTACTAACTTTTAGTAATTCAGGGGGTGATAAATTTGCTGAAATCACTAAATCAATTGCTGGCACTAATCAACTATTGGCTATTATTCTTGATGGGGAATCTATAAGTGAAGCAAGTGTTGGAAGCCAGTTTGCAAATACTGGTATTACAGGTGGATTAGCAACAATTAGTGGTAGTTTTACTGCTGAAGATGCTAAAGAATTAGAAGTTGCTCTTAAAGGTGGCTCATTGCCATTGCCCATTGAAATAGTGGAAACTAACACAATAGGTGCTCAGTTGGGGTCTAAAAATATTTTAAAGAGTCTTTATGCCGCTGTTGGGGGATTGGTTTTTGTTGGTATATTTATGATTTTCAATTATAGAATTTTAGGTTTTGTTTCAGTTATATCTCTAGTACTTTATGGTTTCTTTAATTTAGCTCTGTATTCTTTAATTCCTGTAACTTTAACTTTACCAGGTATATCTGGTCTCATACTAAGTATTGGTATGGCAGTTGATGCAAATATTCTGATATTTGAGAGAATAAGAGAAGAATTAAATGACGGCAATACTCTAACAAGATCTATTGATAGCGGTTTTCAAAGAGCTAATTCATCAATTGTTGATGGCCACATTACAACTCTTCTAAGCTGTTTTGTATTGTTTTTATTAGGAACAAATTTTGTTAAGGGTTTCGCTGCAACGTTAGGTATTGGAGTCTTAATAAGCTTATTTACATCATTAAATTGTTCCAAAACTCTTTTACGATTTTTTACAACATATCAATCTTTAAGACAAAAAAATCTTTACCTACCCAAGAAAAAGTTTTCTAATTGAAATTTTTATTCCTAACCTTTCCATGAAATTATTTAATCTTGAACTAATAACAAATAAAAGAAAGATAATTGGTTTTTCGACATTTCTTATTTTGTTGAGTCTTATAGGAATTCTATATTCTACTTTTAATACTTCATACAAAAAACCTATTAATCTAGGAATGGATTTTGTTGGAGGAAATGAATTAAGAATAGAAAGAGTTTGCGAAGAGAAGTGTTCTGATATTTCACCTGATTCAGTATTAGACAATTTAAGAGTGGTTTCTAAAAATAAAAATCTTGCAAATAATATTAAATTACAATTCCAAAATAAAAATAAATTAATATCAATTAGAACACCTTATTTGAGTATTGAAGAATCAAATAATCTTATTACTAATATTGAGAACATTATTGGGCCTCTAAATTATGAGAGTAAAAATTCAAGATTAATAGGACCAAAGCTAGGAAAAAGACTACTTACAAATTGTGCTACTTCTTTGTTCGTTGCCTTATTTGCAATATCCTTTTATATAACTATTAGATTTGATAGAAAATATGCATTATTTGCATTATTAGCTTTATTCCATGATTTATTAATAGTTTTCGGTATTTTTTCTTGGTTAGGAATTATTTTATCTGTTGAGGTAAATAGTTTATTTGCAGTATCTTTGTTAACTATTGCGGGTTATTCAGTAAATGATACTGTTGTAATTTTTGATAGGATACGTGAAAATTTAAGATCAAGTAATCAAGGCCATAATGAAACTATTCAATTATCAGTTAATGAATCTTTTAGGAGAACAACTTTTACTAGTATTACAACTCTAATTCCTTTGTTAACTATAATTTTGTTTGGTTCTTATTCACTATTTTGGTTTTCTGTTTCCTTATCATTAGGAATTATAGTTGGAAGTTATTCAAGTATTTTATTGGCTCCATCTTTTTTGCTTAAAGATTAAGCTGATGCGTATAACTTTATGAAATTGAATTACTATTTAATACTTTTACTTTCTTTAGTTTTAATTGATCTTTCTACTGAGTTAAGAATATTATTTGATCATTTTACTTTTAATTCACTATACTTTGCTTTTGCTAAACATCCTTTAGCCTTCTTTATACTTTTTTCCTATCCATATTTATATAAAAAACTAAATAAGTAATTTTTTAAATATCTTGAATTGATTCTTTGATGAAAACCTGAATTACAACAGCTAGAGGAAGAGACAAGATTAATCCTAATGGACCAAAAATGAAGGTAAAACCAAATTGTGATATTAATGTTATTCCAGGAAGTAAATTTGCTTTTTTCTTCATTATAGATGGCATTATTATGTAGCTTTCAATATTTTGAATAATTATATATGCTCCTAATACTGCCAGCGGTTTCCAGAAATTATCAAGTAGTGCAATTGAGATTGGAAATATACCACTAATAACTGGGCCTATATTTGGAATTATATTTAAAACCATGGCTATTAAAGCATTAGAGACAATATATTTAACATCTAATATCGATAAAACTATTAAAGATAATAGACCTACTGATAATGAGCTTATAACCATAGAAAAGGTCCAGTTTGCTAATGCAATATTGCATTTATCTAGAATATTTCTAAATTTATTGCGATAATTTTTAGGAATTAATAGAAGTATATTTTCTTTATATTGTTTTGGTTCAATAGATATCATCAAACTGACTACTAAAACGAAAATTAATTTTAAAAGACCTGAACCTAAATTTCCAGCTATATTAATTAAGTTCATAAAACTTTCTTGAATAGCTTTAGCAATAGTTGCAGTATCTGGAATGGTAACTACATTATTTATAAGATTGAGTATGTCTATAACATTTTCTGATTCTTCACCATAAAATAAGTTATTTAATTTGTTCAGATTTGTATTAACTAAAATATTTATTTTAGATAAACCATTTGGAATGTCTACTAGTATTTCATTGAATTCTTTTACAAACGGTGGCAAAACTAGAATAAAAATAGTAAAAACCATTACCGATATTACTGTTAATACAAGAAATAAAGATAGTGACCGTGGAATTCTCAACCCCTTTTGTATGTGATTACATAGATTACATACAATATTTGAAATTACTAAAGAGCAAATTATTAGTAGGAAAAAATCTCTTAAAGTCCAGAATAATAAAGAGGTTATTAAAATTACTGCTAACTTGAAATATAATGAGCTACTCAATTTAAATAAAATTCTATTTCTTTTCAGAATATCCTAATCCATTTGATTTGGCATAACTATTAGCAAATCTCATGAATCTATCAAAATCGGATATGTTTTTCCAAATATAAACTGCTTCCAAAAATATGGGTTCTCCATCTACAAACTTTACTTTAACTTCCCTTGTTATTATTTCACCTTCAGCATCAATCATTCGCATTCCTGTAATTTCACCGTCTGCTATTGATGATAATGCCTGAGGTTTCTCAAAGGAAAATAATGCTTGACCTGTAGTGCCATCTTTACTCCTAGTTAGTCTTATTTCTGGAACTACTGGCTCATCAGTCCCTTGATAAAATTGTATTTTTGCAGTTTTATTTGCTGTCATGATTTTCTGTTAATAATTTTTTATTTTAGGAAATATTTTTCACTTTTGTCTGTAAATATTTTATAAAACATTATTTATTAATTCTAAGATCTTTTTATTATATTTTTTATCGGTTAAATCTAATAACGTTATATTTTCTTTGCCAACCTTTTCATATTCATAACATCTATCATAATAATCCAAAACCGATCTGCAAACCAAGTCCCATCTCTCTTTGTTAATTGATTCTAGAGCTATTTTTGTTCTTTGTGGGCCTAATCTTTTCTTTATCCTTAGTACAGATTGTTTGAGTTCTTCTTTCTTGAATATACTATAAGTTTTTATCAACTCATCTAACCTGTTTGATTCGCTTCTTAAAATTTCAATTCTCCTTGATTTTTTCATCTGATTGAAGAATTCATGAGGTATTTTACATTTACCAATATTTGCACTTTCAGCTTCTACAAAAATATTACTTGTAGAATTAAAGGAATTTAATTTTTCTGCAATTTTATTTTCAAATTGTTCATTGGTAGGTTGTTCTTTCATTCCTAAGGCACCAAAAGTACTTCCTCTATGACAAGCAAAGCTTTCAAGATCTATAGTTTGATAATTAAATTTCTCTAGTAATGACAATAACCTTGTTTTTCCAGTACCTGTTTTCCCCCCAATAATGACAATATTCCACAGTTTAGAGAAGCTATCTAATATCCATCTCCTATACGTTTTATATCCCCCTTTAAGTGTGATTGCATTAAATTTATATTTCTCTAGTAACCAAGCAATACTTTGTGAACGCATTCCCCCTCTAGAACAAATTATTCTGATTGATGTTTTATTATTATTTTTTTCAGGAACTATTTTATGATAGTCAATATTCATAAATAAATTATCAAGAAGTAATTCCATTTTTTTTTCAAAAAATTTTAATCCCTCTATTACGGCTTTTTCTCTACCTTCATTTTTATAAATTGTCCCAATTATTGATCTCTCATCATTATCAAATAATGGAATATTAATAGAATTAGGCATATGTCCTTTATAATATTCACTCGGGCTCCTAACATCTATAAGTGGTCCTTTAAAACTTCTAAATTTCTCTAGTTCTTTTCTTTGGAAATACATGGATGGTTTTATTTTTAGATTAATTTATTGAAAATGACTAACAAAGAACAAGATAACTATAGTAATGCTACATTAGATCTAATAAATAAATTTGTAGATTCTAATCAAAGAAAAAGAATAAATTTATTGTCTAAAATAGAATCTGAAGTTGAAAATATTTATAAACTTGGCCCCACATTGTTTGAAATCTTTGATAGTAATGGAGATGACTGGGCTGCTGGCTGGTTATTGCAAGTTTTAAAAAAATATAAGCCTGAATTCTTTGAAAACACAAAATTCAATAATTGGTTTAATACTTATTCAGATAGTGATATTAATTATGATGAATTGCAATTGATGTTGGTTGAGCAAAAATTTGAAGATGCTGATAGATTAACAAGTTCATACCTGCGACAGTTAGCTGGAAAATTAGCTAAAAAACGTGGATACGTTTTCTACAGCGAAGTAATGAATATGTCAGGTAAAGATCTACAAACAATTGATAGATTATGGATTATTTATTCTACAGGTAGATTTGGCTTTTCAATTCAAGCAAAGATATTAAAATCAGTAGGTAAAAAATATGAATTAATGTGGCCTAAAATAGGATGGAAAAAAGAGGGTTTATGGACTAGGTATCCTACTTCTTTTTGCTGGTCATTGGAGGCTCCAGATGGACACATGCCTTTAATTAATCAACTAAGGGGAGTTAGACTTATGGACTCAATCCTAAGGCATCCTGCTATAGCTCAAAGACATAATAATATCCTTTGAAATTGAGGTATTTAATAAGTTAAAATTGACTTAGTTTCAAAATATTATTATGTCCTTATTTCAGGGCAAAAATATTTTAAAAAAATTTTTTAAAAGGCCAAGGATTATTAACTGGTCAAATTTCGAATTTCAATCTTCATTACAATTAAATGAATTTGTTGATCTATTATTAGAACCTGTCAAAACATCTCAATCAAGCTATGTCATCAAACTTGGCTTACATGAAGCTCTCGTTAACGCAGTAAAACATGGAAATAAATTAGATCCTACTAAAAGTATTAGAGTCAGAAGAATTATTACTCCTAATTGGTGTGTTTGGCAAATTCAGGATCAAGGTAATGGTTTAGAAATAAAAAGAAGAAATTACAAATTACCAAAAAAAATAAATAGTGTAAATGGCCGTGGGTTATATATTATTAACGAATGTTTTGATGACATTAGATGGAGTTGTAAAGGTAATAGGCTTCAATTGGCTTTAAAAAGGTGATTTTTACTAGGACAAGGTTTATCAACGTTAATTTCTTTTAACCATTTAATACTTTCTTCCATATACGCAATGGTTTCTTTCTCATTACAAGAAATAATTAATTGACATAAAGCTGCTGAAATAAGTTCTGCAGATCTTTTATATTTATTTCCTTTATCAATATGCCATTTTGTATGATCAATTTTTAATTTTCCATTAAGGCTTTGCACAAGCTTAATAGTATCTTTATCCCAATATGTCATAGATGTTTTTGATCTACTTTACAGCAGACCATACTTTGGTCATAAAAAAGGAATTTGAATTAACATTTTTAAAACCAACTTCTTCAAGTTTAGAGTTTATGTCCTCTTTTATGTAATCACAATAAAAAGGCTCATGAAAAGTTTTATAGAAATTTTCCATTATGGATGTAAAGTCAGGGGAATCACTTATTTGAATAGAATCAGCTAATACTAATGTTCCTGAAGGCTCAAGTACTCTAAAAAATTCATTTAATACTTTAGCTCTAACTGTTCTTGGTAATTCATGAAATAAAAAAACACAAGAAATGCATTGAATGCTGTTATCCTCGAAAGGTAATTCTTCGGCATTACCTTTTATTAATTCAATTAAATCCCCATCTAGATCTGAAATATATCTACTCGCCTCTTTCAAGTATGAATCAGATAAATCAATTCCTGTAATTTTTTCTTTGGGGAATGCTCCTCTTAATTGTTTTAACGTCCTTCCTGAACCAGTAGCTACATCAAGAATTTTTATGGAACTTTTTTTTCTATCACTAAAATTTTCAAGTCCTTCTTTTATTGGCTTTATGATTCTCCTCCTCATTGAGTCAGCACTTCCATTAAAAAGTATCTCTACTTGTAAATCGTAAATACTAGCTGAAAATTCTGATAAATAACCATCTGTTTGATGATGAAAGTTTCTTAGGTAATAGTGAGGATAATTATCTTTTTCAATCGATTTTGGAAGATCATCAAAGTTTCGGTTTCTTCGTCTATTCCATGTATTAGGCATATCTAGCCAAATTTTAGGATATTGACTCAAATATCTAAGCCATGGCTCATCAAACAATAATTTTTTTGGATATATATTTTTTTCTGCGTCATTCCAATCTTCCTCTCTTAATAGATCCATTGAATTTTGGATTTGTAATAAAAGGTTCTTATCTATATCAAAGTTTTCAAGATTAGAATCAGGAAGAATAAAGTTCATAATCCTTGAACTAATTTGCTTATGTGCAAATCCAGCAATGCTTTTACTCTGTTGAAGCGTTTTATATGCAATTTTTGAAATAGATTCCCTAGCCATTTTTAAATTTATATATATATATTCCAACAAAAAAAAAATCAATTTGAGAATATTTTGTGATAATTCTCAAATTGATTAATCTGAACCTTTAGTTTCTCTTACTTATGCGTCATAGTACATGAAGAATTCATGTGGATGAGGCCTCTGTCTTAATTGTTGTACCTCTTCGTATTTTATATCGATAAAGTTATCAATAAAATCTTCTGTAAATACTCCACCAGCTAATAGATAATCCTTATCTGCTTTGAGTGCATTAAGTGAATCATTAAGAGATGAAGGAACGGTATCAATTTTTGCAAGTTCATCTGCTGGAAGTTCGAATAAATCAACATCTACACCATCACCAGGATCTATTTGATTTTTAATTCCATCAATACCAGCAAGCATCATTACGGAGAAAGCTAAATATGGGTTGGCAAGTGCGTCACCTGATCTAAATTCTAATCTTTTAGCTTTTGGACTTGGACCAGTTAAAGGTATTCTGACAGCAGCGGATCTATTACCCTCAGAATAGACTAGATTAACAGGTGCTTCGAACCCTGGAACCAATCTTTTATAACTGTTTGTTGTTGGATTAGTAAATGCTAGGAATGAAGGGGCATGTTTAAGTATCCCTCCGATATACCATCTAGCTGTTTGAGATAAATTTGCATAGGCACCTTCACCAAAGAATAATGGTTCTCCACTCTTCCACAAACTTTGGTGAACATGCATTCCAGTTCCATTATCGTTAAATACAGGCTTAGGCATAAAGGTAGCTGTTTTGCCATACTTTTTAGCTACGTTTCTAACCACGTATTTATACGTCATAACGTTATCAGCAGCATTTATTAAAGAATCAAATTTCATTCCAAGCTCGTGTTGGCCGGCACCAGCTACTTCATGGTGATGTTTTTCTGTAGGGATACCTAATTCACCCATAAGAAGAAGCATCTCAGATCTGATATCTTGTGCAGTATCATTTGGAGCTACTGGAAAATATCCTTCTTTATACTGTATTTTGTATCCCAAGTTTCCACCTTCTTCTATTCTCCCTGTATTCCATGGTGCTTCAATAGTATCTACACTATAAAAACAACCTCCTTCTTTAGAGTCATATCTAACATCATCAAATAAAAAGAATTCTGGCTCTGGTCCAAAAAATGCAGTATCTGCTATTCCAGTAGAGTCTAAATATTTTAATGCCTTTTGAGCCAAAGCTCTTGGACATCTATCATAAGGCTCCCCGCTTCTTGGCTCTTGAATAGAGCAAATCATACTAAGAGTTTTATGTTTATAAAAAGGATCGATCCAAGCTGTACTTGCATCAGGCACCATTGACATATCAGATGCATTAATCGCTTTCCAACCTCTTATTGATGACCCATCAAACGCTAAGCCTTCTGTAAAAGAATCCTCTTCTATCATGTCTGATGTAAGTGTTAAATGTTGCCATTTTCCATGAATATCTGTGAATTTTAAATCGATGAGTTCAATTCCTTCGTCTTTAATTTGACTTAAAACATCTTGAGGAGACTTAGACATAATTTTTAAATACCTTCTATGAAGGTAATAACTTGATGATTCTTGTTATGTATCAACCGTAACTTTTTCTAAGACTAGATGACTTCTTTTAGTGTTTCAAGTCATAAGTTTAATAATTGTTTACCTAAATATTTAAATTGAATGAATTTCTTTAAATAAATCTCGCTTATGCGGCGATATTAGTTTAATTTAAAAGTAATTAAATGTAATGCTTTGACAGAGGCAAAACTTATTTCTGCTTTAAATGAAGAGAATTTATCTCATTTCTCAAAGACTTATGTTCCCTCTAGACTTTTATTAGGTCCCGGTCCTTCAAACGCACATCCAGAAGTTTTAAACGCTCTCTCTCTAAATCCAATTGGTCATTTAGATGAAGCATATATTTCACTAATGTCTGATGTTCAAAAACTTCTAAGATATACCTGGCAATGCAATAATCGTCTTACTCTCCCAATGAGTGGTACTGGAAGTGCTGCTATGGAAGCTTCAATAGCGAATTTTATAGAGGAAGGAGAAAAAATTCTTATCGCTAAAAAAGGATATTTTGGAGACAGACTTGTTGATATGGCTACTAGATATAAAGCAGATATATCTGTTATGGAAAAACCTTGGGGTGAATCTTTTTCTTATGAAGAAATCAAGTATGAAATAGAGACTAAAAAACCAGCTATATTTGCTATTGTTCACGCTGAAACATCTAGTGGGGTTTTACAACCTCTTGATGGAATTGGTGATGTATGTAGAAAAAATAACTGCTTATTTTTAGTTGACGCAGTTACTTCCCTTGGCGCTTTAGAACTATTGATAGATGAATGGAAAATAGATTTAGCGTATAGTTGTAGCCAGAAAGGATTAAGTTGTCCCCCTGGATTAAGTCCTTTTACAATGAATGAGAGAGCTGAAGAAAAACTAAGTTCAAGAAAAACAAAAGTTCCTAACTGGTATTTAGATTTATCCCTTTTAAATAAATATTGGGGTTCAGATCGCGTTTACCATCATACCGCCCCAGTAAATATGAATTTTGCCATTCGAGAGGGTTTACGATTAATTGCAAATGAAGGTTTAGAGAATGTTTGGAATAGGCATAATACCAATGCAAGGAAACTTTGGAATGGTTTAGAAAGTCTTGGCATGGAATTACATGTTTCAAAAGATTATCGATTGCCAACTCTTACAACAGTTAAAATTCCACCAGCAGTTGATGGAGATGGTTTTAGAAATCATCTTTTAAGAAACTTTGGAATAGAAATAGGAAATGGACTGGGAGAATTGTCTGGTAAGGTATGGCGTATAGGATTAATGGGCTTTAACTCAAGTGAAGAGAATGTCGACAGATTATTAAACCTATTTGATACTGAGTTAAAGAAATATTCTATTTTTGAGTCCTCAACTTTTTAAACCATAATTGTAATATTTGACTGCATTCTTCTTCTAATATACCCCCTACAATTTCCATCTTGTGATGAGAGCTATTATGCTTTGATAAGTCAATTGACCCTCCCAATCCACCTCTTTTCTTATCGTAGGCACCAAAAACAACTTTACCCATCCTCGCTTGAATAAGCGCCGAAGCACACATGGTACATGGTTCTAGATTTGTGATAGTAATACATTCATTGAATCTCCAATCATTTTTTATTAGAGATGCCTGCCTTAGTGCCATTATCTCAGCATGACCTAATGGGTCTTTATTTACATTTCTCCTGTTAACCCCTCTTCCAATACATCTTCCTTTTTCATCTAAAATTATTGAAGAGATTGGTAGCTCAACTTTTCCAATTTCTTCTGATCTTCTTAATATGGAAGTCATCCATTTATTGTAATTTAAATTATTTGTTACTTGATGTGGATCATTATTACTATTTCCATTTTCAAAAATATTCCTCATTTAACAATATTGAGAATAGACTTATTAATAGATATCTTATCTGATGACTGAAGATTTAATTAATAAAAAAGATATATACTTCCCTTCGTCTTTAGGGACTAACGATAACTTTATTACTCTCCTCAATAGAGCGACTCAAATTCTTTGTGACTGGTTTTCTAATGCCGAGAAATATGGTCCATTAACCTTTGATGAGAATTTCGAGTGCTTAATGCCTGATGAGTATGGTAATTCTAAAGAAGATTTGTTTTCTGAGATTCAATCCCTTCTAAATAATTCATTTAATCCCGTTCATCCGGGATCTTTAGCTCATCTTGACCCCCCACCTTTGGTTTTTTCTATTTTAGGAGATTTAATTGCTGCTGGTTTAAATAATAACCTTCTTGCTTACGAGTTGTCTCCAAGTGTTACTTTGCTTGAGGAATCATTATGCAAATGGTTTGCAAAGAAAATAGGGTTTAATGATTCTTCAGGAGGCATAGCAGCTAGCGGAGGCACTTTAAGTAATTTGAATGCACTTATAGCAGCTAGACATAATGCTGGATTAGGTTCAGATCCTAATTCTGTATTAATTGTAAGTGAAGATGCTCATTCTTCCTTCATTAAATGTACAAGAATTATGGGTCTTGATGATACAAATCTAGTAAAGATTAAAACTGATAATAAAGGTCGTATGGATATGGATAATCTAAAAAATTCTTTAGATCAATGTTCAATAAATAATAAAAAAATCTTTGCTATTGTTGCCACATTAGGAACAACTGTAAGAGGAGCAATTGAT
>QCKZ01000035.1 GCA_003214975.1 Prochlorococcus sp. AG-412-C21
AATAATAGAAGCTGTTAAATACTGTAAAAACGACTTATGTAGCGAAATTGTTTTCGAATTTCCAGAGTTGCAAGGAATCATGGGTGGTAAATATCTCAAAAATGAAGGATTTAGTGATGATGTTTGTTTGGCTGTATCGGAACATTATTTACCCTCTTTTTATAAAGATGCTTTGCCCTCTACAAAATATGGTGCAATAGTTTCTATATCAGATAAGATTGAAACTTTGATAAGTATATTTATTTCAGGTAAGCGTCCAAGTGGCTCATCTGATCCTTATGCTTTGAGAAGAAATTTGAATGGAGTGATTAAAATAATTTGGGATTATGAATTTGATTTGCCTTTAGATAATTTGTTTAAAGAACTTATTGAATTTTGGCAAATCGCATTCCCTAATTTGAACTTCTCAAAAGAGAAAGTTTTAAGTGATTTAAATGAATTTTTAGTTCATAGAATTGTTAGTCATCTCGAAGAAATATCACTAAGTAAAGATTTAATAAAGGCCTTTTGGTCTTCTGATGAATTTCCTCAGAAAAGGATATTAGATATTGTTGATCTAAAAAATAGAATTAATTCTATTGTCATTTTTAAAGAAAAAGAAACTTTTGTTGAAATCCAGAAGGTAATCACTAGGGTAAGCAAATTAGCTAATAAAAGTAATCTATCAACAGAAGTTCTCTCAACAGGAGATTTTGTAAACACTAAACTTTTTGAAAAAGAATGTGAATTAAAATTATTTGAATTTATTAGAGAATTAGAAAAACTTTTTTCAACAGATTATTGCAATTATTTGAAACTTCTAAATTTATTTGAGAGTAATATAATTACTATTGAGGATTTATTTGATAATGAAAAAGGTGTTCTGGTAATGACAGAGGATATAAAAATAAGAAATAACCGACTTAATTTACTAAGTCTTGTTAGAAATTACTCTTTAAAGATTGCTGATTTTACACTTTTGAATTCTTAACTTTAATTCCGCCTTTAATTGCATATTTCTTAAGCATTTTTTGAACTTCTTTGTCTTCTCTAACCGCGCTATCTACTGGCTTGTACTTTAATGGTGCCAATGCTTTACCTCTTAAAATCGAACCAAGAGTAAGCATCGTAAGTTTAATTTGCTGTATTGGTTTCATAGCAACAACTTTTTTATATAAATAACTATCAAAAGTTAGCCTTTGAACGTCCATATCATCACACATTTCCACAAATGCCTCTCTAGCTGAATCATTCCTATAAAAAATATTCTGAAGAATTTCTAATACCTTATATGTCGTTCCATATTTTTTATCCCATTTCTTTAAGTAATTCTTTAAATCAATTTCTGAAGGGATAATTTCTCCATTTTTTGAAGCTTCAACAATTTCTTCTGCACACATTCTTCCACTTTTTGCAGCAAAATATATTCCTTCCCCAGAACTTTTAGTAACATAACCAGCAGCATCTCCTACTAATGCCATTCTTCCAACAACTCTTCGAGGTCTCGGATGTTCAGGAATCGGATGAGCTTCTACTTTGATAACTTCACCATTTACAAGCCTTTTTTTTGCCCTATTTCTTACACCTTCTTGAAGACCCTTGATTAATAATTGATTTTTTTGCATTGTACCTGTCCCTACTGCGACATGATCGTATTTAGGGAATACCCAACCATAAAAGTCTGGAGAGACATCAGTTCCAACATACATCTCAGCAAGGTCCTCATAATAACTCATCTCTTCTTTGGGTAATTTAATTCTTTCCTGAAAAGCTATAGCTACCTTGTAATCACCTGCATCCATGGCTTTAGCAACTCTACTATTAGCCCCATCTGCACCAATTAAAAGATCTACTGTAAGTTCTTTTAGTTCACCTTTCTTATCTCCAGAAGAATAATCAGAATATGTAAGTTTATATGGACCTTGGTTATTGTTCCCTGTATCAATTGTAGTGACTAATCCATTAATTAATATAGCTCCAAGTTCAGCTGCTCTGTTTCGCATAAAAGCATCCATTACTTCTCTTCTGCACATTCCTATGAATTCATTATCACTTTTGCCATAGACTTTATCTAAACTTATATCTACTTCTCTGTTAGAAGGAGATATCATTCTCATATGTCTTACTTTTCTATCGATAATTGATTCGGGCAAGTCAAATTCTTCTACCATGCAAAGAGGAATAGCTCCTCCACAAGGTTTTGCATTGTCTAATTTTCTCTCGAAGAGCCAAGTTTTTATTCCAGATTTAGCAAGTATTTCTGCAGCACATGAACCACTTGGACCTCCTCCAATGACAGCTACCCTCAACATACGAAAAAAAAAATAATACTATATCTAAAACTTACATCTTTTTTGCTTCTAAAAGTGCATTTCTTAAAATAATAGTTAATATCGAAATATGTTTTCCAAATCCCTTCTAAATATTGGAACAAAAAAAAGAGATAAATCAATTTGATATCCCCTTTGCTAAGAGAACTTACTTAAATAATTCTAATTCAAGATTACTAAAAAAATTATTAATCTTTTCTCCATTAATTTTTATTCTTTTTTCTCTTACTATTATTAGATTGATTAGAGAAATAGGATTTGAACCTCTAAGTAATGTCAATTTTCAGACTGAGAGAAATCAAGATCATAGAATTTTGGGCCATCTACCCTATAAAGAAATTCCTAAGGATAAACTAGTTTTAATTGAGCCCAATATTGAAGTTCATGTTGATATGCGTGAATCCCTTTTAAAAATGAGAGAAGAGGCAAAAAAAGATGGGATATATTTGGTCTTTTTAAGTGGTTATAGATCAATAAATTTGCAAAACAATATTTTTTATTCTATAAAATCTATTAGAAACCAAGAAGCGGCAGAAAGAGCAAGAGTTTCAGCACCTCCTGGATATTCTGAACATAGTACTGGTTTCGCAATAGATATTGGCGATGCTACTAAAAGAGAAACTGACTTTGAGACGGAATTCGAGAATACTGGCGCCTTTAAATGGTTAATAAAAAATGCAGCTAAGTTTCACTTTAAATTGTCGTTCAACAAAAATAATAAATATATAGATTACGAACCCTGGCATTGGAGATATGAAGGCTCAATTGATGCTTTAAAGGTTTTTGAAATTTCAAATAAATAATTATAAATCTTAGTGCTTAATTAAATTATTCATTATTAATGTCTTTTTCGAAGTCTTAAAGATAAAATTCTTATAATAAGCATTCTTTGAGTTAGCCTTAATGTAGTTAATCAACTATTTATATAAATTTTATAAATGTCATCTTCAAAAAAAGAAATTAGAAATGTTGCAATTATTGCTCATGTAGATCATGGGAAGACAACTCTTGTGGACGCATTGTTATCACAATCAGGAATATTTAGAGATAATGAAGTTATTCCTACATGTGTAATGGATTCGAATGATCTAGAAAGAGAACGAGGAATAACAATACTCTCAAAAAATACGGCAGTTAACTATAAAGACACCAGAATTAATATTATAGATACACCCGGACATGCTGATTTTGGAGGAGAAGTCGAGAGGGTTTTGGGAATGGTTGATGGTTGTTTGCTGATTGTTGATGCAAATGAGGGGCCAATGCCTCAAACAAGATTTGTTTTAAAAAAAGCATTAGAAAAAGGACTTAGACCTATAGTCTTTGTAAATAAAATTGATAGACCAAGAGTCGTACCAGAAATAGCAATTGATAAGGTTCTTGATTTGTTTTTAGAATTAGGAGCTGATGATGATCAATGTGATTTTCCGTATCTTTTTGGAAGCGGCCTATCAGGTTTCGCAAAAGAAGAGATGGAATCTAGTAGTGATAATATGATGCCTCTTTTTGAAGCTATCCTCCGACACGTACCACCACCAGTAGGTGACTCAAAAAAACCTCTTCAGCTACAAATTACTACTTTGGATTATTCTGATTTTTTAGGCAGAATTGTGATAGGAAAGATTCATAATGGAACTATAAAAAATGGTCAACAAGCTAGTTTAATTAAAGAAAATGGAAAAACTATTAAGGGTAAGGTTAGTAAACTATTGGGATTCGAAGGATTGCAGAGAATTGATATTAATGAAGCATTCGCAGGAGATATCGTTGCCGTTTCTGGTTTTGATGATGTCAATATTGGCGAGACCATAGCATGTCCAGATTCTCCTCATCCTCTCCCTTTAATCAAAGTTGATGAACCTACCTTAAATATGACTTTTGTTGTCAATGATTCTCCATTTGCTGGCAAAGAAGGAAAATTTGTTACCAGCAGACAATTAAAAAATAGATTAGAGAGGGAACTTTTAACTAATGTTGCCCTCAGGGTTGAAGAAACTGATTCTCCTGACAGATTTTCAGTCTCTGGAAGAGGAGAATTACATTTAGGTATTTTGATTGAAACTATGAGAAGAGAGGGTTTTGAATTTCAAATCTCACAGCCTCAAGTAATTTTTAGAGAAATTGATAATGTTGAATGTGAGCCTATAGAGACTTTGGTTTTAGATGTACCTGAAGCCTCTGTGGGTTCATGTATAGAGAAACTTGGATCGAGAAAGTCAGAGATGAAAAATATGCAGACAAGTTCAGATGGGAGAACTCAATTAGAGTTTCTTGTGCCATCAAGAGGACTAATTGGATTTCGTGGCGAATTTGTGCGGATTACGAGAGGTGAAGGCATTATGAGTCATTCCTTTTATGAATATAAACCTAAAACAGGAGATTTTGAAACAAGGAGAAATGGAGTTCTTATTGCTTTTGAGGAAGGTGTGGCAACATTTTATGCTTTAAAGAATGCAGAAGATAGGGGAATTTATTTTATTAAACCTGGAGTTAAAGTTTATAAGGGAATGATAATTGGAGAGAATAACAGACCTCAAGATCTTGAGTTAAATATATGTAAAACTAAACAGTTGACTAATATGAGGTCAGCTGGGGCAGAAGAGCTTGATACTTTGCAATCACCTGTGGATATTACCCTTGAAAGAGCACTTGAATATATTGGCCCTGATGAAATGCTGGAGGTAACACCAGATTCTATAAGAATGCGAAAAATAAATAAGAAGAAAAAATATTAATAATTAATTTCATGAATGAAGAAAGTACAAAAAGTTATCATGAATCTCTTTTTATTGCTTTAAATCTTTTTAACAAGCATCAATGGTATGAGGCCCATGATGCTTTTGAAGAAATTTGGAATTCTGTTGATGGTGATGAGAGACAAGTTATTCAGGGAATATTACAAGTATCCGTTTCACAATTTCATTTAAGTAAGGGTAATTTAAATGGAGCTACCATATTACTTGGAGAAGGTTTAGGGAGAATAAAAACCAGAACCAAGATTAATTTAGGTATTGATCTAGAATTATTCTGCCAATGTTTGGAAGATTTATTAAGGAAATTACAATACAAAGAGACTTTAAATGAGAATGATAAGCCTTTTTTGAAACCTATTTAATTAATATGAATCTCTTTTTATCTATAATTTTCTTTTTATTTTTTATCTCATTCTTTTTTCAAGAAAACATGATAATTAATTATTATAAAGAAAGATGAACTTAAGAATTCAAAATGTATCCCTTTCAATTAAAGAAAGATTAATCGTAAATAATGTTTCTATTACTGTAAATCCAGGAGAAGTTGTAGGCTTGATGGGACCTAATGGTGCAGGTAAAACTACTACTTTTAATCTTGCAGTTGGAAATATGAAACCTGATAAAGGTGAAGTTTTAATGAATGGTAAAAATATAACTAATTTTCCGCTCCCAATCAGATCAAGACTTGGGTTGGGTTATTTGACTCAAGAGGCGAGTATATTTAGAGAACTCACTGTTAAGGAAAATATAGATTTGGCTTTGCAGAATTCATCTTATAGTTCAGCGGCAATTAGAAATAGAAGAGAAGAATTAATTAATAAATTTAATTTGAATAAGTTTGTAGATAATTATGGTTATCAACTTTCAGGAGGAGAGAGAAGGAGGTGTGAAATAGCAAGAGCTCTTTCTGTAGGTAGAAAAGGGCCTAAATATTTATTATTAGACGAACCATTTGCTGGAATCGATCCTCTAGCTGTTAATGATTTAAAGAAACTAATTCTTTCTTTAAGTAGTGGTGGTGTAGGGATTCTTATCACAGACCATAATGTAAGGGAAACCCTTTTAATTACTAACAAGTCATATGTTTTAAGTGAAGGAAAAATTTTAGCTTACGGATCATCAAGTGAATTAGCAGATAATCCAATAGTCAAGAAGTATTATCTTGGAGATAATTTTAAACTTTAAAATCCTAGTTAAACATAAATAAAAACTTAATTATTAAAGATTTACTCAAATAAGAATGTTTTAAATTATTATTTGGTTGTCGTTAAAAGTTAAACCTGGCTTAAATTTCTAGAAATGATATTAGATAATCTTTTTAAAAATTTAATAAATGACCCAGTATCAGTTTTAGGTCTTTTAATTTTTTATATTTTGTTAGTTAATTTCCCAATATCTTTAGGTGCCGCTTTCACAAAGAAATCATCTTCTATTGTGAAGATACTTACGATTTTAGTGAATGTTTTTATAACTTTACAGTTAATTCTAAGGTGGTCAATTTCTGGACATTTCCCAATTAGTAATTTGTATGAATCTCTCTATTTCCTTGCTTGGGGGATCTCAATGGGACAACTATTAATTGAAAGGGAATACCAATCTCCAATCATACCCTCAATTGCAATTCCTATTGAGTTGCTTACTGTGGCTTTTGCTTGTTTTGTATTGCCTGACGAGTTGAAATTATCCTCCAACCTGGTTCCAGCCTTAAGATCTAGTTGGTTAATAATGCATGTAAGTGTCGTAATGCTTAGTTATGCAGCATTAATAATAGGTTCTTTACTTTCAGCTTCTGTTTTGTTCGTTAACAAAAATAAACCTCTTCAAATTAGAAGTAGTTCTACAGGTATTGGAGGGTTCAAAATACCCAATAACTATCCTTTAAATGATTTGGTTGATCCTATTGAATTTTCTCATTCAGAAGAATTAGATACATTAAGTTATCGTTCTATCTTAATAGGTTTTGTTCTTTTGACTCTCGGTTTAATTTCAGGTGCAGTTTGGGCTAATGAGGCATGGGGAACATGGTGGAGTTGGGATCCAAAAGAAACATGGGCATTTATCTCATGGTTATTTTATGCAGCTTATTTGCATATGAGAATTAGTAAAGGTTGGCAAGGAAGAAGACCAGCATTATTAGCATCTACAGGTTTCTTAGTGGTTTTAGTATGTTATTTAGGAGTTAATTTTTTAGGTATAGGTTTACATAGTTATGGTTGGATATTTGGGTGATTTTTAATCTCCTAGAATATTTATTGAGGTTCTGAAAGTACCTTCCCATTTTGTGCGTCTTGTGCAACTTTTCTCAAGTCATCACATCCCTCTTTTAATGTTGGGTAAGCAAACATTCCACTGCCTGCAATAAAACAATTAGCCCCAGCATCAGCACATTGTGAAATAGTCCAATTTGCCTTTATGCCCCCATCAACTTCAATATCTACATTTAAGTTTTTTTCGATAATAAAGTTTCTTATTTTTCTAATTTTATTAAGCATAGTTGGGATATAAGCTTGTCCACCAAAGCCTGGATTAACTGTCATAACTAAAACATGATCAACCATATCCATAATATTTTCAATTATTTCAAATGGGGTATGAGGATTTAAAGCAACAGATGGGGATCCTCCTAAGTCTCTTATTTTTCCAAGAACTCTATGCAGATGAATATTTGCTTCGGCATGAGCTATTACAACTCCTGGTTCACCATTAGTCCCTTTTGTAGCGTTTACATAAGATTCAAGCATGGTTTCACAATTGTATTGGCTCACCATTAATTGAGTTTCAAAAGGGACATTGCAATATTTCCTGCATGCAGCAATCATTTCAGGACCAAAGGTAAGATTTGGTACGAAATTCCCATCCATTACATCAAATTGAATTCTGTCTACTCCAGCTTCTTCGAGTTCTTTCACACATGCACCCATATTCGCCCAATCTGCAGGTAAAACAGAAGGAATTATTTGAATTGGTCTATTAACACCAGCTAAATTTGTTTGATTTGACTCAGTCATTTAATTTTTAAAAATATTTAATAAAGATACTATATTTAGTTGTTTATTCCTAATTTCAAGTCACGGCCTGATAAAGTAACAGCTGTAAAGAGTTAAAAAAAAGCTTATTAGCATAATAATTCTCAAAAAAATCACATTTTTTATGAGATCATACTCAAAACCTTTTAGAAAATCCTCAAAAATTTAATTGTGAATCAAACTTTAATTCAAGAAATTCTCGAAGTCGTCGAGCAAGCAGCAATTGCCTCAGCAAAACTTACAGGACTTGGTCAAAAAGATGAAGCTGATGCCGCAGCTGTAGAAGCAATGAGATTGCGAATGGGCAAAATTGAAATGAAAGGAAAAATTGTTATTGGAGAAGGTGAAAGAGATGAAGCTCCTATGCTTTATATAGGTGAAGAGGTAGGGAGTGGAAGTGGTCCAGGGGTTGACTTTGCAGTAGATCCTTGTGAAGGAACTAATCTTTGTGCAAATAATCAACGAGGTTCTATGGCGGTTTTAGCTGCTTCTGATACCGGTGGTCTTTTTAATGCTCCTGATTTTTATATGAATAAATTAGCAGCCCCTCCTGCTGCGAAAGGGAAAGTAGATATTAGAAATTCAGCTACTGAAAACTTGAAGATTCTTAGTGATTGTTTGGATCTTTCTATTGATGAACTTACTGTTGTTGTAATGGATAGAACTAGGCATAAGGATTTAATTAAAGAGATTAGAGGCTGTGGGGCAAAAGTTCAACCGATTTCTGATGGTGATGTTCAAGCTGCTATAGCATGTGGTTTCTCTGGAACTGGAACACATTGCTTGATGGGTATAGGAGCAGCTCCAGAAGGTGTTATTTCGGCTGCCGCAATGAGAGCTTTAGGTGGACATTTTCAGGGACAATTAGTATATGATCCAGCAATTGCACAAACTTCTGAATGGGCTGATTACACCAAAGAAGGAAATATAAAACGTTTAAATGAAATGGGAATAACAGATATAGATAAGATTTATGAGGCTAATGAGCTGGCATCCGGAGAAAACGTTGTTTTCGCTGGAAGCGGAATAACTGATGGATTATTATTTGACGGAGTTAAATTTGAAAGAGATTGTGTTAGAACGAGCAGTCTAGTAATTAGTACATTGGATAGTACTGCAAGATTCACAAATACTGTCCATATAAAAGATGGTGCAAAAAATATCAGTCTTTAATAATTCACAATTGATTTTATGCATATTGTTGTCGTCGGACTAAGTCATCGCACGGCACCTGTCGAAGTGCGTGAGAAGTTAAGTATTCCTGACCAATCTATAACAGAATCATTGAAAGCCTTAAAAACTTTTTCTGAAGTTTTAGAGGTGTCAATTTTAAGTACATGCAACAGGTTAGAAATATATGCTCTTGTAAAAGATAAAAATTCTGGAATTTCATCTATTAAAGAATTTATCTCAAATTATTCGGGAATTATATTTGATGATTTAAATCCGCATCTTTTTTGCTTTAAACAAGAAGATGCAGTTTTGCATTTAATGAAAGTTTCGGCAGGACTCGATAGCCTCGTTTTAGGCGAAGGACAAATCCTTTCTCAGGTAAAAAAAATGATGAGATTAGGTCAAGAGAATCAATCTACTGGGCCTATTCTTAATAGATTATTAACTCAATCTGTTAGTACAGGTAAAAAGGTTAGATCGGAAACAAATTTAGGAACTGGAGCTGTATCAATAAGTTCAGCTGCAGTAGAACTTGCTCAATTAAAAATTGGACAAGAAAAGGGGTTAGATGCTCTTGTAAGTTTGGAATCAGAGAAAGTTCTTGTGGTTGGTGCTGGACGAATGAGCAGGCTTTTAATCACTCATCTAAAATCAAAAGGATGTAATAAACTCCATCTTGTTAATAGAAATATTGATAGAGCATTAAATCTTGCGGTAGACTTCCCCGACTTAGAAATTGTTTGTGAAGGCTTAAACGAATTAGGTAAAAACATATCAATATCGACTCTTGTTTTCACTAGTACAGCTTCTGAAGTACCAATAATTGATCTCGCTAAAATTGAAAAATTAAATTTGAGTAATAAACTTAAATTTATTGATATTGGTGTACCGAGAAATATATCAAACGATGTTAAAAAACATCAATTTGTAGAGTCATTTGATGTAGATGATTTACAAGAGGTAGTTTCAAGAAATCAAGAATTTAGACAGAAAATTGCAAAGGAAGCAGAATCTTTAGTAGAAGAAGAAAGAATCATTTTTCTTGAGTGGTGGGCAAGTTTAGAGGCAGTTCCAGTAATTAATAAACTTAGATCAGATTTGGAGTTAATTAGAAAAGAGGAATTGCAAAAAGCACTTAGTAGGATGGGACCAGATTTTTCTGCTCGAGAAAGAAAAGTTGTGGAAGCTCTTACTAAAGGAATTATCAATAAAATTCTTCACACACCTGTTACTAAGTTAAGAAGTCCTCAATCAAGAGAAGAAAGACAAGCTTCTTTGAAAATTGTTGAAAAATTGTTTTCTTTGGTAGAAGAGGATAAAAATAGCTAAATTTTCTGAATTTATATTAAGTTTTTCAAGCGATTTCTCGAAATACCTTTGTAAACTGACCATTCCTATTTCTAAATCTACCCATAATCAGTTACTTTAAATAGTTGTATATACCTCCATTAGATTGAATGAAGCGTGTGTTGGCAATCATCCTCGGAGGAGGAAAAGGTTCTAGACTTTACCCCTTAACAAAAATGAGGGCTAAACCTGCTGTTCCATTAGCCGGAAAGTATCGTTTAATTGATATCCCAATTAGTAATTGTATTAATTCAGGTATTGAAAAAATGTACGTATTGACTCAGTTCAATAGTGCATCTCTTAATAGACATATAGGAAGAACTTATAATCTAAATGGACCTTTTGGTCAAGGATTTGTAGAGGTCTTAGCTGCTCAACAAACACCTGATAGTCCAAAATGGTTTGAAGGTACTGCTGATGCTGTAAGAAAATACCAATGGTTATTTCAAGAATGGGATGTTGATGAGTATTTAATATTGTCAGGCGATCAACTTTATAGAATGGATTACAGTTTATTCGTTCAACATCATAGAGATAATGGTTCTGATTTAACTGTTGCCGCGTTACCTGTTGATGAAGCTCAAGCAGAAGGTTTTGGCCTTATGAGAACAGATAATTTAGGAAATATCAAAGAATTCAGTGAAAAGCCGACTGGAGATAAGTTGAAGGCAATGGCTGTTGATACTTCAAAATTTGGATTAACTAAGGAATCAGCAGAAGAAAAACCTTATCTTGCCTCTATGGGTATTTACGTTTTTAGTAGAAATACTCTTTTTAATCTTCTAAATAAATTTCCTAGTTATACAGATTTTGGTAAGGACATAATTCCTGAGGCTCTTAAAAGGGGTGATACTCTAAAAAGTTATGTATTCGATGATTATTGGGAAGATATAGGAACCATTGGAGCATTCTTTGAGTCAAATTTAGCGTTAACAGAACAACCTAAACCCCCATTTAGTTTTTATGACGAAAAATTTCCAATTTATACAAGACCTAGATTTCTCCCTCCCTCTAAGCTTGTAGACGCTCAAATTACTGATTCAATAGTCTGTGAAGGCACAATCTTGAAGTCTTGCAGTATTTTACATTGTGTTTTAGGTGTAAGAAGCAGGATTGAAAGTGACTCCGTTCTTGAAGACACTTTAGTAATGGGAGCCGATTTCTTTGAATCCCCAGAAGAAAGAATTGAATTAAGAAAAGGAGGAGGAACACCTCTTGGTGTAGGTCAAGGTACTACTGTAAAAAGAGCGATTCTTGATAAGAACGCAAGGATAGGTGATAATGTCGTGATTATTAATAAAGATCGAGTGGAAGAAGCAGATAAGCCAGAATTGGGTTTCTATATAAGAAATGGAATTGTTGTAGTTGTTAAAAATGCAACTATTGCAAACGGAACTGTAATTTAAATAATTT
>QCKZ01000036.1 GCA_003214975.1 Prochlorococcus sp. AG-412-C21
TCAGATCAGCAGTCACATTATCTGCAGCCTTCCATCTGAATTCAACATTCTTAATTTTTGATTCTATGCAATCATTGATGTCTAAAGAAAGAAATTTTTGCATTGAAGATGCCATCCCACCTGCACATGGTATGTAATCTTGTAATTTTTCTTTTTCAATAATTAAAACAGAATATCCTTTCTTTGATAGATTAAAAGCGGTGGAAGATCCTGATAAACCTCCACCAATTATTACAACGTCAAATTCTATCAAACTTTTAGAATTTCCTTCTCTTTTTCAGACAATTTAGTTTCTATTAGAGCAATATATTTATCAGTAATTTTTTGAATTTCGGATTGATTATCTCTGGATTCGTCAATAGAAATAAAACCATCTTTTTCGTCTTTTTTTTCTTTATCAACAGCATCTCTTCTAATATTTCTCAAAGCTACTTTTCCTTCCTCTGCATATTTAGAGGCTAATTTACAAAATTCTTTTCTTCTTTCTTCTGTTAATGGAGGAACATTTATTCTTATTACTTTCCCATCATTATTTGGAGTAATACCTAAATCACTCATAGAAATAGACTTTTCTATCGCTTGTAAACATGAAATATCAAACGGTTGTATTGAAATTGTTTGTGAATCAACAGTGCTTATTGTGGCAAGTGATTTGATTGGTGTTTCTGCTCCGTAGTACTCAACACTTACTCTGTCTAACAATGAAGCATTAGCTCTGCCTGTTCTAATTGTATTAAAGTTTCTTTGCGTTGCTTCAATACTTTTATTCATATTTTCTTGAATTTCTTGTTCTTTCATAATTGAAATTAAAATAAGCTTTAACTAATTAAAGAGCCTATTGACTCCCCCGCAACAGCTTTAGAGATATTCCCTTTTTTGAATATATCAAATACCATAATTGGAATATTATTATCTTTGCAAAGAGCAATTGCAGTACTGTCCATTACTGCGATTTCATCACTAAGAACTTGTTGATAACTAAGAGAAGAATATTTTTTTGCATCCTGAAATTTATTAGGATCACAATCGTATACTCCATCAACTTTAGTAGCCTTCATGACAACTTCAGCGTTTATCTCTGCTGCCCTAAGAGCTGCTGTAGTGTCAGTTGTAAAAAATGGATTCCCGCATCCACCTCCGAAAACTACAACTCTACCTTTCTCTAGGTGCCTCATGGCTCTTCTTCTAATATAAGGTTCTGCAATTTCCTGCATTTCGATTGCAGTTTGAACTCTGGTTTCTACTCCAACTCTTTCAAGACCGTCTTGAAGTGAAATGGCATTCATTACTGTTGCTAGCATGCCCACATAATCAGCCGTTGCTCTATCCATACCATCTGCGGATCCTTTAAGCCCTCTAAAAATGTTTCCACCTCCAACAACTATTGCAAGTTGTACATTATTTTCTATTACTTTGGAAACGTCTTCTGCAATTGACTGAACTATAGCAGCGTCAATACCATAAGGTTTTTCACCCATTAGTGCTTCACCACTAAGTTTTAAGAGAACTCTTTTGTAAGTCATTCAATAATCATACTTTTAAGACCTTAGCAAGTAAACCTACCAAAATTATTTTTTGTTCAAATATTGCTTGCGTCTTTAAACATTTCTAAAGCTGCTAGAAAAAAATAAATAAACATTTGTTTTTACTAGAATTCAACACACTTTTGTGCTTTTATTCCTTGTTCTTTGAAAGGATGTTTTATTAGTTTCATTTCTGTAACTAGATCAGCATAATTGATAATAGAATCAGACGCTCCCCTTCCAGTTAAAACAATATGATTTTTTCTATTATTTAAACTTTTTAAAAAAGTGATTATTTCTTCTGAAGCAAGATAGCCAAGTTTTGTAGCTATATTAATTTCATCAAGGATTATAAGTTTATAAGATTCGTTCTTTATGTAGTTTTTGGCTAGTTGCCATGCTTCTTGAACTAATTTTTCATCCCTAACTCTATCTTGAGTTTCCCAAGTAAATCCTTCTCCTAATGAATGCCAAGATATGTTCGAAGACAAATTTTTAAGTGCTTTTTCTTCTCCAGTGGTCCAGCCACCTTTAATAAATTGAATGATTGCTACTTTATAACCATGCCCTATAGTTCTTAGGGCCATCCCTAAAGATGCAGTCGTTTTACCCTTACCATTGCCTGTAAAAACAATCAACAAGCCTTTTTTTGTTTTTCTTATTTGTAGTCTTTTGGCTTGAATATCTTTTCTTTCCTGCATTCTTTTTTTATAAGAGCCCTCATCGCTCTCTGGTGATAGTTTACCTCCCATTCCAAGTTCTTTAGCTTGATTATCGAGGTTGAATATTTTTTCGGAAGATAGAAGTTCTTCTTGCATACATCACTAATTTAATGAACTGATTATAAATCTTTAAATACTTTTAGCTCTCTTAACTTTTAAAAGTGCATTATTAACTGCCTGTTGTTGATCTCTTTTAGTAATCCAGTGGTGATAAGTTTGAGTATGTAGACTAACCGAATGTCCCATCATTCTGGCAGCTACGGTATCAGGTAAATCATAAAAAATTGTTCTTACTGCCCAAGCATGCCTGAGATCATAAGGTCTTATTTGTAAAGAGTAAAGCTTAAATTTGTCTGTAATTTTTTTCCCAATATTCTGTAAGGTTGTGATTTTAAGGTCTCTATTAATTTTTGGTAGTAGTTCTGGATTTTCACCAAGTTTTGATAATTCGAACTTTTCTACCCACTCAGGATGGAATGGCCAAACTTGATGTTCCCCTGTTTTAGTTGTAGGTAAAACTCTAATAATTTTGTCTCCAAAATTTGTTAAGGAACTTAAATCACAAAAAAACACTTCATGATTTCTTAATCCATATGTAGCCATCAGACCAAAAACAAATCTCCAAGATTTGTTTGGGATCTTCTCCCAAAGTTTCTCTATTAACTCGTCTGTGGGTAGATCTCTAAATCCTGCTTTATTTAGACCATATCCTTTAGAATTTAATTTCCAATTTTCTGGAAGTTTAATGTCCAAAAACTTAGCCAAAACACTTAGAGAAGTGGCGCATTGTTTCCTACTTCTGCTTCCTTCCTTGTAACTTTCAAGTGTTTTTTGAAATATTTTTTCTAAATCTTCATTATCACAAACTTCATAAATATAAAGAATTCTTTTTATATAGGGCTTGTAAGAACTTCTCCAAGTAGTTTTTCTAGTGCTGCTTAGATATTCATTTTTACTTTCTTTAAAAAAAAATTCCTCAAATTGATTTAATCTATTTGGGAATTCAAAATCACTTTTAATTCCCTTTTTGTTAGCGTTTCCTATCCAATTAATCCAGTCAAATTGATTCAATTCCAGTTGCAAATTGATTAATTGTAGTTTTTTCTTAGCTTCCTCTAATCCAGAAATATCAGCCTTTATACCAAGAGCTATTCTTTGTATTTTATAGTTGTTTTTATCTTCTTTTGAAGGAAGTGAACCTCTAATATTTAATTTCTCTCCTCTTTTTTCAATTCTAAGCTTGCTGCCTTGATTAGCAAATTTATTATTGACATTATTAATTTCCTGAATTACGTTCATTTACTTATATAATTGACTTTATAATGACGTTTTTAATGTTGAGTTTCAATCTCCATAAGTTTTAAATGGATAAAATAGGCGTCTTACTAATGAATTTAGGAGGGCCTGAACGCATTACCGATGTAGGCCCATTTTTATATAATCTTTTTTCTGATCCAGAGATAATCAGGACTCCTTTCCCTGCTTTTCAAAAACCCTTAGCATGGTTAATTAGTACTCTAAGAAGTACTACTTCACAACAGGCTTATCTTTCTATAGGTGGAGGATCACCTATCAGAAGGATAACTGAACAACAAGCAAGAGAATTGCAATCTAAATTAAGGGATAAAGGGTTAAATGCTACTACCTATATCGCTATGAGGTATTGGCATCCTTTTACTGAATCAGCAATTGCTGATATGAAAGCAGATGGTATAGATCAAATTGTTGTATTACCTTTATATCCACATTTTTCAATAAGTACAAGTGGTTCCAGCTTTAGAGAATTAAAAAAATTGCGAGATTCTGATAAAGATTTTAAGAGCATCCCAATGAGATGCGTAAGAAGTTGGTTCAGTCAATCAGGTTATTTAAAGTCAATGGTTGAATTAATTTCCGAACAAATTTCACTTTGTGAATCACCTCCAAATGCGCATATATTTTTTACAGCTCATGGAGTTCCTAAGAGTTACGTAGAGGAAGCTGGAGACCCTTACAAACAACAAATTGAAGATTGTTCTTTATTGATAATAAATGAGTTGGAAAAATATTTAGGGCACAGTAACCCTCATACACTTTCTTATCAAAGTAGAGTTGGTCCAGTTGAATGGTTGAAACCTTATACAGAAGAAGTGTTGGATGATCTTGGAAGGTCAAATGTTAATGATCTAATTGTTGTTCCCATAAGTTTCGTTGGAGAGCATATTGAAACATTGCAAGAAATTGATATTGAATATAAAGAAATTGCTGAAAAAGCTGGTATTAAAAACTTTCGAAGAGTGAAGGCTTTAAATACTCATCCTACTTTTATCGAGGGACTTAGTGATCTAGTTATTTCTTGTTTGCAAGGACCTATAGTCAATATAGAGGAGGCTTCACAGTTACCTGAAAAAGTTAAACTTTATCCCCAAGAGAAATGGCAATGGGGTTGGAATAATAGTGCAGAGGTTTGGAATGGTAGGGTTGCGATGATCGTTTTCCTTGTACTTTTTATTGAACTTATTTCAGGCTCCGGCCCCTTACATAGGCTAGGAATTTTATAGAAAATAAATTTGTATTTTTTATTAAATTAAAACTGATTTAAAGTTTTTTTGAAAAATATTCTGACATTACATTTCTAATTGAGGCAAAAGTAATTAATTAAGTTTAATATTTATATTAAATATTGAATTTCTTAAGTGACTCTTACATCGAGATCCTTATCAAAGGGTAGTTCAAAAAATGAAAGTTCCGTTTGGATAACTGGTGCAGAGGCACTAATGGATTCTCTGAAAATTCATGGGGTAAAGTTTATCTTTGGATATCCTGGAGGTGCAATACTCCCAATATATGATGCTGTTCATAAAGCTGAACAAGAGGGTTGGTTAAAGCACTATATGGTAAGACATGAACAAGGAGGTTCTCATGCCGCTGATGGATATGCAAGATCTACTGGTGAAGTAGGAGTTTGTTTTGGGACCTCAGGGCCAGGTGCAACAAATTTAGTAACGGGAATCGCTACTGCTCAAATGGATTCGGTACCTCTAGTAGTTGTTACAGGCCAAGTCCCAAGACCAGCTATTGGTACAGATGCCTTTCAAGAAACTGATATTTTTGGTATAACGCTTCCAATAGTTAAACATTCATGGGTAATAAGAGATCCTTCTGATATCGCGAAAGTAGTTTCAGAAGCTTTTTTTATAGCATCCTCTGGAAGACCGGGACCTGTTTTAATTGATATACCAAAGGATGTAGGCCAAGAATTCTTTAATTACCAAAGAGTTTTACCTGGTGAGATTATTCCAAAGGGATTTAAAAGAAACGGAGATATTAATGATTGTGATATAAAGAAAGCTATTAAATTAATAGAAGAGTCTGAAAGACCTCTTCTTTACGTTGGTGGTGGGGCCATATCTTCAGGAGCTCATGATGAAATAAAAACGTTGGCAAATAATTATCAAATACCAGTTACAACGACCTTAATGGGGAAAGGTGCTTTTGACGAAAAAGATAATTTATCAGTTGGGATGTTAGGAATGCACGGAACTGCTTACGCAAACTTTGCAGTAACAGAATGTGATCTTTTAATAGCTATTGGAGCTAGATTTGATGATAGGGTGACTGGAAAATTAGATACTTTTGCTCCTAAGGCAAAGGTTATTCATATAGATATTGACCCTGCAGAAGTTAATAAAAATAGACGTGTAGATGTTGCAATTGTTTCTGACGTATCAAAAGCTGTTCGCAAAATTAATGAAAAATTTATTAATAATAAATTTGCTTTTCAAACGAAGAACTGGCTAGAAAAAATTGATTTTTGGAAAAATAAACATCCTTTATATGTCCCGCCTAAAGAAGGAGAAATTTATCCTCAGGAAGTTCTTTTAAAAGTTAGGGAACTTATTCCAGAAGCTTATGTAACTACAGATGTGGGGCAACATCAGATGTGGGCTGCTCAATATCTCAGGAATTCTCCAAGAAAATGGATTAGTAGTGCAGGCTTAGGAACTATGGGTTTTGGATTACCAGCGGCAATTGGAGTGAAGGCGGCTTTACCTAATTCGGATGTGATTTGTATAGCAGGAGATGCAAGCGTTTTAATGAATATTCAAGAATTAGGCACTTTATCTCAATATGGTTTAGGCATAAAATTGATCATCATTAATAATCGCTGGCAGGGGATGGTAAGACAATGGCAGGAAAGTTTCTACAACGAAAGGTATTCCTCCTCTGATATGAGTTGTGGAGAACCTGATTTTGTAAAACTTGCTGAGTCGTTTGGCATCAAAGGATATTTAATATCTGATAGACAACAATTATTGAATGAATTTCAACAGGCTCTTGATTATGAAGGCCCTGCCTTGATTAATATTCTTGTTAGGAGAGGTGAGAATTGTTATCCAATGGTTCCTCCTGGGAAAAGTAACGCTCAAATGGTTGGATATGTTAATTGTGAAGACTAGTTTTTGAAAATACGCTATTAAAACTTAAATTAACAATAAATTAAAAATTTCAATATTGCTGAATTGAAAAATTTATCAAAAATCTTAATAATTATCTTTTTGATTTTTCTTAATCCTCTAGAAGTTAATTCTGCTGAAATTCTTCAAATTAAAAGTTCAAATACTATTTTAGTGGGGGATCAAAATAGGAATCTAACAATTAGATTATTTTGTGTAGATGTAAATAAAAATGATGAGCTTGAGGCAACTAATATACTGAAGAGTGAATTTCCAAGGGGAAGCAAGGTTAAGATAAAACCTTTTGGTTTCAAAGAGAATGTTTTGCTAGCTAAAGTTTTTGATATTAAAGGTTCTAAGGAGATGACTGATTTATTAGTCGCAAAAGACTTAATAAGAGAAAATTGTCCAAATTAAGTATCTCTATGAGCAAATAAAATTCCATTGCCTCGACATTGTTCTAGTCCTTCTCCAGGAATTAAATTCATTTTTTAATTCGTATGTGCATAAATTTGAGATGTCGATATTTGTATCTAAAATATTCTCATTCAAAAGTTGTCTATATGCACATCTTCTAAGATCTATTTGATTTAAGTTTTGCTCTTTCAAGTTATTTAATTTACTAAAATAAAAATTTTTCTCAGTTTTACTTAGACATAATGTTAATTCTTTGTTTTCGGCTTCTCTATAAAATTCTTTGAGTGTTTTTTTATCAACAAAATAATTTTTCTTTGATAAAGCTGGACCAATCGCAGCAAGTAGGTCCTCTCTAGAAGTCCCTAAATTATCTAAAATTTTAACCAGATTTTTTATTATTCTTTTTTCTAAGCCTTTTCTTCCACAATGCAAGACCGCTACATTTCTTGTCCTTTTATCGGCAAAAAATATTGGCAAGCAATCAGCTGTATAAACCCATAAGTTTTGATTGCATTTATCAGCAACAAGACCATCAGCATCAAGTTTATTCCTTTTGTGGGAATGTGAACCAAAAACTATCACATTACTGTGAATTTGATTTAAGACACAATTTACGTAACTTTCATTAAAATGTTTGCCTAGTAATTGAAGGGATTTCTCAGAGCTAGACTTCGTAAAGAATGCATGTGGGAATTTATATTGACTAAGAATAGGTGATGAATAGTATTCAAAAATTTTGTTTTGAACAAAAATTTCATTTTTTGAGAAATATATTTCTTTGTAAGGAATAGTTCCCGCTCCTAACCTAAATTTATTAAATTAATTCAATATCCCTCAAGATCCAGAATCCTGCAAATTTCTCAATAAATGGTGTTGACTGTATGGAAATAAATTGATAACCAAAAGAATTTTTTTTACTCTCTAAAAACTTTGTACTTAAAATATTTGCATCTTTTTCCGGTAAATCAGTTACTAGCCACTTATCATCTTCTGAAGCTTCAAGTATAAGTTGATTCTTTTGTATAGTTAATTTAATAGGTTCTAAACAACTGAACCATGCAGAAAGTGCTAAAGATCTTTCTTTACTAAAAAGTCTTAATCCAGGAACTAATTGATTCTCATCGATAAATTGCTGAATTGGAAAAATATCTCCAAATTCAATAGGCCAATTTTGTGCTGATTTTAATTCACCAATAGATATTTCAGAGATAGTTAAGGCATCACCCCTCACTGCTTCTGGTAAAGGTTTAGGTAAGTTTTCCATATTAGAAGTAAAAGTAGGAGCTAGTACACCTCTTACATAACCTTTTTCCTTTGGATAAATCTCTTTTTCAAGAAATTCGATCCTATCGAACAAATTAAAAGTTCTTCTACTAACAAGAGCCTCAATTTTAGTGGCCTCCAGAGATTTCTTTATGATAGATTTCATTGATGATCTCCAGAATCGAACTATTGAAGGTTTCTCCCAACCTTCTTTTTTTGCATCATTTAGTGCTTCGTTGAGCGCCTTTGTAAGCCATATCGAATTAACTTCATTGGCAGGGCATTTTTTATTCCAAAGAAAAATATCTTCTGTCTTATAACTACTTGTAGAGCAAATTATTAATTCCCATCTTTTTTTTTCGTTAGATTCGATAATTGGTCTTGAATAAAAGTCTAATTCCCAATCTGAAGTTTTTAATTCAGAACTTGGTTCTGTGTTTTTATTTATATTCATTTATCTTGTTCTTTCTTGTCAAAGAGTGCTACGGTTTTCAATGCTCTATCAGAGGCTTCTCGCATAACTTTTTCTTTATCAATAATTAATTCTCCTGTAGAATTCTCTAAAAGTGCTGTATTAAGACCAATTCGCCCTTTCTCAAGGTCAATTTGAGTTATTAGAGCTTTTATAGTTTCTCCTTCTCTAAAAATTTCTCGTAAATTACGAATCGATCCATTTGTTAATGAGGATTGATGAAGAAGTCCACTAGCTCCACCTAAATCAACAAAAAAGCCATATGGTTTTACCGCTAAAACTTCTCCTTCAATTAATTGACCTAATTTTAGACTCGAAAGTTTAGAGACTAATAATGCCTTCTTTTCAGAGAGAACTAATTTTCTAGCTTCTGGATTCACCTCTAGAAATGCTACTTTTAAAGTTTTGCCAACAAAAGATTGATGATCTTGACCATCTTCAAGTTGGGATCTTGGGATAAATCCTCTCAATCCATCTACATCGCAAGTAAGCCCACCTCTATTAAATCCATTAATTAAGACATCAATTAATTCTCCATTTTTTGCAGAACTTGAAACTTTTTCCCAACTTTGCCTAAGTATTAATGCTCGAGCACTTACTGTTACCATTCCATCAGCATTTTGTTCTTTGATTACCAAAACTTCCATTTCATGGCCTAAAGAAAATTTTTCCTTAAAGTTAGTTATAACACCTAATCCACATTCTTTTTTTGGCATAAAACCAGGCGCTTTCCCACCAATATCAACATATAGACCATCACTTTCAATTGCTATAACTTTCCCTGAAATTGTCTCTCCTGTAGCACCTATTGGCTCATTTGCATTTAAAGCTTCCAGAAAGGCACTTTCATCAAAGTCGTATTCATCGACTGTTCTTTCTAATTGAAACTCTGTGTTTTGTTCAGGAAAATTAAGGGGTCTATTTAAATCTTGTTGAGAACTATCTAAAGTTTTAAGGTTTTCATTGTTGTTATTAATTTCGATTACTGATTTATCTTTGATTATTTGAGGTTTGATTGCGATATTTTCATTTTTAATTTCTTCTTGAGAATTGATTTTCACATTCTTTATTTCTTGAGATTTTTCTTGAGTAGCTTTCTTGCTAATGTGAAGAACCTGAAGAGGTTTCTTTAAATCTTTTTTGTTGCCCTTTGGTTGGTTATTATTTTGGGCACTTTTATCAATGACTCCCATCGTAGGTAAAATAAGAATAATTAATTATTAACATACTCTAAATGTTAGTACTCACAATTAAAATTAATGAACTTTAAATCAATACCTAATAATTTTGAATATTTAAATTGGCAAGAAATTGAGAGTATTGCAAAAGATAAAAGATCAACAGTGATTTGGCCATTCGGTGCTGTTGAGCAACATGGGCCGCATTTGCCTCTTGCTACAGATAGTATTTTTGTTGATGAAATTATTAGCGAAGTTTTTAAATTATTCTCTTACGAAATTCCATTAAAAAAACTTCCAACACAATATATTGGGTTTTCACCAGAACATAAGGGTTTTGCTGGCACAATTTCCCTTTCCTCAAATTTAATAACCTCAATGATTAAGGAAGTCGGAGGTCAATTATCTGAAATGGGTTTTAAAAGATTGATATTGATCAATGGACATGGAGGTCAAATCTCACTATTAAATACAGCTGCAAGAGAGCTAAGAAGTTTTGCCCCAGGGATGGCAGTCTGCCCTTGTTTTTTATGGAGTGGTGTTAATGGATTAAGTCAATTAATATCAAAAGCTGAGATCGAGCATGGGCTACATGCTTCCTTAGCCGAAACAAGTTTGATGCTTGCTTTGAAACCAGAATTAGTAGGAGATGAACGTCCACATGAGGGCATTAAAGGACAAATGCCGGAAGGTTGGAGTCTAGAGGGAAATGCACCAACTGCTTGGCTTACAGAAGATGTTAGTAAATCTGGGGTTATTGGGGATAGTAGAGGGGCAAATGAGTCCTTAGGAAAAGATATAAAGGAATTATTGATTAACCATTGGTTCAAATTGATTATGAATCTAATGCAATCGGATTGGCCAAATTAAATTTAAGAGGAAAAATTTGACTTAAACAATTGAAACTATTTTCATGATATTTAAATAAATTCACTATAATCATGTAATATTCATGCATAATGAGAAAAAGTTTACTGACATGCAAACTCTAGAATCAAATAAAAAAACTACTGAGGAATCCATCAATACGAATTCTTTAAATTTACCTGACTTTACAACAGATTCCTATAAGGATGCTTACAGCAGAATAAATGCAATTGTTATAGAGGGAGAGCAAGAGGCTCATGATAATTACATCTCAATCGCAACACTAATTCCAAATGAGTTAGAAGAGTTAACTAAATTGGCGAGAATGGAACTCAAGCATAAAAAAGGATTCACTGCATGTGGAAGAAATTTAGGTGTAGAAGCTGATATGGTATTTGCAAAAAAGTTCTTTT
>QCKZ01000037.1 GCA_003214975.1 Prochlorococcus sp. AG-412-C21
TTTCTGTAAAGAGTTCTTGAAGCATGCCACCAGTGGCCAAACAAGAATAGCAATCCGAAACATAGATGTGCATATGTAAACCATGCTCTTGGGGAGCTTCGGAATACACCGTCAGATTTATAAGTTTCTCTATCGAACTTGAATGCTTCTCCAAGCTGCGCTTTTCTAGCTAATCTTTTAACTACTGCAGGGTCAGTAAATGTTTGACCATTTAAGTCTCCTCCATAGATAGTTGCTGTAATGCCAGTTTGTTCAAATGAATACTTGGCTTCGGCTCTTCTAAATGGAATATCGGCTCTTACATTACCTTCTTTATCTTCAAGTATAACTGGGAAGTTTTCAAAGAAGTTAGGTATTCTTCTGACTTCTAAATCGTTACCTTCCTTATCTTGAAAAGCAATGTGACCTTGCCAACCAGTTGGTAAACCATCACCATTAACTAGAGCTCCTACTCTGAATAAGCCACCTTTAGCAGGACTATTACCAACATAATCGTAGAAGGCTAATTTCTCTGGAATAGAATCATATGCCTCTTCTTTAGTGGCTCCATTATCTATAGCGGTTTGAACCCTTCTATTAATTTCAGTTTTGAAATAGCCTGAGTCCCATTGATATCTTGTAGGACCAAATAACTCAACTGGAGTTGTTGCTGAGCCGTACCACATTGTGCCTGCAACGACAAAAGATACAAAAAGTACAGCAGCTAGAGCACTAGCTAGAACTCCTTCAAGACTTCCAAGTTTTAATGCTCTATAAAGTCTTTCTCCAGGCCTATTGGTAATATGAAAAATTCCTCCAATGATACCCATGAGTCCAGCTGCAATATGATTTGCAACTATTCCTCCTGGATTAAAAGGATTAAATCCATCAACGCCCCAAGAAGGAGATACTGGCTCTACATGACCAGTTAAGCCATAAGGATCCGAAACCCAAATCCCAACATTTGCACAATGAAATGCTCCAAAGCCAAAGCATGTAAGTCCAGCTAGAAGAAGATGAATTCCAAAGATTCTTGGTAGATCAAGAGCAGGCTCACCTGTTCTTGAATCTTCCCATAAATCTAAGTCCCAGTATGTCCAGTGCCATATAGAGGCCAACATCAATAGTCCGCTAAATACAATGTGTGCTGCAGCAACTCCTTCAAAACTCCAGAATCCTGGATCAACTCCTGTAGCACCAGTGATATCCCATCCGTTCCAACTACTCGTGATACCTAGTCTAGCCATAAAAGGCATAACGTACATTCCCTGTCTCCACATTGGATTGAGAACAGCATCAGATGGATCAAAAATGGCTAATTCATAAAGAGCCATTGAACCGGCCCAGCCGGCTAATAATGCAGTATGCATAAGATGCACAGCGAGTAGTCGACCTGGGTCATTAATAACTACTGTGTGAACTCGATACCAAGGCAATCCCATCGGTTAATTTCTAGTAACTATGCTGAATAAACAGCTAAACATCACGATAGTAAGGGTTTTTTAGTCTTTCAGGGATTTTTGTAAATAAATTTATTTTCTTGCAAAAATTGGGCAAATCAATTTACAGTACTAAGTTTACAAGGAATTTTTGACAAAAAAATGTTAATATTTTGGTCACAATTCTCAAAGTAAAACGCCAAAATAAGAAAAATAACTAAAAAAATGGCAACTATTAGGTTCATCCGTGAGGATTTAGAGATTCAATGCAATCCTGGTGAAAATTTAAGGGAACTTGTAATGAAAGAGAATTTACAACTTTATGGTTTAAAAGGGATTTTAGGAAATTGTGGAGGGGCAGGACAATGTAGTACCTGTTTTATTTCTGTTGAAGGAGGAAGCAAAAATTCCTTAAGTCCACTAACTTCTGTTGAAGAAGAAAAACTTAAAAATAGACCAGATAATTGGCGACTTGCATGCCAAACATTAATAAAGTCCTCAGCAGTAATTTTAACAAAACCACAATCTCCTCCTTCAAACTTAGAAGAACTTAAAAAAAATAGTGAAAATAAAAAATTACCTCGCTAAATTGTTTAAGACTGTTAATCAGTTGATAATATTTATTGATTTTTCCACTTTAGTTCACGTTAAATGTCTATAGTCTTAATAACTATTTAGAAACGTTAATTTAAATGGAAACTACTAATTTTGGATTCGTAGCTAGTCTTTTATTCGTTGGGGTACCAACAATATTCCTTATAGGTTTATTTATTTCCACCCAAGACGGCGAAAAATCAAGCTTCTTCTCAGAATCTGGTAAAGGTAAGCTTGGCCCAAAACGCTAAACTTTCATAAATGCCTAGCATTTCTGTAAAAGAATTTTTATTTTGGAAAAAAACACAACTTTCTAAAGGGGGAGATCATCAATCACTTGCTCTTTTACTTGATTCTGTAGGTGGCGTATCGACTAGTGATCTAAGCTTGTTGAGCACAAATCCTAATGTTGACTTATATTTAAAAAAAAACTTAGACTATTTAGAATCTATTTGGCAAGATCATTTATTAAAGTCTTGTCCTATTCAATACCTTTGTGGGATAACTTTTTGGAGGGACTTGAAATTAAAAGTCACGGATAAAGTTCTTATTCCCAGGCCAGAGACAGAAATAATAGTTGATATTGTCTTCAAGATATTTGGAAAGAAATCACAAAAATTGCTTTTTGCTGAATTAGGAACTGGATCAGGTGCTATAAGTATTGCTTTGTCATTAAAGTATCCATTGTGGGATGGAATAGCAACTGATATCGATCAAGATGCATTAGAAATAGCAACTAAAAATTATTTAAATTCTTCTAATCAATCAAATTTGAAATTTTATTGTGGACATTGGTGGACCCCTTTTGAAAGTTTTAAAGGCAAATTAGATCTAGCTATTTCAAACCCGCCATATATTCCTATAGATACTTATGAAAAATTACCCAAAGAAGTAAAAAATTTTGAACCAAAAATTGCTTTATTAGGCGGAGAAGATGGTTTAAAACATATTAGGGAAATAATTCAAAAAGCACCATTATTTTTAAGAGAGAAGGGATGGTTAATTTTAGAGAATCATTTTGATCAAGGTGAAAAAGTAAAACACCTACTTATTAAAAATAAATTTAAATCAGTAGAAATTGTGAATGATCTTTCAGGTATTGGAAGATTTACTATAGGAAGATATAAATAAATTATTATTGGTTAATAATCTAAATGAATTTAATAAACTGCAATTCAGCCTTGAAAACGCTTAAAAGTGGTTTGCCTATAATTTTTCCAACAGACACTTTACCTGCAATAGGATGCTTGCCAAGATTTTCAAAAATTATTTATGAGTTTAAAAAAAGAGATAGAAATAAACCCCTAATTCTTATGGGATCAGAATACAAACAATTAATCGATTATGTTCACGAATCAGCTAAAGAAGATTACGAAAATATAGCTTCAAAATATTGGCCTGGAGCTCTGACAATGGTTATTCCTTCTTCAAAAAAACAGACTGAAATCCTCACAAGCACTGATCTTACTCTTGGGTTAAGAATCCCAAATTCATATATAGCTCAATCTCTCATGAAAGAAACAGGCCCATTGTTAACTTCAAGTGCAAATATCTCAGGCTTCAAGGGATCAGTAACAGCTGAAGGTATTGCTTTAGACTTCCCTTCTATAGAAATTCTGGGACCTATTCCATGGAAAAAAAGTAGCGGGAGAGCCAGTACTATTATATCTTGGAAGAAAAGTGGCGATTGGAGGCTGATTAGAGAAGGAGAATTATTAGTTAGAGAATTTTATTGATGTTTTTAGTATTGTTTTTTGTTTTATTAATTCAATTTTTTACTTATTGGATATTTGAACCTCTTGGATCTTTTTTAGAGCATGTTCTTGAAATAAGATTATTTCCTCTCATTGCTCTAGTAGGTTTGATTTTGTTATTTTCGGCAAAAACTATTGAAAAGAATTAAATAAACCAAAATGCCGGCTAACAGATTTGAACTGATGACCTTCGCTTTACAAAAGCGCTGCTCTACCGCTGAGCTAAGCCGGCATACTTATTATCTTACAATTTAATGAGGATTATTTATTAGTATTTTTTTTGCTTTTTAAAATTTATTACTTTTTGACATCTTTTTTACTTTTATCATTCTTCTCATTTTTTTTAAACTTTATATCTCCTGAAACAGTTCTTTTGATTGGTAAATTGGCTACTAATGCAGTCATTCTATCCTCAGTCTCTAAACTCACTGCCACCTCTTCAAAATCAATCTCAACATATTTAGCAACAACATCTAGAATTTCTTTCCTCATTTTATCCAAAAGATCAGTTGTTAAAGAACTCATATCAACTCTGTCATGAGCAAGTACAAGTTGTAATCTTTCTCTAGCTGTGTTTGCACTAGCCGTTTCTCTTCCTAGTAACTTGTTTATCAGGTCTCTCAGTGTCATCATTTTAAAAAACCTTTGTTTGCATTAATCTTATGAATTTATCTTTAAGACTGTTACCTTCATTTTTGGGGTCAATAATTGGTACATCCTTTCCAGTAAGTCTTTGAGAAACATTCAGATAACATTTTTTTGCAGGAGATCTACTATCACTTAGTGTTAGTGGCTCTCCTCTATTTGTACTTATTATTACTTGTTCATCTTCTAAAACAATACCTAACAAAGGTAAAGAAAGGATACCTTTAACATCATCGATAGATAGCATTTCTTGACTAGCCATCATGTTAGGACGAACTCTATTGATTACAAGCTGGATAGGCTCAATATCAGAAGTATTAAGAATCCCTATTACTCTATCGGCATCACGTACTGCAGATAATTCCGGGTTGGTAACAACAATAGCTTCTTTACAAGCTGCTAGAGCATTTTTAAAGCCATCTTCTACTCCAGCGGGACAATCTACTAAAACAAAATCAAATTTCTCACTAAGCAGCTCACTGATTTTTTTCATATCTTCGGGCTTCATCCAATCCAACATTCTAGGATCACCAGCAGGTAGAAGAGCAAGATTAGGTTCCTTTTTATGTCTAACCAATGCTTGGTCAAGACGACAATTTTTGTCTAGAACATCTTGAGCTGTGTAAATAATGCGATTTTCTAATCCTAGAAGAAGATCTAAATTTCTTAGGCCAAAATCAGCATCTAATACAGCAGTCTTAGCCCCGCTGTTGGCAAGTGCTATGCCTAGGTTTGCGGTTAGAGTTGTTTTACCAACCCCACCTTTACCTGAACAAATTAGTATGGTGCGAGTATTGTCCGCCAAGAATTTAAGGATTTATCAAATAATAAGGCCACTTGCGGAAAGTTAAATATTTTAAAGATTAAGTAATTCTTAAATTTATCTAGTTTGAATTAAATTATTTCAAATGATTGATTAATTTTTCGTTTCTATTAGATGTGGCTTAATAATTATCGTTTGTTTATCTATTACAGCAATTTCTGGATAATAACTTTTGGGCTTATCCTTTGGTCCAATAGCTATCACATCTGCAATTCGTAACTGTAATGGGTTTAAATAAAGTGATGCAATAGAGGCATGTTTGTTACCACCCTTCCCTGCGAATGCGATTCCTAGTAATTTGCCCCAAACGTAAATATTTTTCTTAGCGGAAACTATGGCTCCTGGATTAACGTCTCCAATGATGCATAGGTTTCCATTTGAAGATATTCTTTCACCTGCTCTTACTGTTCCTTCGTGAAGAATATCGTCTTTCTTTTTTTTATTGAGTAAAAGTAACTTATTTTTAACCTCTTGCTCTTGAACAAAAGTTGAATCTATTCTTAAAGACTTTCCAGTTAATATTGTATCTCTATTATTTGAGTAAATGAATAAAGAGCAAATATTTATTTTGTCAAAATGATTTTTTAATTTTGATAATTGATGAGAACTTATTGACTCATTGATTGCGAAAATTTTTGCTTCCAGAGGACCTTTAATGGAAGAAAATTTTTTAAAATTTTCATGGATATTATCCAAATCTCCTATAGAAAAAATTTCTAAATATTTACTTTTAGAATTATTTAAAACGATTTCCATTGAATTGAATTTAGGACTTATCTTTTGTAACTGAAATTTTATTTATAATTTCACTTTTGATTTCCTTGGGGTAAATAATAAAGGAACTCTCCTCAGATTTCATTAAAGTTTTTATCAATGCAGAAGTATCTTCTAATGAGTTTTGATAAGTTCCATCCCATATTTTTAGAGCATTGTTAGATTCAAAACCTTTAAAAGATCTTTCTTTGATGCCACAAAATATTTCTGAATCATAATTATTTTGTTCACATAACTTTCTAGCAAAGGCGAGGATTTTTAGTCTATCTATATTATTTAAAAAACTTATGTCTGATGCTTTTAACAAATCTCTATCAATAAACATTTTGCATAGCGTAGAAAGTGGCTCGAAAGATTCATCTTTCCATCTAATTAAATGGTAATAAAAAGTTATATCATCATTTTTTATAAAATCATCAAAGTCGAGATTTTTAGTTGAAAATATCCATTTATAAAGTGATCTATCTATCCAAATTTTCTTTTCATAATTATGTTTTATTGTGGATATTATTTTTTCCAGAATCCATGTTGATATTTCGTTTATTCTGTGATTGTAGATGGTTCTATACATCAAGTTTCTTAGTACTAAGAAATGCTCAATAGCAATAACACCTTTTGGTTTGATTGCAATATTTCCATCAGGTGAAAAAGTAAGCCCTGAAATAATTCTTTCTAAATCTACTAAGCCATATTTGGTCCCTGTATTATAACTATCTCGTAAAAGATAATCGAGACGATCACAATCTATTTCACTGCTAATCAATGTTTTTAAAGGTTTTGAAAATAGTTGTTTTGATTCAAATAATTCCGCGATTTGCCTAGGTAATTCGTTGTCATACTTTTTGAGTATTGAATTGATTGGAGAATAATTTTTAACTAAGTTTTGGGACCATTGTTCGTGATTATGATCGAATATTGCTTCACTGGTATGGCTCAAAGGTCCATGACCTAAATCATGTAATAGAGCTGCTCCATATAGAACAAATTTATTTTCACTAAATGAAGATTTACTCTCAATTAATCTATAATATATTTTTCTTGCTATACAAAAAACGCCAATTGAGTGAGTAAATCTACTCGATTCGGCACCATGAAAAAGTAATGATGCCGCCCCTAATTGTTTTATTCTTCTTAATCTCTGAAAAGCAATTGTATCAATTAATTCCATAATCATTAATTCTTCTGGCTTCTCTGAATCAAATACTATTTCTTTGTGTATTGGGTCATGAAAAATTCTTTTAATACTCATAAGTGTTTAAAATTTTTAATTATCAATCTTTTGCTAATTCAGAGTTATATTTTTTTTCATCGCTTAATTCACTAGTTTGAATTGAAACTTTTTCTTTTTCTAGAAGTGAATCCAAAAATAATTCTGCATTCCTAACCCATTTATCGTCAACACTTCCGTATTCACTTGCATCCGGAAGATCCAGTAACTTGTCAGGCGTCATACCTTGACCTTGGATATTATTACCTTTTGGAGTTAAATAACTAGCAACTGTGATTGCTATTCCACTGTCTTCTCCTAAACTTTTTAGGGACTGAATTAAACCTTTACCATAGGTTTGTTCTCCCATTAGAATTGATCTGCCATTATCCTGTAAAGAACCTGCAAGTATTTCACTTGCACTGGCAGTCCCTTTGTTTACTAAAGTTACCATTGGGCCATCAAAAAATGTCTCTTTTTGAGAAATTATTGCATCTTTGATTCCATTTCTATTGCTTGTCTCTACTATAGGTTTCTCACTCAATAATGAGTCTGCAACTGCGATCCCTGAGCTTACTAGTCCGCCTGAATTATTCCTAAGATCTAAGATTAATCCTTCGACCTCTTTCTCTTTTAACTCTTGAAGAGCTTCTTCAACCTTTTTTGGAACGCTTTCGCTAAATTGAGTTATTCTCAAATATCCTATTGTGTGAGAATCGTCTCTTAATCTTTTTGTTCTCACTGGTCTTAGGTCTACTGATCTCCTTTCTAAATCTATCTCTCTAATTTCTCCTGATTCCGAAGATATTTCAACTAAAACTTTGCTTCCTGATTCCCCTCTTAACTTGGAGGCAGTATTTGCAAGGCCTAGTTCTTCTGATGAAATTCCATCTACTTTTTCTATGAAGTCCCCGCTAACTATCCCAGCTTCTTCGGCTGGTGAGCCGCCAAGAGTAGATACAACTTTCACTTTATTACTATCATCATCTTCACCTAATTGAAGTCCAACACCATTAATCTCACTACCAAAATTACTTGATTTCAGGAGTTCATAATCTTTTGGGCGTAAAATTCTTGTATAAGGATCGTCTAGAGGTCTTAACATGTCTTCAATTGCGGAATAAGCCTCTTCACTTGTTTCAATTTGTTTCTGTAATGTTTTTTGTCTAATTCTCTTCCATTGGATTTCATCAAACTTTTCTGGGTCATAAAAACCCTCATTTACCAAGCCCCAAGCGTCAAGTACTAATTGCTTGCTATCACTGAGGGCATCCACTCTTTCAATGAATAAAAAATTGGTAGAAAAAACACTGACCATTAATACAATGATCAATATTTTGAATGTTAAAAGTTTGTTAAAAGATGAATTCATTGGGTTAAGTGTTAACACCAAGTATAAGAATTTTAAGTAAGCTCTTTAATATCAAAGCTAATTTTTTTTGGGATGGCGAATTCTTCATCTGTTTATGACTGGTTTCAAGAAAGGCTTGAAATTCAAGACATAACTGACGACGTAACTTCCAAGTACGTACCCCCTCACGTAAATATTTTTTATTGTTTAGGAGGCATAACTTTAGTATGCTTCCTAATTCAATTTGCAACAGGTTTTGCAATGACTTTTTACTATAAGCCAACAGTTACCCAAGCTTATAGTTCAGTAAGTTATTTGATGACCGATGTAAGTTTTGGATGGTTAATAAGATCTGTTCATAGATGGAGTGCATCTATGATGGTGCTGATGTTAATCCTTCATGTTTTTAGGGTTTATCTTACTGGTGGTTTCAAAAGGCCAAGAGAACTAACTTGGGTTACAGGTGTTGTAATGGCTGTCATAACAGTTGCTTTTGGTGTGACAGGATATTCTTTACCTTGGGATCAAGTTGGATATTGGGCTGTAAAGATTGTTTCAGGGGTACCTGCAGCAATACCCATAATTGGTGATTTTATGGTTGAACTACTAAGGGGTGGAGAAAGTGTTGGACAATCCACTCTTACAAGATTTTATAGTCTGCATACTTTCGTCTTGCCATGGTCATTAGCAGTTTTCATGCTGATGCATTTTTTAATGATTCGTAAACAGGGGATTTCAGGTCCTTTATAAACCTCTATACTTAAACCATTATCAGATTTCCATATGTCTACGTTAAAAAAACCAGATCTATCTGATCCAAAATTAAGAGCAAAATTAGCTAAAGGTATGGGCCATAATTATTATGGTGAACCAGCTTGGCCGAACGATTTATTATATATATTCCCAGTAGTTATATTAGGAACTATTGCCTGCGTAGTTGGTCTGGCAGTCCTTGATCCTGCAATGTTGGGAGATAAAGCAAATCCATTCGCAACTCCTTTAGAAATACTTCCTGAATGGTATCTCTATCCAGTTTTTCAAATACTTAGGGTAGTCCCAAATAAGCTTTTGGGTATTGCACTTCAAACATTAATTCCACTTGGATTGATGATTTTACCATTTATCGAAAACGTTAATAAATTCTCTAATCCCTTTAGAAGACCGATAGCAATGTCTGTTTTCTTGTTCGGAACTTTTCTGACAATATATCTTGGTATTGGTGCATGCTTACCTATTGATAAATCATTAACTTTAGGGCTATTTTAGACTCAAATTTTAAACATATCTAAATCACTACTATCATTTCTTAGAAAGTGATGCATTAATAAAAAACCAACTATTGTCCAAGTTTGGTATGTCCTCGATTGTTGGCCAACCCAAGTGCCTGTAGGCCCATCAAAATATTCTGCCCATTCTTGTTTAGGTAATTGATTAAGTTGACACCAATATGACTCCTCTACTAAAGATTTCATTTCTTCCATAAGAATCACATCATCTGAAGCATAATTTTTTTGATGTAAAAGAACAGCTGTACCAAAAAACCAAAGCAAACTTGGCCAATGACCACCATTATGGTAACTCCAGGGCCAATTCTTTGGATCAGATCCAGTTTTATTTTGCCATTCTTCAACATCCATATGAGGATGACAAATTCTCATAGGCATCTGAGCCATCAAATGCTGTCTGTTGTGTAAAACTAATCTAAATAAAGCCCTTTGTTCAGCAGGCGGAAGTACTCCAAACATACAGGCTAAAGAATTGCCTAAACTGTAGAATCGAAAATCAGGTCTTCCTGTTCTAATATTTCCTATTAAATAACCACCTCTATTCTCTAGCCAATCTTGAAGCCATGAGGGCACTACTTGTGGTTGAACATTAAATTCATTAAAGTGTTGATCATCTCCATATTGCTCTGTTGGCCTTCTTCTTAAGATTTGCATTGTTTGGCTGGTAACCCAATAGTGCTTTAAAAGAAAACTTCCTAAATCCTTAACCCATTGGTTTGTAAGAATAAGTCTTTGATCCAAAAGTCTACTTACATGATCTGCTCGACTTAATTCCATTAAATTTATACAACTTTTTAAACATCCATGAAGTAGAACTTCAACTTCTAGAGGCGCCCCCCATACATCCATGGGTCTATCAATCATGAATGCACAATCTGGAACAAAAAGGACGGGAGTACCCTCAAATGTTGGATGCAGAACTAAATCTAGTAAAAGTTGAATACCTCTCTGAACACTTTGACTTTTTCCAAAGGCATAATCGCCACTTTTATTGACATAATACCAACATAAAATGGGCCACCATAAACTGGCATCAGCTGAAGTAATCCTCCCTATTGATCTCTGACCATAGTCCCCAATAAGCTTTCCATTTTCTTCTACGAAACTAGTAGGAAATACTCCACGTGTTTGGTAATTAGAGCTTTGTAACTCAAGGCATACACTTAGGAACTTTTTGACAATTTCATAACGCTTTTGGGTAATAAGGTAAATCATCACCGGAACGTTGTCTCTTAAAAATATTTCTCCATAATTTAACTTTTTGTTTTT
>QCKZ01000038.1 GCA_003214975.1 Prochlorococcus sp. AG-412-C21
GTATGAAATCTTTAATCGAGAATTTATTAAATAATGACTTTCCTATTTGTGAACCCATACCTTTGTACTTGAGTTCCTTTTGATATGCCTCTTTGCTTAAGAGTATGAAATCTTTAATTGAGAATTTATTAAATAATGACTTTCCTATTTGTGAACCCACAAATTTGTTCTTGAGTTCCTTTTGATATTCTTCTTTGCTTGAGAGTATGATATCTTTAATCGAGAATTTTTTTAACAATGACATTCTTATTTGTAAAAATTGCTTTGTAGATGATCACTTAAGTTCTCAATTCTTTTATAACGCATAGCAATTTGCACTTCAACTGATATAGGCATGATAGTGATCATTGCTATCCAGAACAATTTTATATTAAGTTCTCTTGATTTTAGATTGATTATTTGAACTATCTTTCTTCCTTGTTCTTAAAACTGCACTATCAACATATAGTTCATTAGTAGAAGTTGATTTAAGTCCGGTATAAACCCTAGAAATCTTTTGTTCATTGTTGTATTCATCTTTTAGTGTTTTTGCAAGATAGAATAGCCGAGAGGTTTCTTACCAGTACTTTATCTGTAATGCATCTTATACAAATGATTTGTATCTATAGATTGTTAGGGCATGCCTATTCGCTTTTTAAGGGATCAGCTTATATAGGGCTTGTTGAGAATAGATTTATCCCAATCAAATGTCATTTCTTGACCTCCTTTCATGCATCCTCCTGATGGATAGCTAATAACCTTTTTTGATATTGCACCTATTCCAATAGCTAATACTCCAATGCCTAATAATGCTTTTGATCTGTTACTTGCAAGAAGAGATTTCATTAGAAATTTATATTTATTTTAATTATAGAAGCTATGTTTAAAGATCCAGAATTAAAGTCTTTGAAACATTTGCATAATTTCTTACCTCTGTTAATTTTAGTGGACTTAGATAAGTTCAAATGCAAGATCAAAGAATTGAAAAGATAGCAGCTGTTGCAGTAAGCATAAGTAAGTTTCTGGTAATAATTTATCTAGGCTTCGTAGAAGTATTTAAAATTGGCAAATTACTTAGAGAGAAGTTAGATGCTTATTTGGATGATTTACGATTATCTCGAGAATGGGCTTCACAGGCTTATTCGATTCTAAAAAAACGACTAGAGGAACAAAAAGTAGCGGGTGGTATAGAAAATTAGTTATTTACAATGATCAAATTTAGTTAAGTTTATGACTATTTTCATAATCTAGTTTCCAATAAATCACTTTAATATTTACATCATTATTTTTGTCTTCAATACTATCTAAGTATTTAGGAATGGTTGAAAACGAGAATTTCTTTTTCAAGATTTACCTAGCCAATTCAAATGTTTTAACTAATAACTCATGTCGATCATGAGTATCTTTATGTACGGTTTAGAGAACGATAAAGTACGGTAAGAGGTAAGTATATTTACTTATGAATTTAAATAGATTGTTTTATGATAATAACATGGTTGTCATGAGACAGTTGCAGGGATACAACTGAACCCAACCATACTTTTTAAGAAGCCTAAAATGACTCAAAGAACACTTCAATTGACACAAAATGGAAGATCATTATTGATTTGGTTCATCGCATTAAATAGCTTATATACTTTCTTTTCTAAATTGAAAAAGAATTAGCTAAAAATTGAAATGATGAGTGTGTTCATAAAAAAAATACCTAAAGCTACTTATTTTTTTTCAGAGCCACCAATATATATTTTTGAAGTAGATAATAAATAAAATTTTTCATGAAGAGTCTTTGAGAATCGTTTTTCTTCGTAATAAAATTTTAAATCGAGTGGAGAAATATTTTCATCAAACCATTCGTCATATTTTATATAATTATTTTTTGAAAAATAAGACATTTTAATATGCCTTATTTTTTTTACCCTTAGCAACCATTATTAGTGGGACAAAGAGGTATGTAAAAAAGGAGATTAAGAAAATGTCTATATTCATTGTTTTATCTATAAATTTTTTAAATCCTGCTCTATTTTCTCTAATTTTTGATTAATTTCTTTTTGATCCCTCAACAGAGCCTTTTTCTTTCTTTGAAGTTCTTTGTTCAAGGAAGAATTGAAGTATTGTTGATAAGCAAGATAAAAAACAGCCAGTGCCAGCACACTACCTAAAGCACCAATTATCAGTAAGGGAGAAGATGGGAAATCGTAAAAAGGTATAGAAAGTAAAAGATAAAAAATTAATCAGTTCAATTCAAAGAATAGGGCAAAAAATGACTGAGAGAATAATCCTAAAGTTTAAAAGTAATCTATTTACAACTTCAACCACTCAAGCCGAGATGGGAATGATTTAATCTAATACTGATTGACAGTCGATCTAACATAGAGGGATAAAACCCTCTTTTTTTTATGAACACACTCATCATTTCAACTTTTAGCTGTACATTTGAAGAATTCAAACATGATGTCACTACATTATTTCTTGAAGATATGTGCAAGGAGTTTGTAACTGATTATGAGTTTGTAAAAGTCAATGACCATAAATCTCATTTATTAATTAAATGTACTGATTTAGAGAAATTAGGAACAACTATGGAAGACCCAATTTGTAAAGAATGGGATAAAAAAAATAATTGTAAGGATACTGTATATGCAATTGAGCTTGTTGAATAAATGAAACGCTTACTACTTCCACTACTAGCAGCACTCGCTTTACCTACTGCTGTGAATGCAAATGTAGAGCCTCCAGTTCATAACCTTTGCAAACATGAAGAAATAGCCATAATTTAAGTCCTTTAATGTTTTTCTATAAAAAAATTTCTTTCTTAACCGATCTGTTGCATTAGCTATAACTTAATTTTGTTAGCGAGTACTAATATGATCCTGCATTAGGTCCTGCAATTTAGTCCTGCGCCTTGGTCCTACACACCAAATTCACAGAATAGAAATGCCTACCAAAAGCTTGTTATAGCAAGCAATTTGATAGGTAAAACCGGACCCCCGTCAGTTCTCTGCTGCATCGACCTGGAAATGCCAGAAGAGGATTCAAAGTGGGCTTTCGTTTCCGATTACAAGATCGGTTTACTACCGCATCACGACAGTCTCCTCATGTCGAAAGAGAGTCAGATCAGAGCACATAAAGAAGAACTTAACCAAAGATCCAGTATCTTAACTCTAACTTATTTTTTTATGCATTTGGAGATGGCCAAATGTCTCTTACCATAGTTAATAAAACTTGAGTTTCATCATATCTTTCTGAATGCGTTTTACCATTTAATAAAAATGTGATGTGAGCCATTTTTCTTCCCAGAATTTCTCGAGATTTGCCATAACAATGAATATTAGAACCCTCAATTTCAGATAACATTTGAAATCTTGTTTCCATTGAAATTGGGAAATTCTTTTTTAATCCAAGAAGATTTATCATAATTGCTCCCTCACAATTCATTTTAATTTCAGGTGGCATTATTCCAGAAGAAATACAAACATATTGATCAAACTGACTTGAAGAACAAGCTTCAATAGAAAAATGAGCAGAGTTATGTGTTCTAGGAGCTATTTCATTAATTAAAAGACCATTAACTCCATAGAAGAATTCAATAGCTAATACTCCAACATAATTTAATTCATTTACTATTGAAGAGAAAATATTTATTGCAAATAGGTTTAAATCATATTCAGTTGCTGCAGGTGCAAGAACCCAATCACAAACATGGTTTAATTGGAACGTTTCAACTATTGGAAAGAATCTTATCTTGCCAGTTTGATCCCTTGAACCCACAAGAGCCAATTCTTTTTCATAATCAATCCATTCTTCAATTAACCAATCATCAGAATCATTCTCGGTTAAAAAAGAATATAAATCTTCTTTAGTCTTTATTTTTTTATTCCCTTTTCCGTCATATCCTCCTTTATTTGACTTTGCCATTAAGGGTAAGCTCCAATTATTAATTTCCTCATCAGAGAGATTCTTAAAATCTTTCATGCTTATCCATTTTGGACAGGGGGTATTCATCCTATCTATTAATTTTTTTTGAGAAAACCTATCTACTAAGGGCTTAATTGACTCGAGACTTGGGATAAAAATATCATTATTATCAATTAAATTTAATTTATCAATTTTTATCCATTCATTTTCAAAAATTACTTTTTCACACTCATTAATTAATGACTTATTACCCCTTAACTTTAAAGGATCCGCTTCTATAACATGATCTGCTTTTAAACCAGCAGGATCACCACAAGATTTTGTCTGAACGCATACTCCTAAATCTCTTTTTTTTGCTGCCTCTGTCAGCATTAAAGCTAATTGGCCGCCTCCAATTATTCCTAGAGAATAATTTTTCTTAATAATGCCTATATTTTTTTTGGAACTCATAGGATGATTTTATTACGATTTCTAATTCTTAACAACTGATTTTTTAAGTATCTAGAGCTTAGATTTTGCTATTATAGAAAGTATTTAATACTAAATATTTATAAATTTAAGCTAGGTAATTAATTGTGAATAAGAGAAAAATATTAGTCCCATTAGGTGATAAGTCTTATGAAGTAACTTTAGAAGCAGGAATAATCAATAATATCTGCGAAGAACTTTTAAAAATTGGCATAACAAAAAATAGAAAAATACTTGTAATTTCAAATGAAGAGATATCAAATTTGTATGGAAAAAAATTCTTAAATCATTTAAAAGATAATAATTTTAAGGCCCAAATGTTCCTTATCAAGGCTGGAGAATCCCATAAAAACTTGAAAACTTTAAGTAAAATATATGACGTAGCATTTGAATTTGGTTTAGATAGAAATTCAATAATTATTGCCCTTGGAGGAGGAATTGTTGGAGATGTAAGTGGTTTTGCAGCTGCGACTTGGCTAAGAGGTATCGAATATATCCAGATTCCAACAACATTATTATCGATGGTTGATTCATCCGTGGGAGGAAAAACAGGAGTAAATCATCCTAAAGGTAAAAATTTAATTGGAGCTTTCAATCAACCTAAAGCAGTTTTTATTGATCCAGAAACTTTAAAAAGTTTGCCCAAAAGAGAATTTAGTGCAGGCATGGCCGAAGTAATAAAATACGGAGTAATAAGAGATAAAGAACTTTTCGAATACTTAGAAATTGAACAAAACAAGAACGAACTTATAAATCTCAAGAATGAATATCTAATTAAAATAATTAATAGTTCAATCAAAACAAAGTCTCATATTGTTTCACAAGACGAACATGAAAATGGTGTTAGAGCAATATTGAATTATGGTCATTCTTTTGGTCACGTTATTGAGAATTTATGTGGATACGGCCAATTCTTACATGGTGAGGCAATATCAATTGGTATGAATATTGCGGGAAAGATAGCAATTGAGAAAGGGTTATGGTCTAAAGAAGAATTAGAGAGACAGAAGAATCTTTTGAAGAGTTACGATCTTCCTACAGAGATCCCCAAAATAAATAAAGAAGACGTTCTAACAATACTTATGGGCGACAAAAAAGTTCGTGATGGCAAAATGAGATTTATCTTACCGAAAGAAATTGGTGAAGTGGATATATATGATGACGTAGAGGATTCATTATTTTTAAAGTTTTTTTCTTAACGCAAGCAGGTTGAATTTATATTCATTTTCTTCTCCTTAAACTTATTAAAAACAAACCACTTAAAATCACCTAGACATACAGGATCAACCAGTCTAAGTAATGCCTCTCTTCTTAAAAGGGCATTTGATAAATCCTCCTTAAATTCTTTTTGAATTCCATAAAGTCTCTCTGCTAATCCAAGTGCCAACAAAGCCTCTCCTTGTTTAGTTATTCCAATAGTATTAAATCCAAGAGTCTCAGCATCATTAATTAAAGTTTCTATGCACACATGAGATGTTAAATCGCAATTTCCTGGAAAATCTAGGACATTATTATTCATTTTTTGATTTTCGTAAGAAACTATCGTCCCATCAGAATTCTTAGAGGTATAGTATTTTTTAGCTTCTTTGGCATAATCAATTATCAATAAAATACCATTATTGATTTTTCCATAAATAGCTTTTAACCATTTTGAGTTATCTACATGCCATTCTGTAGTCCATCCTTCAGGGGCATCTTCTGGCGGAATAGTTATTCCCAATTCACTTTTAGCAAGTTCGATACTTTTTTCCAATTCACCTGTAATTGGCATTTTATCAAAAAATAATTTATAAGATTTTTTATCTATAGATACTGCTTGTCGAAGTAATTTTTCTTTTGAAAAGGTTATTCTTTCTACTGGCAAAGCATCTAAAACCTCATTTGCTATAACTATTCCATTGATATTATTTTCCTCTAATTCTTCCAAGCCTTTCCATAAAATATCAATACCTAAGTTTAAAAATTCCTCCAATTTATTTTTTTGTTTTTCTACCATCCCTTCATTAGGTTCAATAATTACAAAAGAAACTCCTTCCAAAAAATTCTTGTTGCTTTCTAAAAAATATTTAATTAATCCAATCATAAAGCTTCCATCTCCAGCCCCAAATTCAATAACAGCTAATTTCTGATTAGATAAAAAACTACTTTTTAACTGAATTAACCAATCTTCTATTTGTTTACCAACCAAAAAAGCAAAATCATCTGATAAAGAGGATGATGTTACAAAATCTCCTCGAACGCCTAACTCAGCTTTACCGCTGCCGTAGTAACCATTAATGGGATCATTTAAAACAAAATTCATAAAGTCATAAAAACTTATAGTCCCACCCATTTTTATTATTTTTTTTACTAACCAATCTGGACTATTCGCGGGTAAGCTATTCATCGGCGAGAATATAAAGAGACAAAACTTTTTTATGCCTTCAAAGATTAACTATTTATTTGGAATATTTCTATCTATATTAGTTTTAATTTCACATAAACCCGTTTTCGCTATAAATAATCCAAATCTCTTACCAGAAGAAAAAACACCAGTAATTGATTTAGCTAAAACATTAAGCCCTAATCAGAAAAAATCTTTAGAGGATAAGCTCAATAATCTAGAAATCGAAAGTGGGTGGAAAATTAAATATTTATCTCAGTTTGAGAGTTCTCCTGGTAGCGCAATAAAGGACTATTGGGATTTAGATGAGACAAGTTTGTTGATAGTTGCAGATCCTAGAGGAGGAAATTTACTTAACTTTAACGTCGGAGATGCTTATTTCAATTTTATGCCAAGGTTATTTTGGGTTGAACTTCAAACAAGATTTGGTAATCAATATTACGTGAAAGATCACGGTGAGGATGGAGCAGTATTAGATGCAATTAATTCAGTAAAGATTTGCCTTGAAAGAGGAGGGTGTCAAGTTGTCCCTGGCCTACCCAAAGAGCAATATATATGGACTTTATGTACATCTATTCTTGGAGGTTTAGTAGCAGGTTTCGCATCTGCTCCAAGAAAAGAAGGTCAAGTTATATCAATTGGATTTTTAGCTCTTCTTTCTCCTTTATGGGGAATGTTATTTGGAATTTTTGGTTTGGCACCGATAATATCCAGAACAAATGATTTATTACCTTTATTTAAAAATGGTTTAGCTTTTACAGCCGCAGGAATTGCAGGTTATATCTTATCTCAAACATTATTTTCAAGATATGAAAAGCCCAAAAACACTTAAAATATGATCAGAGATATCTAATCCTAAAAAAATTTATCTTCTTCACAAATTTCACCAGTTTCTGAATACCATCGATGAGAAACATGTCTTAATTCCTTTTTTTCAAACTCAATCCATGAAAAGTTAATTAGTAATTTCGCATCTTCATCAGTTTTATATCTTGGCACTACAGCAGTATTGAAATAGATTGTTCCTTTGCTATCAATTTTAAACATCTCTCTTAAACCAAGGTTTCTTTTAAGCCGATTGTGCATATGACCGAAAATCACAAGATCAACTTTTCTTCTCTTTTGTATTTGCGAAATAGCCACAGACAAATCTCTATCTCCCCAATCTAAAGAGGGTAATTTCCAGTCTTTCCCACAAATGCTTTTAGGTTCTGAGCCTAAACCCGAAGGGCCAGCATGAGACATAATTATTAAAGGTATATCTTCGACAGTCTCTTCTGCACATTTGATAATTTTATTTATTGAATCTTGTTCGGTAATAGGTCCATAAACTCCTTTAACTTCTTTTGAAAGATAATAGCCGCCGCCGGAACTACATGGTCTTGCAGATAGTAAATTTATTTGATTATTAAAAACTTTCAAATCCCATGCACAATATTTCCCACCAAGAACACGTATCTGCTTTGAGAGAGTTTCGCCTGTAGAATCTTTCCCTCTATCATGATTTCCTAAAATTACAAAAGTAGGAATTCTGATCTCATTGATTTTTTTAATTATTTTGACACTCCCATCAGAAATATCACCAACAAATAAAACAATATTTGGTTTAATAATAGATAAAACCTTCAAGTCTAATTCAGACCATTGACCATGACAGTCACCAACAATAGCAATTTTTAAATTTGTCAGAATTTTTTCTGTTTAAAGGCATATAATCTATTTAGAGATATTCTAAATCCTGACCAGTATAACTTCTACTGCAAAACAGAAATCCGTTCAAAACCAAGAGGATTTGATTTCTGAAATAAAAGAGCGTTGCAAAAAAGCTAATGCCATTATTCTGGCGCACTATTATCAAGCTCCAGAGATTCAAGAAATTGCAGATTTTATTGGAGATTCATTAGATCTATCTAGAAAAGCAGCAAATAATGATGCAGATATAATAATTTTTTGCGGGGTACATTTTATGGCCGAAACCGCAAAAATACTTAGCCCAAATAAAACAGTCTTATTACCTGATATAGACGCAGGATGCTCATTAGCAGACGATTGCCCCTCAGATAAATTTCAAAAGTTCAGGGAAGACAATCCAGATCACTTTGTAGTAAGTTACATAAATTGCACTGCGGAAGTAAAAGCGCAAAGTGATCTGATATGTACAAGTAGTAATGCAGTCGCATTAGTTAACAAGATACCTGAAGATAAAAAGATAATCTTTGCCCCCGATCAGAATCTCGGGAGATGGGTACAAAAAAATTCAGGGAGAAATCTTAAATTATGGCCTGGCAGCTGCATTGTTCATGAATCATTTAGTGAAGAAGCTCTATTAAAATTAAAATACCAGAATCCTGGAGCAAAAGTTATTGCTCATCCTGAATGTAGTCAAAATTTACTACTTCTCTCAGACTTTATTGGATCAACCAGTAAATTGCTTGATTTCGTCACCAAAGATCCATCTAGAACTTACATGGTATTAACTGAACCTGGAATAATACATCAAATGAAGAAGAAAGAACCTAATAAAATCTTTATTGAGGTTCCAGACATAGAAGGTTGTAAATGTAACGAGTGTCCATATATGAAATTAAATACTTTAGAAAAGATTCTTGATTGTTTGAAAAACAATTCCCCATCTATAGAACTTGACCCAGAAATAATAAGAAAAGCCTATGTACCAATAAAGAAAATGTTGGATATGAGTAATTAATTTAGTGAAAATAATATATTTTCCTTATTAATTTTTAGGAACGCATTAAGGTTTGTAGTGGAAGGGTTAAACTGACTTATCTGATTTTTCATTTTAATTATATTTATTAGTTCTTTTTCACCTGCCTTATATTGTTTATCTTTTCTAGTCCCAATATCTCTTTGAATAATAGGGTTGATATTCATTTTTACTTCTATGTCTGGAACAATTCCAGATTTATTTATATCAATACCGTTCGGGGTTAAATACTTAGCGACTGTAACAGTTAGCCCTGAACCATCAACTAAAGTTCTCATAGACTGAACTAGACCTTTCCCAAAAGTTTTCTTCCCAACTAATTTTCCTCTTTTGTTATCTTTTATTGCACCAGAGACTATTTCACTAGCACTGGCAGAACCCTCATTAACTAAGACAACTAAGGGTTTTTTTGTTAAAGCTTGACCGTTTCCTCTTTTTGTTTCTTTTAAACCTTCTTTACTTAAGGTACTTACTATTACTCCTTTGTTAATGAAATACCTAGAAATATCAATGCTTGATTCTAATAAACCTCCAGGATTACTTCTTAAGTCAAGAACATATCCAGCGACTTTTTTTGTTTCTAAATCCTTAATAGCATCTCTAGTCTCTCTTGATGCATTTGCATTAAATTGTTTAATTCTTACATAGCCAATTAATAAGCCGTTTTTAGTTTTATTGACTTTACTTGAAACAGATTTTATTTCAATCTTTTCTCTTGATAAAATCTTAAAAAAGGATTTAGAACCTCTAATAATTTCAAGCTTAACTTTAGTACCTCTTTGTCCTCTTATTAATTTCACGGCATCATCTATAGTCATACCTTGAGTAGAAATATCATCTATAGATAATATTTTATCTCTAGCTTTAATTCCAGCATCAAAAGCAGGTGTGCCCTCTATAGGAGAAATAATTACTAAATCA
>QCKZ01000039.1 GCA_003214975.1 Prochlorococcus sp. AG-412-C21
AAAGTTAATTCGGATAATAAATAAGAAGTCTAATTAATATTAGACAGGTCCATAATCTAAAAAGTATCTATTTAGGACATAATTTTTATTAATTTCTTGATTCAATATTAAGGTTCTTTTTTGATAACTTTATAATGAGATACAAGGAAATTTTATGAATCTAACGCAACCTCAATAGCCGCAATTAAGTTTTCGTCAAATGGTTTAACCCCTGGTTTGAATCTTGCAATTACTTTACTATCTTTCCCTATTAAAAACTTCTCGAAATTCCATTCAACGTCTCCCTCTGGTTCAACTTTGTTAAGGGTTGTATAAGGTTCTGTGGTATTCCCTTTAGCATGAACTTTTTGATAAATTTCAAACTTAACTCCATATTTAGTTGTACAAAAATCTTTTATTTCTGAAAGTGAGTCTGGTTCTTGTTTACCAAAGTCATTACAGGGGAAAGCAAGTATTCTTAGCCCTTTGATTGAATATAAATCATGTAGCTTTTGAAGATCTTTATACTGGGCAGTATTACCGCAATAACTAGCTACGTTAACGACTAAAATAACTTTCCCTGAGTATTCACCAAGTTTTATATATGATCCATCTGCTGAAAGAACAGTGGTATTTTGTACATCAACTTGCATGTCTTAAAAAAAATAACACTTTGAAGATAACATTCTATGACGTTTTTTGTGCATATTTATAAATAGGTTTTGGATTATTTCTTTTGAAAGTTTTAATTTTTTATTTCTTTAAACCTTTATAATTAATATTAATAATCAGATTGAATTTGGACCCTTTCGACCCACTTACTGAAATTATTAATTCCGGTCAAGGTTTTTTACCTGCAATTGCTTTAGAAAGAATTATTTGGGGAATGATTGGAATGTTTTTTTTAGGAGCAATTTCAACATCAATAACTAATAGTATGCGAAGTCAGAATTGGTTTGGTATAAAATCTTTATTTAGTTCTTCTAAAGATAAAAAAATTATAGAGGATTCATCTTCTAATCTTTCTGAAAATGATGAATAAGTTTTATAAATATGAAAGATTTAATTTTTTCTAAAAAAAGAATTTTATTGCTTGGTAGTGGCGAGCTTGGTAAAGAATTAGTAATAGAATCCAAAAGATTAGGATTAGAAGTTATTGCAATTGATCGATATGAAAAAGCACCTGCAATGCAAGTAGCTGATTATTCAAGAGTAATTGATATGGGAGATAAAAATATTTTAAAAAATATTATTAAAGAATTTAAACCTGACTATGTTGTCCCAGAAATAGAGGCACTTTCAATTGAAGCCTTAAAAGAACTAGAGGATGAAGGATTCAATATTGTCCCTAACGCCAGAACTGTAGAAATAACAATGAATAGAGATAAAATTAGAGAGCTAGCTTCTAGAGATTTAAAAATAAAAACTGCAAAGTATGATTATATTTTTGAATTTGATGATCTAGAAAAAAAAGCAAATGAAATTGGATTCCCACTTTTACTTAAGCCTTTAATGAGCTCATCAGGTAAGGGACAAAGTTTGGTTAAAACAAAAAATGATTTAAATAATGCCTGGAAGCAGGCACAAGCAAATTCTAGAGGCAAGTTTAAAGGTGTAATTATTGAAGAATTTATTAATTTTGATTTTGAGTTTACTCTTTTAACTGTAAGAAAAGAATGTGGTGAAAATATTTTTTGTTTACCAATTGGACATCTTCAATCTAATGGAGACTATCAATGCAGTTGGCAACCTATTGAGATCAATGAGTCCTTAATTATTGAAGCCAAGAAAATGACAACTAGGATATTAAATAACCTAAATGGAGCGGGATTATACGGAGTAGAGTTTTTTATAAAAGGAAATGAGGTTATATTTTCAGAATTATCTCCAAGACCACATGACACGGGTATGGTTACATTAGTTAGTCAAAATATTAATGAATTTGAATTACATTTAAGGGCTTTTTTAAATTTACCAATACCGTATATAAATCTAATAGAACCCTCTGCAACAAGAGTTATACTCTCTAACCAAGAGTATATTAATCCTATTTATGAGGGCCTCAATGAAGCCTTAGAAGTTGAAAAGACTAAAGTGCTTATATTTGGCAAGCCAGTCTCCAGAAAAGGCAGAAGAATGGGTCTTGTGCTCTCATCAAATTCAGACATTAATTTGGCTAGAAAAAATGCTGATGAAGCTGCTCGTAAAATAAAAGTCAGATCTAAATAAAAAATATTAAATAAACATAACAAAAAAAATACTTATTTCCTTTGTTTTTGTTCTCACTTTCTATGAGTATTATTTGAGTATGTTCTCTCTTTCTAAATGATAGAAAATTATAAAGGTTGGGATATAACTTTAAATTGGGATAATAATAATTATCTCCAAAGGGGTACCAGTAAAAGTAATTTTTTTAATCAAAAAGAAAAATGGATTGGTATTCACTTAAATGGTGCAAAAATCTATGGCTCTTCTCTTAAAGAAATTAGGCATATTATTGATTATCCTGTTTTGCATAAAAAGCAGGTTAAAGGTTTTTTTTAATTATCCTGATTATTATCATTATATTCAATTAGTTCCTTAGCAATTTTATTTAAATCTCCCTTAATTGAGATCCATGTAAAAGAAATTATGAAAATCAAAGCAGTTATTGCAATAGTGATTTTTTCAATAGGAGACAATCCAAGTGCAATAGCAAACATTTGAAACAAAATAATAATATTTTATTATATTTAATTTTTTAAAATAGTTTAAATTAAAAATTTTTTTTGCAATGATATTTAATTATTCAAAAAAATAAGAATTAAATTACTTATTTTTTGTTTCTGATTTAGAATTTATTCAGTAAAATTAAATTATGGAAAAAAAAAAGTGTTCGCAATGTAAAAATTTAATTTTAATAACTTCTCCAACATGCTTATATTGTGGTAGGCCTAATAAATTTATAACTAAGGAATACATTAATAAAAAGTGGAATAAAGATTATAATAAAAATATATTTAATGGAATTTTTATTAATAAATATATTTTAATTATTTTAATACTTATAATTACAATCTCTATTATTATATTTAATTAAATATAATCAAATAATCACTTTAATATAGCATCTAATACTTCCATAGTATTTGTTGATAGTTTATTTTTTTTAATCTTTTTTATGGTTTCAATCATGTTGCTTTTATAAGGTTCTGAATAATAATTGTATCTACTAAATACTTTCACAAAACGAGAAATAACGATTGGATTCAATTTATCGAATTCAATTATCTTTTTCGCAATATATTTATAACCAGATCCATCTCTTGCATGAAAAGTACAATTTCTTGTTACGAATGTATTTAATATAGCTCTTAATGTATTTGGTGATTTTGAATCAAAAAACTTGTTTTCAAATAATTTTTCAAGACTACTTGCTTTTTCATCATTTTCTATAGATGCATTAAATGAGAACCAACTATCCAATACGACACTATTGTTTTTCCATTTATTTAAGAATATATTTGAGATAATTTTTCGCTCAGGACAATTAATCCTACTAAAAGAATTCAATGCAGCTTTTGCTAGCGTCATCGAATTACTATTGACGTAATTAATTATTTTGCATTTAATTTTCTTGTCATGACTGTGTAATAATAGTTTCCAAATAATTTCGATTAGTTTTCTTTCATCTTTTCCTTCTGGCCATGCTGTATATAGATTATTATCTATTTCTTGGAGCTTAAATAATAATTCTTTTTTTAATTTTGTACCGAATATATAATTTAATTCGTCAATAGTTTTATATACTTTTAAAGGGTCGATGTTTTTTATCTCTGACTCGATTTCAGCAAAAGTTGGAATACTTAGTAATTCTGCTAAAAGAGATAAATTAATATCTCTATTTTTTAAAAAAGATATTAAATTCTTTATTAATTTATCTTCAATTTTATAATCTGGTTTCTCATTTAATCTGCATGCAATGATATTTTTATATAATACTTTTACCGTATTATATAAAGTAAAGTAATCTGTTTCATATTTTAAGATTAAAAATTTTTCTTCAAAAGTAGTATCTGATTCCCACTCAACTGGTGATGAAAATTCACGGAAATATGTGACTAAGGGGATTTCGAAATGTGATCTTATATTATTAATAATAAATTCTTGTTTTTTATCTTTTAGGACGACAGTTTTTTTTATTGTTTTATTTGCTCCGCAAAATATAGCTAAATTTATAGGAATTATTAGAGGTAAATCATTATATGGGTTCTTTTTTATGTTATTACTTTGAGTAGCTTGAATTGTAAGTTTTTTGTTTTTTTGATCCCATATTCTCTTTAATTTAACTTTTGGTGTTCCATTTTGCTTGTACCAGACTTTAAATTCTTTAGGATTAATTTCTTTATTGTTTTCTAATATTTTCTCAACAAATTGGTCTATTGTGGCTGCCTTACCATCATAAGTTGAGATGTAATTACTAAATCCTTTATAGAAATTTTCGTCTTTTACAAGATTACTAAGCATCCTAATTATTTCTGAACCTTTTTCATATATAGTTGTCGTATAGAAATTGTCTATTTCTTGATATTTTTCTGGCATTACAGGATGTGATGTTGGACCAGAATCTTCCCTAAATTGATACTTTCTAAGAAATTTTGCATCCTCAAGTCTCTTTATTTCTCTATTATGGATGTCTGCAGTGAATTGTTGATCTCTAAATACTGTTAAACCCTCTTTTAGAGATAACTGAAACCAATCCCTACATGTCACTCTATTCCCGGTCCAATTATGGAAGTATTCATGACCTATCACCCCTTCTATTCTCTCTAATTCTTCATCAGTTGTTGTTTCAGAATCAGCAAGTATTAGTTTTGAGTTAAAAATATTGAGACTTTTGTTTTCCATGGCTCCCATATTAAAATGTCTTACTGCAACAATATTGAATAATGATAAATCGTATTCAAGGTTATATTTATCCTCTTCCCATCTCATTGATTTCTGTAAGGAATTTATTGCATGTTGCACATATTTTTCATCACCATCCTCAACATAAATATTTATGTTCACTTTCTTATTCGATTTAGTTATGAAATAGTCTTTTACACAATTAAGTTTCCCTGCCACCAATGCAAATAGATATGAGGGTTTTGGATATGGGTCTTCCCAAATTATTTCATGTCGATTATTTGTAAGATTATTTTCTTTTACGACGTTACCATTTGAAAGCAAGACAGGATAATCATTCTTATCAGCCTCAATCCTCACAGTGTATTTGCTTAAAATGTCAGGCCTATCAGAGTGGTAACTTATCCTTCTAAATCCTTCTGCCTCGCATTGGGTAGTTATAATCCCATTGCTTTCATACATTCCTAAAAGTGATGTATTTTCCTTTGGTTTAATTATTCCTTCTATTTTTAATGAAAAATTATCTTTATTTATATTTTTAATTTTTAAGTTATTTTTTTGCTGTATGTAGTTTTCCTCTGTTATGAGAGAGTTATTTATGTATATTTTTTTAATTAATATGTCTGTACCGTCAAGAATAAGATTATTGGCATTCTCATTTGTTTTTATCAATTTAAGTTGAGTTGTAACATTAACTAAATTTTTTTTTATTACGACATCCAAAAAAATTTCAGGTATTTCATAATCAAATATCTTATAGTCCTGAAGTTTTACATGGTTTGAAATATTTTTTTCATTTTTAGTATTGTTCATCTTTAAAATAGATTTAAGAAATTGAATGCTCCTGGATAATTATCATTAAATTATAAGTTTGACTTATTATCTTCTGATTCACAAAAATGTGTTTTTATCTCTCCAGAAGGAAGTAGTTCATTTAAGGATGGATTATTCATATTAGGAAAACCATCTTTATTTAATTGGTATCGCCAGTCCCATTTTCTGTCTGTAAATGAAATGTAATCTTTTCTTAGAGAGTAAGGAAGCATAAGATTTTTTTTATTCCAATTTATATTTATAAACGCTCCTGGTTTTAACTCAGATATCTTTTTTATTATTGAAAAGTCACCATTAATATTATTTCTCATCACTAGATTAAGCTTTGCATTGTCACAAAAATAACTCGTATGTAGAACTAATAAAAGTATTGAGGTATAAAAAAATGAATGAATTTTTGTACTCCTTTTTAAATTGAAATTACGTTGATTCTAAATGAGAAATTTGGGGACTTTTTAAGTTCAACCTAAATCATAATAGATTGCATACTCTCTAAATCTATAAGATTACAATTCAATTCTTCTTTATAATCGGTTACTGAAATAAAGTTATTTAAAAAACCTGAATATTTTGCATCCCCACCAACCGTACTTGAAAGTATAAATTTAGGATTAAATTTCTTAATCAATTTAGGTATTACATCAGCACCTTTTACAAAAGAACCTACTAGGGGTAATTGTAAATTTTTTGTTGGAGTTATTACTGCATCAAGATTTTGTTTGTCTAAACTTTCATCAAGATATCCATGTGGTTCTATATAAAAACTATTATCTTCATCGTCTTTAATAATATATCCATTCTCTATTTGTGGGACTGGAGCTCCAGCAGTTGCTTGAAAACTTAAATTAAATTGATGAGTTTTTTCAGTTGGCTTTAGAGTTTTAATTGAACTAAAACCAATTTTTTCTAATATTCCACAAGCACTTCTAGGGCAAATTACGGGTATATCCTTTCTAAGCATTTCTAATGTTGGAATATGACAGTGGTCAGGTAATCCTTGGGTTAATAAAATGATATCAATGTCTTTATGGATTGTAATTTCTTTATCTAATGATCCTTTGAAAAACCATTCTCCAGGTGGAAATATTAAATCCCCTTTGAGCCACGGATCAATAATTAAATTGGTGTTCTTAAATTTTATAAACCAACCATTTGATCCAAGGTAGGTAGCTTCAAAAGTCATTATTTCAAGAATGTTTTATTAGAATATAGAGTAATTTTGGTTTTATCGAGAAGGTACTAACTTAAATTATTTTGCTTCATTTAAAATTTGAAATGACTTTCTTTTCAGATTAAATATTAAAACTTGATTTTCTTTATAACTAATTTTAAAATCATCTTTTTCTAGCATTTTTATGGGTATTAAGGCTAATCCTCCTGTTCCTGAAAATATGATAGGCAGGGTGTTATTATTCTTGCCATTCATTTTTTGTAAATCTATTGCTTGAGAAACTATTTTTCTAGCCTTATCAAATCCGTAATCTTCTATTAATTTAGACCATAAAAAGTTAACTGATTCATATTTTGAAAACTCAATTTTTATTGTTTTCATTAAAAAAAATGGAAATATTAAGGATTTATTAGTAACGATTTAAACTTAATTACTATTTTTAAACCTATCCATAACTAGTTGCAACATATCAACTACATCTCCATCAGTTAAATTTAAATCCTTCTTCAAATCATTGCAGGTTAAATTCATTTCGAGTGCTGCCTCAGCCATATGATTAACTTTCTGGTTATCACCACCTAATGCAATAAAGGGATTGAAGTTTTCTATCATCAAATATTTAGATTTATCACTTATTTCTAGCTAAAAAATTATTAATTATCATTTATTGATACAGAAGCTTATAAATATGTTATTAATTTTTAAGAAATTATTTATTTTTTAAACTAGAGATGTTGATACACCTTTTGATATCAGTGCAAATCTTCTCGCCCTAACAAGTAACGGAAATAGTACTTTTGTTCGTTTAGTTGATTTGAATAATCTGGAAAGTAAAAAAAGTAAACTACTTGAAGGGTTTTTTATCTGTTTGCAAATAGTATTTATTGCTTCTGCTCCATGAAAGATATCTTCATCTTTCAAGAGAATAGCACCTTTATCTATGTCATAACCTTTTTCTAATAGAGATTTAATTAGGGTAAAATTCTTACGACCATCAAGAATTTTAATATTATTTACCTTGCTTTTGATTTCCAGTAGCTCTGCAAAATGATTGCAAAATGGACATTCTCCATCATAAATAAAGGTATAGTTAGAAGTCATTAGGGGAAATTAGTTTTAATTGTCTTAAAATAAGCAATCAAAAGCTATGATATACCCCTTGATAATAAAATAAAAAATAAAAAATTTGTGTGTTGGTAATAAAGGATTTAGCTAAATATTTTCATAATTACGAAGAAATGTCTCAAAATAGGTATATTTTCCTCAAATATTCTGTATGCTTAACTCCAAGATATTTGTTTTTTAAATTATGAATTTTTTAGCTTCCTTTGCTTTAGGTGGTTTCAATCCTTATGCAGCTGCTGTTGGGGTCCTTTCTTTAGTACTTTTTGCTCTAGTTGGTTTGGTTGCAGGCCCTAACCTAAGCAAGTTCGATAAAGATGCATAAATCAATAAATCTTTTTTAGATTTAAATTAAAAGACTCATTAGAGTCTTTTTTTTATGCGATTTTTATAATTTATTTCTAGAATAAAATTCATATTGCTAATGAGATGCTGTTAAACCCATTTTATCCACTGGCTTTTGTGAAAATCACTTCTCTAAAAGCTACTATTATTTTCTTATCAATTCTTCTATTAAAATCTAATTTGATTAGATTGAAGGGGGGATTAATAGGAGGCCTTTTTGCTTTATTACTCATAGCAGGAATATTAGCAACAAGTACTTTAGCTTTAGGATCTTTAGCTTATGCTTACAGATTAAAGAAGAAATCAAATCCTGAGGATAATCAGACGCAGGATTTAGATACTGTCACTGTTTAGGAAAACTAGTAATATTTTATTCAGATGGGCTTATTAAAATGGGGTCCCTGGGACAAAATGCAAAACTAAAAAACCAAAACCTGCAGCAAAAACTATTGATACTGCAATAATTAGAAGGCCTGATGCCATCCCTCCTTCGTTAAATGCCATATGATTAATTATTTTGTATTAATGCTAAATGATTTTTGTTTTTAACTATTAGTGATAATTACTCAAATTATCCAAATTTATTATTTATGGTGAATAAAAGTAAAAAGATAGAGGTTAAAGATATGATAAAACCAAATATTATTAATGGTTTAGATTTAACGTTCTCTTCCTGCTTAGGCGAACTCTTTGAAGAAGATAAATTTCTATCTTTTTTTTTGTAAATAAGATTGGGAAAAGGTTTAATCACGATAAAGTTTAGATTTAAGCTTATTACCCTAAAGTTTTGAACAAATCTTTATGGTAATCAACAACATTTTGACAACTTATTACAGGTGTAAATTCCATATGAATGCCGAATTTGGCTCTCCAGGGTGCAAAATGCTCAAAAATTTCTTTATCACTATGTGCCTTACATAAACAAACTACTCTCCCTTCACCTGGCGCGTGTACTCTAAATAACATCTCAAATTTGTCTGTTTTATCTGATTTTGCCATTTCACCGTTTTCCCATGCTTCTACAAACAATTGATAAGCTTTTACTTGATTTTCAATATCTGGGAATTGGCAGTCAGCAAGAAATAATTGCATTAGAATAATCTTAAATTTTACTTATTATCCTTCAAAAACTTATTTATTTATTAAACTGTTTGAATTTGAAGATCAGAAAAAAATATTATCCTATATAAAGTGAGAAGAGAGAGTCTCAAGAAATTTTCCAATATCTTTTTTATATAAACTATCTGTTATTTTTAAAGAGAATAATTCATAATCGTTAATTCCCTTTTTTTTATCAAAATTAATATTCCCCTTTAATGAAATATTCTTCATGATTTTTATTTATTACTATTTAAAATTTATACAAATTTAAGTAAAAGGCAAATTTCTTTACATTATGTTTTTTAGATGAGAAATGCTTAAGATAGTTTAGAAAATAATTAATTTATTGAATTTAAGAGTTAATTAATTTCTCAAGAATAAACAAGAATGCATTTGTCAGTGAAAAAATTACTGTTAAGAGTGATGCAATAACGGGTAATAAATTGAACCATAACTGGGAAGTTGTCATTTTTGTATCGATAGGCAGAAAATTGGTACTTTTTTTTATTCTTATTTGCAGCCAGAAGATAGATAATGGATAAACAATTCTTGAAAAATTAATTAAAAATGAATTTAAATTTCCTTTATCTGAATAAAGGATAAATCCTGAAAAAAAATAGAAAGCCCATAATAGTATTCTTTGAATAAATACTATACCCTTGCTTTTGCTATGCATTATTAATTAATTATTTATAGTTTTAATCATTTTATATCTTTCAAAAAAAATATTAT
>QCKZ01000040.1 GCA_003214975.1 Prochlorococcus sp. AG-412-C21
CAGGAGACGAAAAATTCAAATTATTTGTAATTGCTACTGGTTCAGCACCAACACAACTAACGTTTCTTGCAGATTCAGCAACTGCAGCAATAGATCCTCTAAAAGGATCAAGAGAAACCCATCTACTATTACAGTCAACTGAAGCAGCAACACCAGAAAATACTTTATTTTTATTTTTTTCGTTTTGTTCTCTTAATCTTATTACAGCTGCATCTGATTCTCCAGGTTTAAAAACTGTATTTGCCTGAACTTGAGAATCATATTGTTTATAAATCCATCGCTTAGAAGCTATTGAAGGATTAGAGAGAAGTTTTAAAATAATTTGTGAATAAGAAAAACTCTTATTTTCCTTGAATGAAAATATTTTTTGCTTATTAATTTCAGGTAAATTATTTTCTTTCCATTCCCATTTCTTTAACAAATAATCAGGTGGATTATTAATCACATTATGAACATTCACAGGAGTATCATCAGATAAAGCAGAAGTAGGGATTTGAGCAACAATTTTACTTTTATGATAAATAATTACTTTATTAGTCTCTATTACTTCACCAATTACTTTTGCATATAATCCCCATTTATTAAATTTTTCAATAAGATTATTAATTTTTTCTTTCTTTACGACAAATAACATTCTCTCTTGCGATTCAGACAATAAATATTGGTATGAAGACATATTATCTTCTCTAGAAGGAACCAAATCTAAATCAATAGAAATGCCTAATTTTCCATTTGCAGCCATTTCTGCACTACTGCACGTTAAACCTGCTGCACCCATATCTTGAGCTGCGATTACATCTCCTGTCTTAAAAGAATCTAAACAAGCTTCTATAAGACTTTTCTCAATAAATGGGTCACCTACTTGCACTGCAGGTCTATCATCTAATGAAGTAGTAGTTAATTCTGAACTTGCGAAACTTGCGCCGCCTACACCATCTCTGCCTGTAGTATTGCCAACATATAATACTGGTGATCCTATATTTTTAGCTCCAGAACAAACAATTTCATTAGTCTCTAAAAGTCCTAAAGCCATAACATTGACTAGAGGATTTCCAGAATAACTATCATCAAAGTCAATTTCACCTCCGACAGTAGGCACACCTACACAATTTCCATAATGTGCAATACCAGATACAACTCCTCGAAGCAAATCTACATTTGAAATTTTATCAAGATTTCCAAATCTCAATGAATTCAATACTGCGATTGGCCTTGCTCCCATTGTAAAAATATCTCTTAATATACCTCCTACACCTGTTGCCGCTCCTTGAAAAGGTTCAATTGCAGAAGGATGATTATGACTTTCTATTTTAAAAACTAGTTTTTGATTATTTCCAACATCAATAACACCGGCATTTTCTCCAGGACCAACCAAAACATTTTTTCCTTTAGTGGGAAACTTAGATAATAAAGATTTTGAATTTCTATAACAACAATGTTCAGACCACATAACACCAAACATTCCTAGTTCAGTTCTATTTGGTTTTCTCTTTAATCTTGTGCAAATTTCTTCATAATCATTAATTGTTAAATTTTCAACTTTGAGTGCTTCATTAAGATCATATAGATCATTATTTTCTAGATTTATCATTCTTTATATCCAAGGGTCATCTTCTTTTTTATCAATAAAAGATCTTGATGTTATGTCATCATTATAAAAACTATTTTGTTTACTATCTAAGTTTTGGTTTATATCTTCATCTTCTTCAAGCCAATCCTCTAATCTATTAGAAGCTATATTTTTCATATCATCAAATCTATCAATAATTTTTTTTCCTTTTTGAAAAAATTCATTTTTAATACTTGATTTTATTAAAGATAAATCATCTAAAGAATTGGTTTCACAAAATACTAAGCCAGGTTGTTGATCATTAATATTTTCAATATTTAATTTCCATCTACTAGATCCTGGAATTTTAGGATTAGATCTAGAAACTAAATAATATTTAATTTTACCCGTTTTTATTTCAAATAAAAAATCTGCAATAAAACCTATTTTTGAACCATTTATATTTATCAGATTAGCTTCTATTAAAGTTGGAAACCTATTTAAAGTTTGTAAATCAGAGATAGCTGGATCACCCTTGACATAAATTTCATTATCTATTATTTGACTAATTTGATTTAATCGCCATACATTTCGTTTTAAATCAAAATTTGAAGGACGAGAGGACCATCCTAAAATTCGATGAACAGGAGGATGCATCCAAACATTTTCACCATTTCCATAATTAAGAGACATATTGCCCTTAACACTGTAATTTAGTAATTCACTTAATAAAATTTCTTTAGGTAATTTCAAGTTAAGAACGAACCTGAACAGGCATAACTAGATAAGTAAAAGAATTAAGATTATCTTCCGGCACAAAAACAGCTGGAGTTGTTGCAAGATTACACTTTAAAAGTACATTTTCAGAAGCAATAACTTTTAAACCCTCTAAAAGGTATCTAACGTTAAATGCAATATCAAATTTTTCTCCAGAGTAGGAAACAGGTATTAATTCATTTGCGTTTCCAATATCTTGTGCATCTGCACTTATTGAAGCTAAATCTGTATTATCTAATTTAATCTTAACAACACTACTCTGCTGATCAGCCAGAACAGCAATTCTTTCTAATGCGTCAATTAATTTTTTAGTATTAAAATTAAAAACCTTAGAAAAAGTATCAGGGATTAATTGTGAATAATTCGGATAATTACCTTCAAGGGTTCTTGTTGTAATTATTTGATTCGAAGAAATAAAAACCACCTGACCTTTATCATAAAAAAGCTTTATTGAATTTTCTGAGCTTCTCAAAGATACTAGTTTTTCAATTTCTCTTAATGATCTAGTTGGAATAGTTACCGATAAATCTCCTTCATTTGAAGGTAAGTTATCTTTATTTTCGATATTTTCTTCATTACCAATCAACGCAACAGCCAATCTATGCCCATCTGTAGAGGCAGACTCTAAATAATTTTGTTTAAAGGTAAAATTAACACCTGTAAGTAATTGCTTTGAGTCATCATTACTACTAGCAAAAATAGTAGATTTCAAAGATTTCAAAAAAGAACTAGGGTCAATATTTAAAGAAGTTCCACTTTCCACAAATGGCAAATTGGGATAATCATCAGAGGGTATGCCTTTAAGATTAAAAGAACCTCTATCACTTTTTATTAAAATATTATCTGAATTCTCATCTACTTCTAAAGAGACAGGAGTTTCATTAGGTAATTTGTTTACTATTTCAGATAATAGTTTTGAAGGTATAGTGATAGCTCCACTATTTTTAACAGTTCCATCAAAAGAGGTTTGAATACCTAAATTAAGGTCAAATCCTGTCAAGCTAATTTTGTTTGTTCCTTGGTCAGCTGTTAATAATATATTTGCAAGAATTGGATGAGTTGGTTTTGAAGCAACAGCTTTGCTTACTAGTTGTATAGCATTATTAAACTCATTTTGATTACAAATAATTTCCATCGGAATTTGGAACTTTTTACAAACTCAATATACTTTTTTCGCAAATTAAATTCAATAAGTTATTTTATTATCTTTTTCTAATATAAAAATATATTATTAAGAAAAAATTTAGTAGTAGTAGATCCTGTGGAAATTGTGGAATTGTTAATTTAAAACCTTATTTACTTAGTTTATGAAGATTTATATGAGTGGAAAAATTTGTTTGTTTGTTGAATAAATTTTAATTTTCTATATAAATAAAAAAATATTCCACAAATTGAAGTCTTTTTTATATATTTTTCAACAAATGAGTTTTGTTTTTAATTAGTTTCCACAGACACTAATTTTTTTGGATTTTAATATCCTAAGATTTTGGTTATATTTTTTAACGAAGGTTCAATATTTTTCCTAAAAATAGCATCATTATTTTTTATAGCGCAATCAGGATCTTTCAATCCATTTCCTGTAAGAACACAAACAATAGTGGATTCTTTCTGAATTCTATTTTTATTTTTAATGAGTCCAGCTACCGATGCTGCACTGGCAGGTTCACAAAAAACTCCTTCTTTGGCAAGTATTTTATAAGCATTGATTATTTCTTCATCTGTAACTGACTGAAAGTCTCCTTTACTTTCTATTTTTACTTTTTTTGCTTTTTCTCTATTCACAGGATTGCCAATTCTTATTGCTGTTGCAATTGTCTCTGGATCTTTAACGATTATATTTTTTACTAAAGGAGCAGAGCCTTCAGATTGAAAACCCATCATAATTGGTAATTTTAAATTTCTTTTTATTTTTGAATATTCTTTAAATCCCATCCAATAAGCAGTTATGTTACCTGCATTACCCATTGGAATACAAAGCCAATCAGGAGCAATACCTAAGTCATCAACAATTTCAAAAGCGGCTGTTTTTTGGCCTTGTATTCGATATGGATTAACAGAATTAACTAGCTCTATAGGATTTTCTGAAGATAAATCTCTTACAATTTCAAGAGCTTTATCAAAGTTTCCATTAATAGATATTATCTCTGCTCCATACATTAATGCTTGTGCAAGCTTTCCCTGCGCAACAAATCCTTCAGGAATTAAAACATAAGGTTTTAATCCTCCTCTAGAAGCATATGCAGCTGCAGCTGCAGAAGTGTTTCCAGTACTTGCACAAATTACAGCTTCTCGGCCTTCTTCTTTTGCTTTACTAATGGCCATAGTCATTCCACGATCTTTAAATGATCCTGTAGGATTTAGACCATCATATTTTAGAAATACCTTGGTTCCATTTCCAATTAATTTGCTTATTGAATCACTAAGAATAAGTGGCGTGTTGCCTTCGTTGAGGGAGATAATAGGAGTTTTATTTGTAACTGGAAGATATTGTTTGTAAGCATCGATTAGCCCTGGCCATCTTTTTTTTCTGTAATTGATACGTAGTTTATTTTTGATCTTATTTAATAACACCATGGCTGTTTAATTTGTTTTAATTTTTTCTAGAGGAGAATTTGTAAAAAAGTCTAATAGTTCTGAAATTGATTCTACTTTATTCATAACTTTGCTCAAAGCGTTGACATTTAAAATAACAGTTTTAGTTGGATATCCTTCAAAAAAATTGATAAGATTTATTTTCCCATTTCCTATGTTAATACCTTGAACCACACTTGCTCTAAGGGCCAACATACCTGTTGTTTCATCATTTGCTCTGGGTGGGTGGATTATAGATGAAAGTCTTGTTAAAAAAACATTACCTATTTCTGAATATACTAATTTGCTTGCAATCGTAATAGGGATCTCAAAATCTTTTTTTAAAATTGATCTGATTTCTTTATCGGGAGACCCAGTTGCTTTTAAAATTCTTTTTAATTTTTTTGTTGACTTACCTTCTTCAGCAAAAGTTTTTAAAGAATTTACTTCAATTGTTCTAGAAAATACGCTGTATATAATTTTTATTTCTTCAGCAGCATTAGCTTTTGAAACGTTAAAAAGTAATTGAGAACTTATTAAAATAAAAAATGTTTTTAATAATAATAATTTACTAAATTTCATTTTAGATATTTGCACCAGCTGCAATCTTTACAAGTCTAACAACTCCTTTTTCAGTTACTTTTTTTGCAATTTTTATACCCATTTCTTGTGTATAAGGCTCATTTATAAGTCGAGGAACCTTTTTTAGGAAAATCTCAATAGAATAACCGGGTACTTTTTGTAAAATCTCTAAAAATTTTCTTAATGGCTCTACATACATTATAAGGTCACGTAAGTTGTTCTTTTCATTAGTCATATTTAATTTGATTGCGTTTGGAAGGTAGTTATTTAAATTTTTCAATATTTTGAGACTAAGTAAATCTATTTGATTTGTTAAGCCTTCAATTATTTCATTTCTAAGAAACCCTCCCTGTGGAGAAAAGAGAAGATTGATTACTTCATCTAACAGTTTTTCTAAATCAAGATTAGTTTGCTTTGCAGCGTTGGAAAGTAGATCTTCTAAACGGTCCCACTTAAATTTTTTATTATCAAAAAGCATTTCTTTCAAACTTTCTCTTAATTGTGGATCAGGATCTTCCATCAATCTTCTCGCAAAATATGGATAAGCTGCTCCTAATATTTTAAAGTTTGGGTCAACGCTTAAAGCAATTCCTTCTAATGTTAATAATGATCTAATTATAAGAGCATAATACGGAGGTAATCTGAAAGGGAATTTATACATAACGCCAGACATGTCATCTGTGACACTTTTGAAATCCATTGTTGAAACACCTTGTTCAACGGCATTAATAAAAACATCTTGAAAAGCTGGAACTATTGGTTCTAGATCAACTTCTTTTGATAAAAAGCCTAACTTTACAAAATCTTGAGATAATTTTTCGAAGTTTTTATTTACTAGATGAACAACTGCTTGTATTAATCCAGACCTAGACTCCCTGGAAACTTCGCTCATCATTCCAAAATCCAAATAACATAGTCTGCCATCTTTTAAGGCTAATAAATTTCCTGGATGTGGGTCAGCGTGAAAAAAACCATGTTCTAAAAGTTGTTCTAAACTGCATTGCACTCCTATATCAATCATTTTATCAGGGTCGATTCCTAATTTTTTTACATCTTCTAAATTGGTTAATTTTGTGCCGTCGATCCATTCCATTGTTAAAACTCTTCGTGATGTTATTTTTTTGTAAATTTTTGGTACAGCAATCATTTTGTTGTGTTTATGCAAATTTCTAAATTTCTCTGCATTTTCAGCTTCGTTTAAATAATCCATCTCTTCAAAAACTCTTTTACCTAACTCATCAATCAAAGCTACTAGATCGCTTCTTATTAATCCAATATTATTTTTTAGCCAATAAGCAATATTTCTAACTATGTAAAGATCTAAAGTTATTTGTTCTCTTAAGCCTGGTCGCTGGACCTTAACCGCAACAATTTCTTCACTCTTTAGTTTAGCTTTGTGCACTTGTCCTAAAGAGGCAGCAGAAATTGGTTCTTTTTCAATTTCTAAAAAAATTTCATTAATTTTTTCACCTAAATCTTCTTCTATTAATTCCATAGCCTTATCGCCATCAAATCCTGGTAGTTGATCCTGCAATTGAGATAATTCTTCTAAGAGAATTCCCGGAATAATATCTGGCCTAGTTGATAAAGCTTGACCTGCTTTAACAAACGCAGGTCCAAGTTCAACTAATAAATTTGTTAATTCTTTTGCTCTAAATCTTGCTTGTTTTTCATTTTTTAATCTGCCAGTGAATTTATCCCATCCAACAGAAAAGATATAGGTAAAAATAGGTATGAGTGTTTGCCAAAGTCTTTTTAAAAGTCTTTTTGGATTTTTTTTGTAAATTTTAGAAATTGTATATGGATCATAATCCAGGAGTCCAGATATTTCTATAAAATCAGTAAAATCTTCTTTCATAACTTTATATACTTAAAACCTTTATTTTTTCTAAAAAGAGGTTAATTTTTTTATGTGGAGGATTTATCATGTTAATACAATTAAAAATAGAAAATATTGCCTTAATTGAAATTATAGAAATTAATTTCGAAAAAGGTTTGAATATCATTACTGGAGATTCAGGTTCGGGAAAATCACTGATTTTGGATTCTTTAAATGTTTTATTTGGTGGAACTAATATACCTTTAAAACATTTAATACGTCCAGGAAAAGATTATTGTGTTATTGAGGCAAAATTTTCTTCTTCTCTTAAAATTAATAAATGGTTGATTAGTAATGGTTTTGAAGGAAGTTCCTCAGAACTAATAATTAAAAGAAAATCTTATAGAAAAAACAAAAAAGTCTTATCCAAATATACCCTTGATGATTTATTAATTAACAAACAATCCCTACAAGACCTTGGAAGTTTGTTAATAGATTTCGCAGGACAATCAGATACTTTTATGTTTGACTCTCAAGATAAGAGACGATTAATTATTGATGATTTATGTTCACAAGAATTGATAGATACTTCTTCAAAGATTAAAAAAATATGGGGGGAAATTGAAGTTTTAAAAGGATTAATGAATGAAAAAATAGAATCTACTACAAAAAAAGAAGAAAATAATTTAGTAATTAAAGAAATGTTGAATATTTTAGAGCAAGCTAATTTAAATTCCAATGAAGAAATCTTAGAATTGGAATCACTAGAAAATAAACTTGTTAATAACCTCGAAATAAATAATTCTATTAAATTATCTTTAGATAACTTAAATAATTTCAGTCATGATCAACCATCAATAGCGTTTTTGATAAATCAATCAATAAAAAATTTAAACAGAACAGCAGATTTTGATTTAAAGATTCAAAAATTCAGAGAGAAGTTATTACATATCCAAGCTGATGTTGAAGATTTAATTTTTGCTCTAAACTCATATATTCAAGATTTAGAAAATTATGAATCCAACCTTCCAGAAATACAAAAAAGATTATTCTTTTTAAAAAACTTGGAGAGAACTTTTTCGTTGGATTTGCCACAATTAATTGAAAAGCGAGATCAATTAAAGAGATATTTCTTGAAAAACGACCAAGATAACGAGATTTGTATGATGGAAGATCGAATTAAAAGCTTACTCAGTAATTTAGAGTCTCTATTTGTTATTCAGTCTTCTGAAAGAAAAAAAATTGCAAAACAGTTGCAAAATTCAGTAATTTCTATTTTACGAAATCTAGGTTTAAAAAATGCAAATTTTTCAATTCAATTTTCCGAATGTAGTCCTTCCGGTGATGGAATTGATAATATAAATTTTTTATTTTCTGCTAATCCTGATCAGAAGCTTGCTCCTCTATCAAGTGTTATTTCCGGAGGAGAAATGTCTAGATTCTTGTTGGCGATTAAATCTAGTATTTCTAAAAAACCTAATACTTTCTTTTTAGATGAAATTGATAATGGTTTAAGTGGCAAATCTTTATTTTCTTTGGTTGAGCTAATAAAAGAAATCTCTAAATATCAACAGGTTTTATGTATTACACATCAGCCTTTTTTAGCTGCTGGAGGATATGCTCACTTTAAAGTTCATAAAGACGTAACTGATGGTATAACTTATACTTCCATATCAAAATTAACTACAAAAAAAGAAAGAAAACATGAATTAATAGAGCTGATTGGTGGAGGTTTTAGCGAAGCAAATGATTACGCTTCAAGACTTCTTGAAAGAGCAGCCGCATAAATTAGAAAAAATTCGACTATAATATTTTTTTTAAATCATAAATAGATTTAAACATGGTTATGAAAATTGATAATAGTTTTGAGGAAGATAATTCAATCATCATCAGGGGAGCTCGTCAGCATAATTTAAAAAATATTGACCTTGCTTTACCTCGGAATAAATTTATAGTTTTTACGGGAGTGAGTGGAAGTGGTAAAAGTTCTTTAGCTTTCGATACGATTTTTGCTGAAGGTCAAAGAAGATATGTTGAGAGTCTTTCAGCATACGCAAGGCAATTTTTGGGTCAAGTAGATAAACCAGATGTTGACAATATTGAGGGCTTGTCTCCTGCTATTTCAATTGATCAAAAATCTACAAGTCATAATCCTCGATCAACAGTTGGAACAGTAACAGAGATACAAGATTATCTAAGATTGTTATTTGGCCGTGCTGGTGAGCCCCATTGTCATCACTGTGGGATTCCAATTGCTCCTCAAACAATTGATGAGATGGTTGATCAAATTCTTCTATTACCAGAAGGTACACGGTACCAATTGTTAGCCCCTGTTGTAAGGGGGAAGAAAGGAACCCACACAAAATTAATAAGTGGACTAGCTGCTGAGGGCTTTGCTAGGGTTAGGATTAACGGGGAGGTAAGAGAACTTGCTGATAGTATTGAATTAGATAAAAATCAAATCCATAATATTGAGGTAGTAGTTGATAGATTAATTGCAAGAGAAGGTATACAAGAAAGATTAAATGATTCATTACAAACTTGTCTCAAAAGAGGCGATGGTTTAGCAATAGTTGAGGTTGTTCCAAAAAAAGGAGAAAACTTACCTCCTAACTTAGAAAAAGAAAAATTATACTCAGAAAATTATGCTTGTCCTATCCATGGTTCTATTGTGGAGGAACTTTCCCCTAGATTATTTTCCTTCAATAGCCCATATGGGGCTTGTCCAG
>QCKZ01000041.1 GCA_003214975.1 Prochlorococcus sp. AG-412-C21
GTCCTTTAGATATATATTTAAAAATAAGAAGCAAATTAAGAGCTCCCTTTGGAGGAATAATAGTAAATAATAATGATAATTATAAAGAGGCGGTATTATCTACCTCACCAGAAAGATTTATAAAAATAGATAATAAAAATTTTGTAGAATCAAGACCCATCAAAGGAACGAGATCCAGAGATAATGATTTAAATCAAGACGCACTGAATGCTATCGATTTAATAACAAATGAAAAAGATAGAGCTGAAAATATTATGATTGTTGATCTTATAAGGAATGACTTAAGTAAAGTTTGTGAAACAGGAAGTATTATGGTGCCTGAAATATTAAAACTTGAAAGTTTCTTAAAAGTTCATCATCTAACTTCAGTAATCAGAGGCAAATTAAAAAAAGGCAAAAACTGGATTGATTTACTAAAAGCTTGTTGGCCTGGGGGTTCTATAACTGGAGCACCTAAATTAAGATCATGTCAAAGACTTTTTGAATTAGAAGAATGTGAACGCGGACCATACTGTGGCTCATTTATAAAACTTGATTGGAATGGAGAGTTTGACAGTAATATACTAATCAGATCATTTTTTATTAAAGACAAAAAAATCAACATATATGCTGGTTGCGGAATAGTGATTGACTCTAATCCTGAAGAGGAAACTAATGAACTAAAGTGGAAACTTTTACCATTAATTGATTCATTAAAATGAGAGCAACATTAGGATGGTATAAAGATCAATGGTTAGATATTGATAGAATATTAATTGCTGCTAATAATAGAGGATTAAAATTTGCTGATGGTATATTTGAAACTATTTTAATCAAGGAAAACAAACCTGTTCTATTTGATGAACATCTGAAAAGGTTAGAAGAAAGTAGCAAAATTTTGAATATTAATCTCAAAATAAATAAATTAACTTTGAGAAAACTTATTAATGATGGAATTAAAAAGTTATCTCTTAAGAATGATCAATTTGCTTCAGTCAGGATAAACTGTAGTCGAGGAACTAATGAAGGTAGAGCGCTAACAATTAATAGCACTTTAGAGACAAAAGATTTAGATAATTTATGGCTTGAATTCTACAGAATAAAACCAAAGTTTAATCCAATAAGTGTTTTTATTAGTCAAACTGAAAAAATCAATGAATTCAGTCTTATAAGTAAATGCAAAACATTTTCATATAATCAAGCAATACAAGTTTTGACAGAGGCTAATGAAAAATCATTTGATGATTCTATTCTTTTGAATACTTCAGGTGAGCTTTGTTGTGGAAGCACATTCAATCTACTAATTAAAAGAAATAATCAATGGATAACACCTAGAAAAGAGAGCGGTTGTTTAGAGGGGATTATGGTTGCTAAGGCTTTAAAATTGAAAATTGTAAAAGAAGAGTTAATTACCCCAGAATTTGAAAATGATGACATAATATTTGCAATTAACAGCTTATCTTGCAGACAAATTAATCAAGTTAATGATTTAAAGCTTAGAACTAAATTCGATCCAATTTACTTTTGGGATTTATTATATAGTTGAACGTTATTAATGTCCGATAAATAGACTTCAGATACTTTAGTTATATTGTTTTTAACCTTAAATTCAACAATTTTTCCAATAATAATAATTGATGGAGATAAAAATCCTTTATCTTTTATTGCATAAGCAAGATGCTCTAATTTCTCTATAAAACATTTTTGATTTTTCAAAGTAGCTTCTTGTATTACAGCGCATTTAGTATTCTTATTTAAACCACCTAAAATTAATTCTTCAACAATAAATTCAATATTTTTTATACCCATAAAAATTACTAAGCTATCTGAAGATTTAGCTAAATCTCTCCAATTAACGCTCTTTTTTTCTTTAGCTACATTTTCATGCCCAGTCACAAAAGTTACAGAACTCGCAGCATCTCTATGAGTAAGTGGAATACCAAAATATGTAGGTGCCGCTATACCAGAAGTTATACCTGGCACTATTTCGACTGACACTCCATTTTTTTCTAAAAAAGATACTTCTTCACCACCCCTTGAAAAAACAAACGGATCTCCCCCTTTAAGCCTCACAACATTTTTACCTTCTTTTGCCAATTTCAAAATAAGATCATTAGTTTCAACCTGAGGTACAGAACACTTTCCAGCTCTTTTACCGACATGATAAATTTCTGTATTTTTTCTTGTTTCTTTTGTTATTTCATCTGGGATTAATGCATCATGGACCAATGCATCACAATTTTTTATTAAACGCAAAGCTTTTAGAGTTAAAAGTTCAGGATCACCAGGACCTGCTCCAACTAAATAAACAATACCGGGCACATTAATCTCCATTAACAAGTATGGTAATAGAAGTTAATTGGAATGAAGGTAAATATTGTGAAAGAAAGTTTATTGAAACCAAATAAAAAATTTACTCTCCTTAGTGCTTTTATAACTCTTTTAAATGATCGATTAAGTGAAAGTATCCTTCTACCGATTTTACCCTCTTTTGTTTTACTTTTTGACTCTAAAGCAAGTACATATGGATTATTATCATGTACTTACCAATTAGCCCAATTTACAGCTTCTCCTTTTATAGGAGTTATGAGTGATAGATACGGCAGAAGACCTGTCACTCTTTTTTGTATTGCTGGCTCAATAATAGGAATTTCAATATTATCCTTTACTGTTCTTTTTACTTGGTCAAATTCTATAGCTGCTATCCCTTTATTTTTATTATTTTTAGCAAGACTGATTGACGGTTTAAGTGGTGGCACAGCAGCCACAGCAACAACTATTCTTGCAGATATTTCAAGCCCTGAAAAAAGAGCAAAAACATTTGGACTTATTGGTGTAGCTTTTGGTTTAAGTTTTTTCTTGGGAAATATTTTCGTTGTAATTTTTGCAAAAAGTACAAATAATAACTTTATTATCCCAGTTTTGATAGCCTCAATCATTCCAATAATAAATTTTCTCCTTGTATTTTTTTACTTACCAGAAACGAAACCTAATAAAGCCTCAAATAAATCAAAGACTATTTTAAAAAATCCTTTAAAAGCCCTATTTACAGTTTTCAAAGAAGAAAAGATTAAAAAATTATCATTAGCTTTTTTTATTTACTTTATTGCTTTTACTGGATTGACCAATATCCTAATATTTTTCCTTCAAGAATCTTTAAACTGGACAACCAAAGCATCAAGTGGAACTCTTGTGGTAGTGGGAATTATTGCAATTATTGTTCAAGGAGGACTTATTGGACCTCTCGTAAAGCAATTCGGAGAAATGAAATTAACACTTACAGGATCAGGATTCATTCTTGTAGCATGTTCACTTTTAATAACTGCTCCAAAAGAAAATGCAACGATTAATATTTATTCAGCTGTCTCATTTTTAGCCATTGGAGCAGGGTTAATTACGCCTAGCTTAAGAGCGCTAATATCAAAAAAATTAGACGATGATAAACAAGGTTCAATTCTAAGTAACCTTCAGGGTCTACAGAGTCTTGGAGGGGTTTTAGGGATTGCAATGGCAGGGAGGGTTTATGATAGTTTTGGCCCTAAATCGCCATTTATAGCTGGTTCCATTATTTTAATTTTCATGATATACCTAATTGCAGAGGGTAAAAATAATAATTCTTTTAACGATCGAAAATCAAAAGTATTTTAATGAAAAGCCAGGCTGATGTTTTTATTAATAGAGAATTAAGTTGGATTGAATTCAATAAAAGAGTTCTCCTAACTGGTATGGAAAAAGAGTATAAAATCCTAGATAAAGTAAAATTTTTTTCAATTTTTAGCAATAATCTTGATGAATTTTTTATGGTAAGGGTAGCTTCATTAAAAGCCCAAGTTGAAGCAGGTATTAGTAAAAAAAGTATTGACGGACTCAGCCCTAAAGAGCAATTAACGAAAATAAACAAGGAAGTAAAAAAATTAACTAATCTGCAAGAAAACTATTTAAATAATGAATTAAATAATGAACTAAGACAGCAAGGCGTAATTTTAAAAAAATATAAGGAACTAAATGAAAATCAAAGAAATTGGTGTGATAACTTTTTTACTTCATCTATATTTCCTTTATTAACTCCATTAGTTGTTGATCCAGCACATCCATTTCCATTTATAAGTAATTTAAGTCTAAACTTAGCAGCTTTAATAAAGGATAGAGAAGCTTCTAAAAATCAGTTTGTAAGAATAAAAATACCAACAAAAAATATAAATCGATTTATACAAATTCCTAATGAATTAATTGACAGTAATTATGAAAGTTCCCACTTTTTCATAAGTGTTGAAGATTTGATTGGAAATAATATAAATACTTTATTTAACGGAATGGAATGTATAAATTACTCTTTCTTTCGAGTGACCAGAGATGCAGATTTAGAATTAAAAGAACTTGAAGCTGATGATCTTCTTTTAGCAGTTGAACAAAGTTTGCAGAAGAGAAGATTAGGCGGAGATGTAGTTAGATTAGAAGTTGAATCAGATATACCTAAAAACATCCTAAAATTACTTATTGAAAGTATCTCAATACAAGAAGAATATATATACTTTTGCGAAAGTTTACTAGGACTTGATGATTTAAATCAGCTTACAAGAATTAATAGAGATGATTTAAAAGAGAATCTGCTCATTGGGAAAACTCACCCGCAATTAAAAAATTTAGATTCGCCATCAAACAAAAACTTTGATTCTATTTTTAAGATACTTAGGAAAAAAAATATTCTCCTTCATCATCCATATGACTTATTTAAAACTTCAGTTGAAGAATTTATAAACAGAGCCGCTGATGATCCGCTTGTTATGGCTATAAAAATAACTTTATATCGAGTTTCAAAGGATTCGCCTATTATCGCAGCTTTAATGAGAGCTGCAGAAAATGGGAAAGAAGTAATGACTCTTGTTGAACTAAAAGCAAGATTTGATGAAGATAATAATATTCAATGGGCAAAACAACTTGAACAAGCTGGAATTCATGTTGTCTATGGAATTATAGGATTTAAAACACATACAAAAATAGCTTTAATAGTTCGAAAAGAAAAAGGAAGATTAAGAAATTATTTTCATATTGGAACAGGAAATTATAATTCTAATACCTCAAGGTTTTATACAGATTTAGGATTGCTTTCAACAGACCCCGATATTGCATCAGATTTGCTTGAGTTATTTAATTACTTATCAGGTTTTTCAAAACAAAAACGTTATCAAAAATTATTAGTATCTCCTTCATCAATGAGAGAAAAATTTATAACTCTCGTTAAGAGAGAAATTAAAAATGCTGAGGAAGGTAAAAAAGCAGAAATCATTGCAAAAATGAATTCTTTAGTAGACCCAGAAATAATCAAGCTTCTTTATTTAGCTTCTGACGCAGGTGTAAAAATTAGTCTAATCATAAGAGGTATTTGTTGCTTATATCCACAAAGAAAAAATTTAAGTGAAAATATTAAAGTCATAAGCATTATTGGACATTTTCTTGAACACTCAAGAATTTTTTGGTTTTGTAATAACAATGATAATGACGTTTTTATTGGGAGTGCAGATTGGATGAGAAGAAACCTTAATAGAAGGATAGAGGCTGTTACTCCAATAGAAGATTGTGCATTGAAATCTCAACTATACGAGCTTTTGCAAACATACATTAAGGATGATTATTTTTCTTGGATAATGAAAGAGGATGGTTCTTACGAAAAATATTCATCTGACTCAGCTTTTAATCGATCACAAATTGACCTCATAGAAAATTAGAAAAATATTGATTTTTATAACATTTTAAAAAAATACTTAATATTTAAAAAAATTTTATATTTTATAAAAGCCTATCATATCAACAGATTTGAAGGAATATAGATTAAATAGGATTTTTTTGTCTTTAAAGTTTCAACGTAAAAGTAGTTTTTATTTCAATTTCAGTGCTAGTTTTCTAAAAAATCAACTATTTAGGAGGCCAGGGTGATGGGGATCCCTCTGGAATCTGCAAAGAGCTCTTCATCTAAGAATTTTGATGAGCCTAGATTACCAAACACTGCGGGCAAGACTCGCAAAACAAAATCCAGTCTAACTTCAAAACAAAGTCAAAAAAAATCTGGAAGACTCGCTTCAGATTCTATTGGTCATTACTTAAGTAGTATTGGTAGAGTACCTCTTCTAACTCCAGCAGAGGAAATAGAGTTAGCTCATCATGTTCAAAACATGAAAAAATTGCTACAAATTCCTGAAACTGATAGAACTAAACGTAATCTTTATCAAATTAAAATTGGTAAAAAAGCTAGAGATAGAATGATGGCAGCTAATTTAAGACTAGTTGTTTCTGTTGCAAAAAAATACCAGAATCAAGGGCTTGAATTATTGGACCTTGTCCAAGAAGGAGCTATTGGCCTAGAAAGAGCTGTAGATAAATTTGATCCTGCAATGGGATATAAATTCTCAACTTATGCTTACTGGTGGATTAGGCAAGGAATGACAAGAGCTATTGATAACAGTGCAAGAACAATCCGTTTACCTATTCACATAAGTGAAAAACTATCAAAGATGAGGAGAGTGTCTAGAGAATTGTCACACAAATTTGGTAGACAACCTTCCAGATTGGAAATGGCCACTGAGATGGGAATAGATCAAAAAGATTTAGAAGATTTAATTTCTCAAAGTGCGCCTTGCGCCTCTCTCGATGCTCATGCAAGAGGAGAAGAAGACCGAAGCACGCTTGGCGAACTTATTCCTGATCCAAATTGTGAAGAGCCTATGGAGGGCATGGATAGAACTATTCAAAAAGAGCATTTAGGTTCTTGGCTTTCTCAATTAAATGAAAGAGAACAAAAAATCATGAAGCTCAGATTTGGCCTAGATGGCGAAGAACCATTAACACTCGCAGAAATAGGTAGACAAATTAATGTTTCAAGAGAAAGAGTAAGGCAATTAGAAGCTAAAGCAATATTAAAACTTAGAGTAATGACAACCCATCAAAAAGCAGCCTAATCAAATTGATAAAATTTACGATAATTTTATTATATTTATTTTCAATCTTTTTAGTTTCAATAGTTTTTAAAAAATTTAATGCAGATAGCAGAGAAATTGTAAGAAAAATAATACATATTGGAATGGGACCTTTAATACCAATTGCACAATCTTTAAAAATAGACCAAAATTCAGCTCTTATTTTTACGGGCATTGTTTCATTAATGGTACTAATCAATTACACCTATAAATTATTTCCAACAATTGAAGATGTTGAGAGAAAAAGTTATGGAACATTATTTTATTGTCTAAGTTTATTTATTTTAATTTGTCTTTTCTGGGATAAAGATCCATATGCATTAATTACTGGATTTTTTATAATGACTTTTGGAGATGGATTAGCTGGTTTAATAGGCAAAAGCTTTACCTCAAAAAGTTGGATTTTTTTTAAACAAAAAAAATCTTTACTTGGTACTTTGACAATGTTTTTGACAAGCTTAATAGTTGTTTGCTCAATAGGATACTCCCAGCAAAATAGTTTTTATTTAAATTATTTTGTAATAGCTTCTTTGGCCACTGTTCTTGAACAATTTAGTTTTTTAGGGGTAGATAACTTCATTGTTCCAATTTCATCAGCATTATATTTTAATTTTTTTATAACTAACTGACTGAACTATACAAAATAGCGAGTAGTTGTTTTGTTGTTGCTATATCTATACATGCATCTGTGATGCTTCTGCCAAACTCAAGATCCTCTTTTTTTGAAAGTTTTTGATTACCTTCCTTCAAATGACTTTCAAGCATAACTCCTAAAATATTTTTTTCACCATTACTTATTTGAAAAGCTACGTTTTTTAGCACTTCAGACTGTTTTCGAAAGTCTTTATTGGAATTTCCATGACTACAATCAATCATCACTTTATGAGGAAGATTACATTGCTTTAATTCAGATGAAATTCTTTGAACATGTTGACTTTCAAAATTTGGGCCTTTTGAGCCTCCTCTTAAAACTATGTGACCATCTGGATTTCCTGTAGTATTAACTATAGAAGCCATCCCATTAGCATTTACACCTAAGAAATGATGTGACTTTGAAGCTGACTGCATTGCATTTATTGCAGTAGTAAAAGAACCATCCGTTCCATTTTTAAAGCCTATAGGCATCGATAATCCTGATGCCATTTCCCTATGAGTTTGACTTTCAGTAGTTCTCGCACCTATGGCTGTCCAACTTATCAAGTCGGCAATATATTGAGGTACAATTGGATCTAATAATTCTGTAGCAGAGGGTATTCCACGAGTTGCAAGATATGAAAGCAAGCTTCTTGCCCTTCTTAAACCAGTATTAATATCATAAGAATCATCTAGATGAGGATCATTGATAAGTCCCTTCCAGCCAATAGTTGTTCTTGGCTTCTCAAAGTATACTCTCATGATTATTTCTAATTTATCTTTATATATTTCTCGAAAGTTTTGAATATATTTTGAATATTCTTTTGCCGCCTCCAGATCATGAATTGAACATGGACCAACAATGACTAAAAGCTTCTGATCATTATGATGCAAAATATTTTGTATCGATCTTCTTGTTTTAGATACTGTATTAGCAGAGGTGTAATCTAAAGGTATATCATTATGTAATCTGCTTGGAGGTATTAATGGACGTGTTTCAACAACATGTAGATCTGATGTCTTTTCTAAAGCTGAATTATTTGATGATTTCGTCATTGATTAATTAAGAAGTTTGAATATTTAAAAAAGCATTTATGAATACTCTCTATTTCAATATTAAAAATAACAATAGATTAGGCATTAAACCTTACTAATGATGAATTCGGAAACATTGCTAAAAGATTATGCAGATCACGTAGCTGAAAGAGCTGCCAAAGGAATACCTCCTTTACCTTTAAATGCTGAGCAAACAAATTGTGTTACAAAATTATTAGAACAAGATAGTAATTACGATTCATCATATTTACTTGATTTAATAATCAATAGAGTACCTCCAGGAGTTGATGAAGCTGCATATGTAAAAGCAAGCTGGCTTACAGCTATTGTAAATTCCGAAAAATCTTGCAAATCAATAAACCCGGTAAAAGCAATTGAAATTTTAGGGACAATGATTGGCGGATATAACGTAAATTCTCTGGTTGAAATACTTAAAGGAAAAAATAGTTTACTAGCTAAAAAAGCAGCAGAAGTTTTAAAAAATATTATTCTTGTTTACGACTCATCTAATGAAATTTATGAATTATCTGAAAATAATATTTATGCAAAAGAAGTTTTAAATAGTTGGGCAAATGCAGAATGGTTCAAAAATAAAAAAGTTCTAGAGAAAGAGATTACTTGTTTAGTATTTAAAGTTGACGGGGAGACAAACACAGACG
>QCKZ01000042.1 GCA_003214975.1 Prochlorococcus sp. AG-412-C21
TCCATATTCAATATTTTTGTTTTACTTATACAAAATTAAATCTGTCAATAGATTAGTAAAAACAGGCTTTTCCTTAACAGTATTCTTTGTATTTATAACTATAGTATTATCTATTTTGTCATTAATTTTTTACGATAAAACCCTTGTTGATGTTGACCTACTACATGGTTCCGCTGAATTTTTCTTAACCCTAAGCGATTTTGTTATTTTATTTGGATTCGTAAAAATTTTAAATGGTTTAGAAGTAAACAACTCTTAAGACCTTTAACAATTTTGTGTTTTTTAGGTGAAAGTATTAGACAATAGTTAAAAATAACGAATTTTTATGCTTACTACATTATTTGCAGCTGCAGATCCAGCAACATTTTCTTGGTCTCCAAAATGCGCCATGATAATGATTACATGTAATGGTATTGCTTATGCAATAGCTAGAGCAAATATTCAAAAACCTAATGAAGGTTTTGAAATACCTAATTCAACATTTTATGGTGGTTTAAGTCACGCATCAGTTGTTGGAGCTAATTGCTTAGGTCACATATTTGGAATTGGTGCGATACTAGGATTAGCATCACGTGGTGTTTTATAGAAATTTATTAAAATAATTTTTAATTATTTAATTTGAATTTCTCAATAATTTTATCTGCCATCTGATCAGGCATAAGACCTAATTTTTTCTTACTCTGATCAGGTGATGCATGATCAACTAAAACATCTGGTATACCAATCCTGTACACAGGAATATTTACTTCATTATCGTTAAATAACTCAACGATAGCTGAACCAAACCCACCAATTAATGTACCTTCTTCCATAGTTACTACTTTTTGGATACTACTTGCTAGAGGAATAATCAGGTTTTTATCTAGAGGTTTTACAAATCTTGCATTTACAATACATGCATTAATGTTCATATCCTTTAAGATCTTTGATGTTTCAATTGCCGAAGCGACCATCGAACCATAAGCAATAATTAAAATATCATTACCCTCTTCTAGTATTTCACCTTCACCTATATTAATTGGTTCCCACCCCTCATCCATTACAGCTACACCTAATCCAGAACCTCTTGGTATTCTTAGAGCGGTAGGTCCTTTATGGTTAATTGATGTTATTAACATTCTCTGCAATTCGGACTCATCTTTTGGAGCCATTAAGACAAAATTAGGTATTGATCTCATATAACTTATATCGTACTGACCTTGATGAGTAGGACCATCAGCTCCAACTATTCCAGCTCTATCAAGTACGAATGATACAGGTAAATTTTGTATCCCTACATCATGGATTAGTTGATCAAAAGCACGTTGAAGGAAAGTGCTGTAAATAGCTACAACTGGTTTAAGACCATCGCAGGACATTCCTGCTGCAAGAGTAACTGCATGCTGCTCAGCTATTCCTACATCGACATATTGATCTGGGATATTTTTTTGCAAAATATCTAATCCGGTACCAGTAGCCATAGCTGCAGTAATACCAATAACCTTGCTATCTTGTTCACATATTTTTAACAAGGTTTGACCAAAAATTTTACTGTAACTAACAGGCTTTGGTTTATTAGATGGTATAGATTTCCCAGTAGTAAGATCAAATGCAGACTGTGCATGATACCCAACTTGATCAGCTTCTGCATAAGGGTAACCCTTACCTTTTGTTGTAACAACATGAACTAGCACTGGCTTTTTTAGTCTATGAGCAGCATTAAATGTATTAATTAAATTTCCAATATTATGTCCGTCAATTGGGCCCATATATGTAAACCCAAGTTCTTCAAAAACAGCACCAACTTTAGGTACAGCTAAACGTCTAACGCTTCCTTTAATATTTTTTAGTTCTTCTGGTATATCCTTACCAATTATCGGAATATTTTTTACACTTTCTTGTACGCTATCTGATAAAAATTGTAATGGGGGACTAAGTCTAACCTTATTTAAATAAGATGAAAGAGCGCCAACTGGAGGAGATATAGACATATCATTATCATTTAGTACTACAACAAAGGGTGTATTTGGTAGGTGTCCAGCATGATTTATAGCTTCTAAAGCCATTCCACCAGTTAATGCTCCATCTCCAATTACAGCAACACATTTATGATTTTCTCCTTTTCTATCTCTTGCTATCGCCATTCCTAATGCAGCTGAAATAGATGTACTAGCATGACCTGCACCAAAATGGTCAAATTTATTTTCACTTCTTTTCAGATAACCTGCTACACCATTTTGTTGTCTAAGAGAATCAAATTCAGAGAAACGACCTGTTATTAATTTATGAGGATAACCTTGATGACCAACATCCCAAACAACTTTGTCAAAATCAAGATCAAGAGTTTGATATAAAGCCAATGTCAATTCAACTACACCTAATCCAGGACCAAGATGTCCACCACTGGTGGATACTACTTGAAGATGTCTTTCCCTAATTTGACAAGCAATTTCTTCTAATTCTGCAACTGTTAAGCCATGTAGTTCATTCGGATGACTTAACTCACTTAAAAGCATTACATAAAAATAGTTATCTATATAATTTAAAACGCCGAGGTGCAAAATGAGTACTTTTTATGAAATAGATCATGTAATGTTTTATTAGATTAATAATTAGTGCTAAAAATATGTATATGAATGATTATTTTGAAAAAATACTTCAAGCTGAAGTTTATGAAGTAGCAAAAAAAACACCGCTAGAAAAAGCTCATAATTTGAGTAATAAACTTAAAAATGAAATTTACTTAAAAAGAGAAGATCTTCAAGACGTATTTTCATTTAAAATAAGAGGTGCATATAACAAAATGAGTAAGCTCAATAAGTCTCAGCTTGCTCAGGGAGTAATCACTTCTAGTGCTGGTAATCATGCTCAAGGGGTGGCATTGAGTGCTCTTAAGTTAAATTGCGAAGCTACTATTTTAATGCCAATAACGACACCTCTAGTTAAAATCAACGCAGTAAAAAATTTAAAAGCAAAAGTTATATTATATGGAGATAATTATGATGAAACTTATAGAGAAGCAATACGGATTAGCCAAGAAAGAAATTTATGTTTTATTCATCCTTTTGATGATCCAGACGTAATAGCAGGACAAGGAACTATAGCTATTGAACTTGAACAACAATTAAATGAAAAACCATATGCCATTTATGTTGCTGTAGGTGGAGGTGGATTAATCGCAGGAATATCTTTATACATAAAAAAAATATGGCCTACGGTAAAAATAATTGGAGTAGAGCCTGAAGACGCAGATGCTATGTCAAAGTCTTTGGGAGAATCAAAAATTGTGGAATTATCTTCGGTAGGACAGTTTGCAGATGGAGTGGCAGTAAAAAAAGTTGGTAATAATACTTTTGATATTGGTAGGAGATATATTGATAAGATGATTACGGTTAATACAGATGAAATATGTGCTGCAATAAAAGATGTTTTTGAAGATACTAGATCGATACTAGAGCCTGCAGGAGCATTATCAATTGCTGGAATGAAAAAAGACATATTCGAGTCTAATCATTCAAATAAAAAAATGATCGCAATAGCATGTGGTGCAAATATGAACTTTGAAAGGCTTAGATTTGTTGCAGAAAGGGCCGAGCTTGGAGAGTGCAAAGAGGTAATGATGGCTGTTGAAATTCCAGAACGAGCCGGTAGTTTAATTGATTTTTGTAAATTGCTTAATAATAGAAATTTAACTGAATTTAGCTATAGAATGTCAAACTCATCAAACGCACAAATATTTGTAGGAGTGCAGGTATATGGATTAATTGATAAAAAAAACCTATTAGATGATTTTAAAAAGTCACAATATCCATTTATGGATATAAGTGATGATGAATTATCTAAAAATCATCTCAGACATATGGTGGGTGGAAGATTACCACAGAATATTAATGAATTGAATAATATAAATTTTGTAGAGTTACTATACAGATTTGAATTTCCAGAAAGACCTGGAGCATTAATAGATTTCTTAAATAATATGAAATCTAATTGGACAATAAGCGTATTTCACTATAGGAACTACGGTGCTGATGTAGGAAAAATTGTTATTGGAGTTTTAATCGATAAAAATGAAATTACAGAATGGGAAAAATTTGTAAGATTCTTAGGTTATAAATACTGGGATGAGAGTAAAAACAATACGTATAAATTATTCCTTGGTGCATCAGATTAAATATAAGGTAAATTAGGAATGAATTTGGTCATCAAAAATTAATCAATCTGATCTAATTACTAAGAAAATATCTGATATAGATCTAATTACTAGAATTGAGGCTGTGCTTTACTTGAAAGGAAGACCAATAACGAAAAAAGATCTTTCTGAAATTACTAATTCTGATATAAATTCAATAAATGATGCAATTAAAGATCTTAAAAACAAATATTCTAATCCAAAATCAGCAATTGAATTAAATGAAGTAAATAATAGTTTTTGTCTTGAGTTAAAATCTACTCTTAATGATTTTGTAGAGGATTTACTCCCATCTGATCTGAAAACATCCGAATTAAGGACATTGGCAACTATTGCTATTAAAAAGAAGATTTTACAATCAGATCTTATACTTCTACGAGGCTCAGGTGCATATGAGCATATTAAAGAATTACTAGAAAAGAAATTTATTATTAAACGAAAGCAAAAAGATGGTAGATCATTTTGGTTGTCATTATCAGAAAAGTTTTTTCAAACTTTTGCTGTGAGTAATGATTATCTATCCCAAATAGGCAGCAACAAAAAGTAAATGTTAATATATTAATATGAATACAGAAATTTTAGGATCAATCTTCGCTGTTCTTAGTGATACTTTAAGGATTTATTCTTTTTTATTACTTATAAGAGTGCTATTAACCTGGTTCCCAAGTATTGATTGGAGTAATGGCATATTATCAGCACTTTGTTCAATTACTGACCCATATTTGAACATTTTTAGGGGTGTAATACCTCCTATTGGTGGCTTTGATATCTCTTCAATACTAGCTTTTTTATTACTAAATTTCCTCCAAGGTCAACTTTATACTTTATCGTTCATTTAAAATTTTTTTGAAAATTTATTTACCTATTATCACCTGAGCCTGATATTTTTCCTTTAGCAGCTCTTAATTTTAGTTTTTCTAAGTTTTGTAGTGCAACATCTTCTAAATTGAAATTTAATTCTGTACAAAGATTTGATATATACCATAAAACATCTCCTAATTCTTTTTTTATAGCTAATTTTGATTCTTTATCAAATACTCCCTTTTTATCCCTAATTACTTTTTTAACTTTTTCTGCAACTTCACCAGCTTCCCCAACTAAACCAAGAGTTGGATAAATATTATTTGAGCCTAAATTTGGATATTGAGCTGTTTCTCTTGCTTTTTTCTGATAAGTTTTAAAATCCATGACTTAAATAACTAACTTTGGGTATGGTAAATTTATTTATATCTAGCAATATTATTTATATATGTCGAATATTGATTTAAAAAGAAGAACAAAAATTGTTGCTACTATTGGCCCTGCGACTCAGTCTGAAGAGATAATTACAGATTTAATTAAAGCTGGAGTTACAACATTCAGGTTAAATTTCTCACATGGAGATCATAAAGATCATGCAGAGAGAATTAAAACTATAAGGGATGTATCAAAAAAATTAGCCATAGATATTGGTATTTTACAAGATCTTCAAGGTCCAAAAATTAGATTAGGGCGATTCAATGATGGTCCAGTCAAAGTTAAAAAAGGTGATAAATTCACACTAACCTCCAACGAAGTCGAATGTACCAATACTATTGCGAATGTCACCTATGAAAAACTTTCTCAAGAAGTTAATGAAGGAAAAAGAATATTATTAGATGATGGTAAAATTGAAATGATTGTAGAAAAAGTTGATAGAAAGGCTAATCTTTTAGAATGTTTGGTGACTGTAGGCGGGGTTCTTTCAAATAATAAAGGTGTAAATTTCCCAGATGTTCAATTATCAGTAAAAGCTTTAACAGAAAAAGATAAAGAGGATTTAAAGTTCGGTCTATCTCAAGGTGTTGACTGGATAGCTCTAAGTTTCGTAAGAAATCCATCCGATATAAATGAGATAAAAGATTTAATAAATAAAAATGGACATTCCACTCCAGTAATCGCAAAAATAGAAAAATTTGAAGCAATTGACCAAATTGATACTGTATTACCATTATGTGATGGGGTTATGGTTGCTAGAGGAGATTTGGGAGTAGAAATGCCTGCTGAAGAGGTTCCTCTTTTACAAAAGGAATTAATAAGAAAAGCTAATTCATTAGGTATACCAATAATCACAGCGACTCAAATGCTTGACTCTATGGCTTCTAATCCAAGACCAACTAGGGCAGAAGTAAGCGATGTGGCCAATGCAATACTTGATGGGACCGATGCAGTAATGCTTTCAAATGAGACTGCAGTTGGTGATTATCCTGTAGAAGCAGTACAAACGATGGCAACTATAGCTATAAGAATTGAAAGGGATTATCCACTTAAAGCAATAGAGAGTCACTTACCTAGTACAATCCCAAATGCTATTAGTGCAGCGGTAAGTAATATAGCTAGACAACTTGATGCGGGAGCAATAATTCCGTTAACAAAATCAGGCTCTACTGCTAGAAATGTAAGCAAATTCAGACCGCCAACACCTATTTTAGCGACTACTACAGAGAGGAGTGTGGCGAGAAGATTGCAACTAGTGTGGGGTGTTACTCCCATAGTAGTTAAAAATGATGACAGGACAGCAAAAACATTTAGTTTGGCCATGCAAACTGCTCAAGAAATGGGAATACTAAATCAAGGAGATTTAGTAGTTCAAACAGCAGGTACATTAACTGGTATTAGTGGGTCTACAGATTTAATAAAAGTCGGTTTAGTTAGAAAGATTGTTTCAAGAGGAATTTCAATAGGGGAAATTGGAGTTACAGGAAAAGCAAGAATAATAAAAAATAATCTTGATATGTCCCTGATTTGTCCAGGAGAAATATTATTTGTTCCAGAAGAATTAATGGGAAATATTCCAATTAGCAAGAATATTGCCGGGATTGTTACTAACCAAAATGTTGATGATGTTTACGCGTTATTTAATAAAAATAATAAGAAGATTTCTACAATCTGTAATTTAGAAAATATAAATGATCATCAAATTATTAATGGAGACCTCATAACATTGCAACTTAATGAAGGAGTTATTTATATGGGGCAAATTGAAGATGATGAGGAAGCAATAGATAAATATAAATATGTCTAGGAATATCTCAATAAAGGAAGCCTTAGGCATGGCTACCAAAACATTAGTCTCAAATAAATTAAGAAGTTCGTTAACTATGCTAGGGATAATTATAGGCAATGCATCAGTAATTACACTTGTTGGGCTTGGAAGAGGTGCTCAAACATTAGCAAAAAATCAATTAAGTAATTTAGGCGCAAATGTTTTATTTATTGTTCCTGGAAATAATGACACAAGAAGAAGAGGAATTTCATTTCCTAAAAACTTAGTTTTAGAAGATGCTTTAGCAATAAGTAATCAAGTTCCAACAGTAAAAAAAGTAGCTCCTCAAATCTCTGCGAATGAAATAGTTCAATCAAATTCTAAGAGCCTAAATATATCAATTGCAGGAGTTACTCCTGAATTTCTTGATGTTAGAAGCTTTGAAGTAGATAAGGGTAGATTCTTATCACAAAGCGATATTAACAGCGCTAGGAGTTATGTAGTTATAGGTCCTGATCTAAAAGATGAATTTTTTGAAAATAAATCTTCATCACTTGGGGAAAAAATCAGAATTAAAGATCATACTTATGAAATAATAGGAATTTTAAAACCCAAAGGAGCAGTATTTGGAAGTAATCAAGACAAAAATGCTTATATACCATTGACTACCATGGTTAATAGGATTACAGGGAAGGATCCCACTTATGGTGTAAGTTTAAGCTTCATAAGTGTCGAAGCTAAAAATAAAAATGCAACCAGTGCAGCAAAATTTCAAATTACCAACTTGTTAAGACAAAGACATAAAATAATAAGGGATGATGACTTTGCTGTTAGATCACAAGAAGATGCATTAAACATTGTGACTAACATAACAAGTGGGCTAACATTTTTATTAGCCGGTATTGGGGCAGTTTCTCTTGTAGTGGGAGGAATAGGAATCATGAATATTATGCTCGTTTCTGTTAGCGAAAGAACTGAAGAGATAGGTCTTAGAAAAGCAATCGGAGCTAAACAGTCGGATATATTAATTCAATTTTTAATTGAGGCATTGATTTTATCTACAATTGGAGGATTAATAGGAACAACAACAGGATTATCAGGTGTTTTTCTTTTATCTCTGATAACACCACTTCCTGCATCTGTAGGAATTACAACAACTAT
>QCKZ01000043.1 GCA_003214975.1 Prochlorococcus sp. AG-412-C21
TATTTCTTTGTTCAATGATGTTTATAAATTACAAAAAGAATATCAGGAGGCATTGATTTTAGATAACTCTAACCCTAATTTTGTTTGGATAGGGGAGCATCAACTCTGTTATACGTTGGGTAGAGGATCTAACTACGATAATTTACTTTTTTCTCTGAATGATGATAAATATGATGTTTTTAAGATAGATAGAGGTGGTGAGGTTACTTGTCATATGCCAGGACAATTAGTAACTTACTTGGTTTTAGATTTAAAAAATTTTAATAAAGATTTAAATTGGTATTTAAGAAAAATTGAAGAAATCATTATAAAAATTCTTGGAACTTTTAATATAGATTGTCACTCTAGAAAAGGTTTTACTGGAGTTTGGATAGGAAATAAGAAAATTGCTTCAATTGGAATTGGGTGTAAAAGATGGATTACGATAAATGGATTTTCAATCAATATTGACTGCGAATTAGAAAATTTTAATAAAATTGTTCCTTGCGGAATAGAGAATTGTCTTATGGCAAATATGATTGATTACAACAAAAATTTAAATATTCAAGAAGTCAAGAGAATTGTTAAAAAAATCATACAGGAAGAATTTAATTTTGATTTTGCATCAAAATAGAAATTAAAATTCCAAAATCAATTTAATATGGGTGATTTAGCGTATTGGGCTTCAGCCAAACCTCTTTTTAAAAAGGATGAATTTGTTAAAAATAGAAATTTTATTGAGAACCTTAATCATATAGATCAAATTTGGGAAAATTTAAAAATTAAATGCGGTAATACTTTAGCTGTTTGTGATTTAAGAGGTAAATACAAAGAAAAATTCTCTTATTCTGAGCTAGCTGATTTGATAACAAAGGTCTCTTTTGCTTTTAAAAATTATGGGTTAGCTAAAGGGGACGTAGTTACTGTAATATCTGAAAATTCTCCAAGATGGCTAGTAGCAGATCAAGGCTTAATGCGTTTAGGAGCTATAAATGCAGTTAGAGGTATTAATTCTCCTTCATTAGAATTAGACTATATTATTGAGCACTCTAATTCAGTAGGACTAATAGTTCAATCTAAGGAAATTTGGCTAAAGTTAAACAAAAAAGAAGAATTAAAAAAAAGACTAAATTTTATAATCAATTTAGAAGATGAACAATTTGAAAGTTTAATAAGTTGGAATCAATTTATAAGTACAGGAGAAAAGGAAAATTCAAAAAATAATTTTATTGAAAAATTTAATCCAAAAATTGATGATGTTGCTACTATTCTTTACACCTCAGGGACAACAGGAAAACCCAAAGGTGTGCCCTTGACTCATGCAAATTTTTTACATCAGATAATTAATTTAGCCTATATTGCTGATCCAGAACCTGGAACTTCTGTATTAAGCGTTTTACCTATCTGGCATTCTTATGAAAGGAGTGCTGAATACTTCTTTTTTTCATGTGGTTGTTCTCAGTACTATACAATTCCAAAATTCCTGAAAGATGATATTACACAAGTAAAACCTGTTGTAATGGCCACTGTGCCTAGACTATGGGAGGCAATACATGATGGTTTTTTTCAGGCGTTGAAAAAAATGCCTTCCAAGAAGCAAAAACTTATTAAGTTTTTGATAAGTAATAGTTCAGTTTTTAAAAGAAGTCTAAGAAAGATAAGAAATTTGGATATCAATCAAATAACTTTTAAATCAAAAATTCCCTTAATATGTTCTGTTATTGGCCGATATCCTTTACATAAATTGTCGACTATTTTTTTATGGCCGAATATTCTTAGACAACTATGCGGAGAAAAACTGAAATTTCCCATTAACGGCGGAGGTGCATTGCCAGAACATGTGGATCTTTTTTTTGAATCTTTAGGTGTAGATGTTTTGGTTGGATACGGACTGACAGAAACTAGTCCAGTATTAACTTGTAGGAGAAGAGAATTAAATGTTAGAGGATCATCCGGTCAGCCTTTAGCATTTACAGAAATCAAAATAGTGAATGATAATAAGAAAAAGATTCTGAAGTTCAGAGAAGTCGGAAAAATTCTTGTAAAGGGACCACAAGTAATGAAAGGTTATCTTAATAATGAATTAGCTACAAAAGATGTTTTATCCAAAGATGGTTGGTTTGATACTGGTGATTTAGGTTTTCTAATACCAAATGGTTCTCTTTTTATAACAGGAAGAGCCAAGGATACGATAGTGCTATCAAGTGGTGAAAATATAGAACCGAATCCGCTAGAGACCGAAATCCTTAGTTCTGAATTTATTAATCAGATTCAACTAGTGGGACAAGACAAGAAATGTTTAACAGCCCTTGTCGTGCCTAATGTCGAATTGGTTAAAAACAAGTTTTTGGAAGAAGACCTTTCGAAATTAAACCTTAAAAAGAATATTGGTACATTTTTTAAATCACAAATTAATAATTTGCTTAAAGGTCGATTAGGAGCAAGATTAGAAGAACAAATATTAGATTGTTATTTTGTTGATGCCTTTACTTTAGAAAATGGTTTGTTAACACAAACTCTTAAACAAAAAAGAAAAGAAATAGAAAAAAAGTATTCATTACAAATAGAAAATATGTATGAAAACAAATTTAGTAAGAAAATCTGATTTGTTTTATCTATATTGAATAGGTAATTTAATTTTTTATGGAAACAAAAACCTCAATATCTATAAAGCGCTCAATAGCTATTAAAGCTGTAGTTACACCAACTTGGAAGGAAGATGCTGAAAAAGAATTAAGTAAAGCAATTTCAAACATTGACCAGCAATTATCTCAACTTGAGCAGGAGGGGCAGCAAATAGTAAATAATATTAGATCCCAATCGGTTAATCCTTTAGATCCAAGAGTTCAAGAACAAGTTAGTCAAGTGCAACAACAAGTCGCAGCAAAACGAAATGAAATTGAAGAACAAAAAAGAAATCTACTTCAACAACAGAGTCAAGTTCGCGAATTAAAAATGGATGAAATTGTTGATCAAGGACAAGTGGATAGTTTCTGTGATGTCACTGTAGGCGACAATCTTATTGAAAAAATGCAAGTCTCGATAACTGTTAAAGATGGAGTTATTCAATCTATAGATAATAATTAAAGAGAAGATTTAGTATTTTTGATAAAAATATGTAAATCTTAATTTCGAAAATTTTTAAATTAAAGTTGATCTAAATTATTACTTTCTTAAGTTTTAAGAGTTCCCACTGTGAACATGATTTCGTATAATTAAAGCAAGAGTTTAAAGGGTTCTTAATCATAAAAACTTTAGGAAGTTTGGTAGAAATCCCTTGAAACTTATGCAATAACAATTTTCTTATGTCTCACGAAATATTCATGCCTGCCTTGAGTTCTACTATGACGGAGGGCAAGATTGTGGAATGGTTGAAGAATCCAGGAGATAAAGTTGAAAGAGGTGAATCTGTCTTGGTTGTTGAATCTGACAAGGCAGATATGGATGTTGAATCTTTTCAAGATGGATATCTTGCGGCTGTTTTAATGCCTGCTGGCAGCACTGCACCAGTAGGAGAGACTATTGGTCTTATTGTAGAAAATGAAAGTGAGATAGCTTCAGTTCAAGAACAAAATAAAGGAAATCAACCCGAAGTTTCTAGCTCGGATCAGCTTGAATTGGTAAGCAATAAAACTGAAGAAAAACCAGTGGTCCAAAGTGAAATTGTTGAAAAACAAGAAAAAGAAGTCGTATTAAAGAGTGAAAAGGCAGTCCCATCTTTTAATAGCGATCAAATTAATGCCGCTACAAATAATGTTTCTTCGAGGATAATTGCATCTCCAAGAGCTAAAAAACTAGCCTCTCAAATGGGTGTTGATTTAGCAAAAGTTCGTGGATCTGGTCCCCACGGAAGGATTCAAGCCGATGATATTTTAAAAGCTAATGGCCAACCTGTTTCTATACCATGGATAGGAGAAGGTGGTTCTCCTGCAAATATTTCCTGTGCAAATTCACAAGTTGGAAGTAAACAAGAAACATCAGGAAATAGTTTTGGTAATCCTGGAGAAACAATTCAATTTAATACTCTTCAAAAAGCGGTAAATAAAAATATGGAATCTAGTTTAGATGTGCCATGTTTTAGGGTGGGATACTCCATTAACACAGATAAATTAGATAATTTCTACAAAAAAGTAAAACAGAACGGAGTGACTATGACTGCTTTACTAGTAAAGGCAGTTGCAAAGACACTAAAGAAACATCCTCAAGTTAACTCAAGTTTTTCAGAAAATGGAATTTCTTATCCAGAAAATATAAATATTGCTGTTGCCGTTGCGATGGAAGATGGTGGACTAATAACTCCAGTTTTAAAAGAACCATGCAATACTGATTTATTTGAATTGTCTAGGGAATGGAAAGATCTCGTAAAAAGATCAAGATCAAAACAATTAGAACCTGATGAATACTCAACTGGAACCTTCACTTTATCTAACCTTGGGATGTTTGGAGTTGATAGATTTGACGCAATTCTTCCTCCAGGTACCGGTGCTATTTTAGCCATAGCATCATCGAAACCAACAGTTGGTGCTAATAGTGATGGTTCAATATCTGTTAAAAAAATAATGCAAGTAAATCTAACAGCTGATCATAGAGTGATCTATGGAGCTGATGGAGCTTCATTCTTAAAAGACTTGGCTTCCCTAATTGAAAATGAGCCAGAGACTCTTGTCTCCTAAATTTTAATTGATTTCTCAAATTAATAATGAAGAAAGAGATTATAAGCTTGAAGCTTATGATTATTTACTTGATCCTTCATTAATTGCTAGTAAACCTTCTGCAATTAGGCATGAATCAAGATTGATGATAGTTAGAAATAGTGTTTTAGAAGAAGACTGCTTAACTAATAAATTTACCAAGAATCTTTTAGATGAATTTAGAGAAGGCGATCTTGTAGTTTTAAACAATACTAAAGTAATGAAAGCTAGGTTAAAGGTTGAATTGGAAAATGATACATCAGTCGAATTATTGGTTTTAGAAAGATCCCATGAATGTGTTTGGTTATGTTTGGCAAAGCCAGCGAAAAAGTTAAAAATAAATAGAAAATTAAAATTAAAATCTCCTTTAGCACAAGATATTAATTTGATTGTTGATGGGGTTGATGAAGAAACTGGAGGGAGATTTATTAAATTTCCGGAAAATATAACTTGTCTCAATTCAATGAATGGCCTTCTTGATAAATACGGGGAAATCCCACTCCCTCCTTATATAAAAAATTCCGAAGAAGAATCTTTTCATGAGAAAAGTTATCAAACTGAGTATGCAACTAATCCGGGGGCAGTTGCCGCGCCAACAGCTGGTTTACACTTAAGCAAAAGTCTTATTTTCAATCTAAAAAAAAAAGGAGTAATAATTTTACCGATAACATTGCACGTGGGCTATGGAACATTCAAACCAATTGATCAAGAAGATCTAAGTGACTTAAAACTTCATAAAGAATGGGTAAGTGTCAGTAAGGAAGTAGTGGAGGAAATAAAAAAAATAAAGAAAACAGATAGAAGAATAATTGCTATTGGGACAACTAGCGTGAGAGCTCTTGAAAGTTGTTTTTCTCACGAAATTAATGACTTTATTCCCATAGCGAAATACGTGGATTTAGTAATTAAGCCAGGTTATAAATTTAAAGTAGTTGATGGATTATTAACTAATTTTCATCTTCCTAAAAGTTCATTATTACTATTAGTAAGTGCAATGATTGGTAGAGAAAGATTATTAGATTTGTATAAAAAAGCCATAAAAGAAAAATTTAGATTTTTCTCTTATGGTGATGCTATGTATATTTCACCAGATTCATTACTGGAGAAAAAATAGATTTAGGCTTTGACTGGTTCTTGAATGATTCCGCTTGGAACTTCAGTAAACATAATTGATGATAAATATCTCTCTGCTAAATCAGGTAGAACAACTACAATAGTTTTCCCCGCATATTCATCTTTTTCAGCTAATCTAACGGCAGCAGCAGCAGCAGCTCCGCAAGATATTCCTACTAATAAACCTTCCTCTTTAGCTAATCTCAGAGCCATCTCGATTGACTCGTCATTTGTAACCTGTTCAACTTTGTCAACAATTGACAAATCAAGATTCTTAGGAATAAAACCTGCTCCTATTCCTTGAATTTTATGTGGTCCAGATTTAACCTCTTCTCCATTCATTGTCTGCGTAATAACGGGACTATGTGATGGTTCTACAGCTACAGAAGTAATATTCTTACCCTTTTCTTGCTTAATGTATCTTGAAACTCCTGTAATTGTACCGCCAGTTCCAACCCCTGCGACTAATACATCAATTTCACCATCGCAATCATCCCAAATTTCTGGCCCAGTAGTTTTGAAATGAATTTCAGGGTTTGCTGGATTATCAAATTGACCTGGCATGAAATATTGAGAGGGATTACTATCTGCAATTTCTTTAGCCTTAGCGATTGCTCCAGGCATACCTTTAGAGGCCTCTGTTAAAACAATTTCAGCCCCTAATACTGCCATGACCCTTCTTCTTTCAATTGACATAGATTCTGGCATTGTAAGGATAAGTTTGTAACCTCTCGCTGAAGCAGTAAAAGCTAGAGCAATTCCTGTATTTCCAGAAGTTGGCTCAACTATCGTTTTATCTTTTGTAAGCTTCCCACTTTTCTCTGCATCCCAGATCATGTTTGCGCCAATCCTACATTTGACACTATAAGCAGGGTTTCTGCCTTCAATTTTTGCAAGTACAGTAGCTTTAGCGTTTTTAGTAACTGATTTTAATTTTACTAATGGAGTGTTTCCAATAGCAAAACTGTT
>QCKZ01000044.1 GCA_003214975.1 Prochlorococcus sp. AG-412-C21
TAGAGAAGTTAATCCTAATAGAGCTGGAACTCCTAATAGTCCTAGCAGGAATTTCAGAGAAGGAGGTTCAGTTAATCAGGGTAATTTTAATAGGCCTGGTTCTAAATTCAATAGCCAAAAGTCCTCTAGAATAAGGAAACCAGTATCTCCTAATGAACTTTTACAACTTCAAAAAAATAATAAATCTGAGAAAGACAAACTAGGTACAAAGAATAACGAAAAACAAAATGTTGCTTCACCTACTCAGAAGGTTAAAGCTCCTAATAGTCGTCCAAATGCTGCCCCCAGTTCCAAAAAAACACCTCATAGACCATTTTCAAATAATTCAAAAAAACCTGGAAAGACAGATTGGGATGACAGTGCAAAACTAGAAGCATTAAGAAATAAAAATCCCCAAAAACAAAGACAAAAAGTTCATATTATCGGTGAGAATGATGATTCATTAACATCAGAAACCAGTGGATACTCAGGTGAGAAAATTTCAATATTATCGGCTAGTTTGGCGCGTCCAAAGAAAGAAAAATCTGATGAACCTAAATCTCAAAAATCTATAAAGCAATTTAAGAAGAAGAAAAAAGAGACTACAAGGCAAAGACAGAAAAGAAGAGCAATGGAATTAAAGGCTGCCAAAGAGGCCAAACAAGTAAGACCTGAGATGATAATAGTTCCCGCAGATAATTTAACTGTTCAAGAATTAGCTGATAAATTAAGTCTTGAAAGTTCCGAAATAATCAAATCACTTTTCTTTAAAGGAATAACTGCAACTGTTACTCAATCACTTGACTTGGCAACTATCGAAACTGTAGCAGAGGAATTCGGAGTACCCGTTCTGCAAGATGATATACAAGAAGCGGCTGAAAAAACAGTAGATATGATTGAATCTGATGATATGGATAGTCTAATAAAAAGGCCACCTGTTATTACAGTAATGGGTCATGTAGATCATGGCAAAACAAGTCTTTTAGATTCTATAAGAGAATCAAGAGTAGCTTCGGGAGAAGCAGGTGGGATAACTCAACATATAGGAGCTTATCAAGTTGAATTTGAACATGAATCCAAAAAGAAAAAATTAACTTTTCTTGATACTCCCGGTCATGAAGCCTTTACAGCAATGAGAGCAAGGGGTACAAAAGTTACTGATGTAGCTGTTCTTGTAGTAGCGGCAGATGATGGTTGCAGACCTCAAACACTTGAAGCCATTAGTCATGCAAGAGCTGCAAAAGTACCAATTGTTGTTGCAATAAATAAAATTGACAAAGAAGGGGCATCACCAGAAAGAGTAAAGCAGGAACTTTCAGAAAAAGATTTAATTGCTGAAGATTGGGGAGGGGATATAGTAATGGTTCCAGTCAGTGCAATCAAAAAACAAAATATTGATAAATTGCTCGAAATGATTTTATTAGTTTCAGAAGTTGAAGATCTACAAGCCAACCCTCACAGATCGGCAAAAGGTACTGTTATCGAAGCACACCTAGATAAAGCCAAAGGTCCTGTAGCCACTTTGTTAGTACAAAATGGAACTTTAAAATCAGGGGATGTTTTAGCTGCAGGTTCAGTACTTGGAAAAATTAGAGCAATGGTTGATGAAAATGGCAATAGAATCAAAGAAGCAGGACCATCATTCCCAGTTGAAGCGCTTGGATTCAGTGAAGTTCCAACAGCAGGTGATGAATTTGAAGTCTACCCTGACGAGAAAACTGCTAGAGCTGTTGTGGGAGATAGAGCCACAGATGCTAGAGCAACAAAATTAGCTCAGCAAATGGCTTCTAGAAGAGTTAGTTTGTCATCCTTATCTACTCAAGCTAATGATGGAGAATTAAAAGAGTTAAACTTAATTCTTAAAGCTGATGTTCAAGGTAGTGTTGAAGCGATATTGGGATCATTAGAACAATTACCCAAAAATGAAGTTCAAGTTAGAGTTCTACTATCCGCTCCAGGAGAAATCACTGAGACAGATATAGATCTAGCTGCTGCATCAGGGTCAGTAATCATTGGGTTTAACACTTCATTGGCATCTGGAGCAAAGAGAGCAGCTGATGCTAATGATGTTGATATAAGAGAATATGAAGTAATCTATAAACTTTTAGAAGATATTCAGTTAGCTATGGAAGGTCTCCTAGAACCCGATCTAGTAGAGGAATCATTAGGTAAAGCCGAAGTTAGAGCAACTTTTGCAGTTGGAAAAGGAGCTATTGCAGGCTGTTATATACAAACTGGCAAATTACAACGGAATTGTTCACTTAGAGTTGTTAGATCAGAGAAAGTAATTTTTGAGGGCAATTTAGACTCTCTCAAACGATCTAAAGATGATGTAAAAGAAGTAAACACAGGATTTGAATGTGGAGTAGGCTGCGATAAATTCTCTTCGTGGACAGAAGGGGACATAATCGAAGCGTTCAAATTTGTGACTAAAAAAAGGACATTGACTCAATAATTCTATTTATCTTTATTTCTATCTAGGAACAATAAAATAGGAAATAGTATACAAGCACCAAATTGTATTAGAAGGTTATTTTTTTGTAACTCACTTCCACTTGCAATTTTAGAAAGCATTATTAAAAGACCCAAAAATGCTGACCCGCTAAAAGCTATCCATAATATTCTCCTTAATCCCATGAAAGGAGCTTGGGATTCTTTTAATAATTTCTTTTTTAATTCAGGATCTATTTTTGACATACATTCTTTCAATTATAAAATTAAGTCTATATGAAAATATCAATAATTTAATATTGCCGATATAGCTCAGGGGTAGAGCAACTGTCTCGTAAACAGTAGGTCATTGGTTCAATTCCAATTATCGGCATTTCAAAAGAAACTTAAAATAAAATGATTAATAGAATTTAAGAATTAACATATCTTTTAAAACTTTGTATTTTTATTCATCTAATATTTTTTTAGCAAAAGAAGTTACATTGCTTTTGATGAAGGACTTTATGCACTATAAGAGCTAGATGGATTGATGGATCAAAACTCCTAAAAGTATGTTGGATTTATATGATTTCTGAATATTTGAATTTAAATCAATTTTCATTAGTACTCTCTAAAGATTTTTAATTTCGCCAAATTAGTAATAAAGTAGTTAGATTCTTAATGAAAGTAAATTCATTAGATTTTCATGGCATGAATTTTAATTTCGAGTACAAAAAATTTAAACAAAAGAGTCTTTACAAAAAGCACTATGGGAAAATTCTGACTGTAAGACTTCCCTGTAATCCGATATTTCCAATAGGACCTATTTATTTAGCAGACCATATTCATAAATGTTTTCCAAAAATTGAGCAGCAATTCATTGATTTAGCAATTATTCCATCTAATAAAGTTTCCAAATATTTAACTAGAAAAATAGATCAATTTCGACCTCATCTAATTATTTTTTCATGGAGAGATATACAAATTTATGCACCTGTCGATGGCAGAAGTGGGAATCCCCTACAAAACTCTTTTGAGGTTTTCTATTCAAAAAATATTTTAAAAAAAATAAGAGGTTCTTGGGGAGGATTAAAATTAATTGGATCTCATTATGGAGAAATATATAGAAATACTTCTTTAGTCAAGATAGGACTAAAAAGAGCAAAAAAATACAATAAAGATGTAAAAGTAGTCTTAGGAGGTGGAGCTGTTAGTGTTTTCTATGAACAATTAGGAAATCTACTTCCAAAAGGAACCGTTATTTCTGTTGGAGAAGGAGAAAATCTCATAGAGAAAATTATTAGGGATGATTCTATAGAGGAAGAAAGATGTTATCTTGCTGGAGAGAAACCTCGGAACAAATTAATACATGAACAACCCTCAGGCACTGTTAAAACTGCCTGTAACTATAAATACATTAAATCCATATGGCCAGAATTCAATTGGTATATAGATGGTGGAGATTATTATGTAGGGGTACAAACAAAAAGAGGTTGTCCTCATAATTGTTGTTTCTGTGTTTATACAGTCGTAGAGGGGAAACAGGTTCGTGTTAACCCTGTTAAAGAAGTCATCAAAGAAATGAAGCAATTATATGATCTTGGAGTCAGGGGATTTTGGTTCACAGATGCGCAGTTTATTCCAGCCAAAAAGCACATTGAAGATGCAAAAATTCTATTGCAAGCTATTAAAGATCAAGGTTGGGACGACATTAATTGGGCTGCATACATCAGAGCGGATAATATTGATGGGGATCTTGCTCAGCTCATGGTAGATACAGGCATGAGTTATTTTGAAATAGGTATCACTTCAGGATCTCAAGAACTTGTTAGAAAAATGCGATTAGCATACGACCTTGAAACAGTATTAAATAATTGCAAAATGTTAGTCAAATCAGGTTTCAAGAATCATGTTTCAGTCAATTATTCATTTAATGTTTTTGATGAAACACCAAGTACTATTCGACAAACCATCGCTTACCATAGAGAATTAGAGAATATTTTTGGGAAGGACTTAGTTGACCCAGCTATATTCTTCATAGGATTACAGCCTCATACTCTTCTTGAGAAGTACGCCTTAGATCATAAAATTTTGAAGCCAAATTATAATCCAATGAGCATGATGCCCTGGACAGCAAGAAAACTTTTATGGAATCCAGGTTCTTTAGGGGAAAAACTTGGTCAAGTTTGCTTAGAAGCTTTTGATAATAAAGAAGATGAATTTGGTAAGACAGTTATTAACATTCTTGAGAGAGAATATGGTAAGTCCTCTTTAAAAGAATCCTTAAAAGTTCGTCCCTTATCTGAAAGGAAATTAGCTCATTCGAAATAATAAATTCAACCCTTATTAATCATCTTTCTCAATCGAACTAGAAATTCCTTTGGATTTTAATGATTCTGAATAAAATTCTGCTGGCTCTAGATCACAAATAATTACTAAACCGACACCCGTATTGTGAGCCTCTAGCATTATGGAAATAGCATCTTGCTCACTTAATTGCGGAACAACTTCTCTTAGTGCAAGAGTGACATACTCCATAGAATTAATTGGATCATTATGAAGTAAAACCTTATACTTGGGAGATTTATTTTTTAATTCAGCAGGTTTCATTTCAATTACTGCTGAATTATTACTTAAACTTTGTTCCAAATTTATAGATTGCATTAATTTTTTTTGAATCTAAATAATATTAATAATTATATATTAATTATTCTTTCCATTGCATCAATGACATTTGATCGAGAGTTAAATGCTGACAAACGAAAATAACCCTCTCCTGACAATCCAAATCCACTCCCAGGTGTTCCCACGACACTAACTTTTTGAAGAAGGAAATCAAAAAAGTCCCAAGATGTCATTTGATCAGGAACTTTGATCCAGATATACGGAGCATTGTCCCCACCATAAACTTTATATCCCGCATTCTGAAGTTTATTTTTCATAATTTTTGCATTTTCCATATAAAAATCAATTAAACCTCTCACCTCTTTTTTTCCTTCAAGAGAATAAACAGCCTCTGCTCCTTTCTGAACGATATAACTTACTCCATTGAATTTTGTAGATTGTCGCCTATTCCAAAGGGACCATAAATCGATTTCATCATTTGTTGAGCTAAAACCTGAAAGATTTTTAGGTATTACTGTATAAGCACATCTTACTCCGGTGAATCCTGCATTCTTTGAAAAAGATCTAAATTCAATAGCACAATCTTTTGCTCCCTCAATCTCGTATATTGAATGAGGAATATCCTTATCTTGAATAAATGCTTCATAAGCCGCATCAAAAAGTATTAAAGATTTGTTTTGAAGAGCATATTCAACCCATTTTTTCAATTCTTCTTTAGTAATCGTTGCTCCAGTAGGATTATTTGGAAAACAAAGATATAAAATATCAATTTTATTGGTAGGTAATTCTGGCAGAAAGTTATTTTCCTCGTTTATTGGAAGATATGTCAATCCTTTATAAGTGCCATTTTCGAGAGCATCCCCAGTTCTTCCTGTCATAACGTTACTATCTACATAAACAGGGTAAACAGGATCCGTTACAGCAATTGAATTATCTTTGCCAAGAATATCTAAAATATTACTACTGTCGCATTTCGAACCATCTGAAACAAAGATTTCTTCAGGTAAAATTTTACAGCCTCTTGAAATAAAATCATGCTCAGA
>QCKZ01000045.1 GCA_003214975.1 Prochlorococcus sp. AG-412-C21
CCAATTAGACTTTTGAAATTTCCCACTTGAATCAAGAAAATCTCTATATACAATTTGCCAAACATGATCAATTACTTCTTTATAACTATTATTTAAAACTGTTGCTTCTGCAAAATTATTAAAAAATATCCCAGAAAAGGTTGTCGCAAATAATATTATAAAATTTTTTTTAAGCAATTTTCTTATATTCAAAGAATCATTTTTTATATTATAAAAAGAATTTATTTATAATTTCAAAACTTGACAAATCCTTAAGGATCTATCCACTTTCCATCATCCTTAATAAGTTGGATTAAAGCATTAACCCCCTCATCTTCAGGGACTCTTTTTATCTCTTCTTTCCTTCTATATAAGGCAATAGTTCCTTTACCTTTTCCAACATAACCATAATCAGCGTCTGCCATTTCTCCAGGCCCATTTACTATACATCCCATTATTGCTATATCTAAACCAGTCAAATGTGAAGTAGCGTTCCTAACTTTGTCTACGACTTCTTCTAGATTGAAAAGTGTTCTCCCGCAACTAGGGCAACTGATATATTCAACCATCGTTTTTCTTAATCCTAAAGATTGCAAAATCGAATAGCACACTGGAATTTCCTTCTCTGGGGCTTCTGTTAAAGAAACCCTAATAGTATCTCCTAATCCCTCTGCTAGAAGCGTTCCGATTCCAGCAGTACTTTTAATCCTTCCATAATCACCATCTCCAGCTTCCGTCACTCCTAAATGCAATGGATATTTATATCCTTCTGAGTCAAGCCTATCTGCGATCATCCTATAAGCTGCCATCATGACTGGGGCCCTGGAAGCTTTCATAGAAATAATTATGTTATGAAAATCAAGCTCATCACAAATTTTGACGAACTCCATCGCAGATTCTGTCATTCCCAATGGAGTATCTCCATAAGTAAAAAGCATTCTCTCAGAGAGGGACCCATGATTAACTCCAATCCTTAGAGCTTTGTTTTCAGCCTTTAAAACCTCTACTAATGGGGTAAATCTTTTAAGTATTGTTTGTTTAATAGTTTCAAATTCCTCATCTGTATATTCAGTTCTGGAAGGGTCTGATTTTTCAAATACAAACAATCCTGGATTAATTCTTACTTTATCAACATGTTTTGCAACCTCCATTGCAATTTTCATACCATTATGATGAACATCAGCTACCAAGGGAGTGTTGATATTATTTTCTAATAATTTTGCTTTTATATCTCCTACTGCTTTTGCATGTGCTATCGAAGGGACAGTTAATCTTACTATTTCACAACCTACATCATTAAGTCTTTTGATGGCAAAGAAAGCATTTTCGACATCCATAGTATCTTCATTTATCATGGATTGAACTCTTACTGGGTAATCACTTCCAATAGCTATATCTCCAACCATTACTGTTCTAGTAATCCTCCTCTCAATGTGAGTTGAATATCTTTTGGAGAGACTATTAACCTCTTTTGATTGAGTTAATGACATTAAAATTCTTGATATTCAAAAAGGATTCATTAAATTATAAGGCATATAGTTTACCACTTACATTCTCTAGGTCTTTTAAAGTTAGATGGTAAGGTTTATTGATTTCTTTTGAAGGAAATCTCAACAAATAAGATGGATGAAAAATTACCATAATTTCTCTCCCATCTTTTTTAATCCATTGACCTCTTAAATTACTTATAGGATCTTTAACTTCTAAAATAGTTCTCATAGCAGTAGAACCAGTAAGTAATATAAATTTTGGATCTACTAGTTTTATTTGCTGTAATAACCAAGGTTTATGAATATTAATTTCATTTGTAGTGGGTTTTCTATTATTTGGTGGACGACATTTAATTACATTACAAAAATAAACATCCTCGTTGTAATCAATCCCCGCTTTTATCAATAATTCGTTTAATAATTTACCAGATTTACCTACATAAGGTTTTCCTTCTAAGTCTTCCTGTGCTCCGGGTGCTTCACCAATTATTAATAAATCTGCAAATACACTTCCTCTTCCAATAACTAACCTTTTCACCGAAAATAAAACTAAAAATATTTTTTATCTTAAGAAGTCAAAACATGAAAATAAAGAAAATTAAGAAAACAAACTAAATTAAACCATTCTGTGATACTTTTAATTATTCTTAATTTATGCATTTGTCATTATTAAAAGTCATATTTGAAAAGCTATAAATCAATGAGTAAATTAAATTTATCTAAACGGGCACTATCTATTGAGCCTTCACTTACACTGCAGATAAGTGCCAAAGCGAATCAATTAGCTGCAGACGGAATAGATATTTGCAATTTAAGTGCTGGAGAACCTGACTTTAATGCCCCAAAAGAAGTTATAGAGGCTACAAGTAAAGCTATATTTGATGGATTTACCAAGTATGGACCTGCTGCGGGAAATTTAGATCTCCGAAAAGCAATTGCAAGTAAGCTTCAAATTCAAAACAATTTAGATATTGAATTTGAAAATGTAATGGTCACAAATGGAGCTAAACAAGCTATATATAATCTTTTCCAAGTTTTATTAAATGACGGAGACGAAGTTATCATTCCTGCTCCATACTGGCTAAGTTATCCCCAGATGGTTAGGTTGGCTGGTGGAAAGCCAATCTTTACAAATTCCTCTGCTGAAGATGGATTTAGAATTAATATAAAAGATTTGAAGTCTAAAATCTCTTCAAAAACTAAATTTATAATTATCAATTCTCCCAACAACCCCACTGGGAGAGTAATGTCAAAGAAAGAGTTATTGCAAATTGCTGATATAGTTAGAGAAAATCCAAATATCAATATTCTTTCTGATGAGATTTACGAGCTGATCCTAAAAAAAGAATTTAATCACTACAGTTTATCTTCATTAGCAAATGACTTAAAAGAGAGAATTTTTATAATAAATGGGTTTGCGAAAGGATGGGCCATGACTGGCTGGAGAATAGGTTATTTAGTAGGTCCCAAAGATGTGATCAAAGCATCCGCAGCATTACAAAGTCAAAGTACAAGTAATGTTTGTTCTTTTGTTCAAAAAGGTGCTTTGGAGGCTTTAAAAATAAATAATGAGTTTTTCTTAATGATTAATAGCCGTTATGATCAAAGAAGAAGACTTCTCTATGAAGGCCTTAAAAATATAAATGGGATTTATATTCAAGAACCTAATGGAGCATTTTACGCATTTCCAAAATTACCTAACTACTCAATTACTTCTGTTGATTTCTGCAAAAAAGTACTTCAAGATTACGGATTAGTTGTTGTACCTGGAAAAGCTTTTGGGGCTGATGAATGTATAAGAATGTCTTGTGCAGCTTCAGAGATTAAAATAAAAGATGGACTAGAGAGGTTAGGAAAAGCAATATCTGAATATTATTAATTTTAACTGTAATTATGTTTAATTTTAAAAATTTGCTACTAAGCACATCTCTATTATTTTCTATTTTTTCATCACCGGTATTTTCAAATCCCAAAGTTTTAAAAGTTGGTGCAATACCTGATCAAAACCAAGATGTTTTGGACAAAAGATTTAATTTATTTTCAAAAGAATTATCCAAACAACTAGATGTAGAAGTTAAATACATTCCTGTTATTAATTATGTTGCAGCAGTAACAGGATTTAGAACTAGAGATTTAGATTTAGTTTGGTTTGGCGGTTTATCAGGAGTTCAGGCAAGATTACAAACTCCTAATTCAATTGTCATAGCTCAAAGAGATATCGATAAGGAATTTAAAAGTGTTTTTATAGTAAACAAAAATTTAGAACTTAACTCAATTTCAAACATTAAAGGACTTAAAAAACTCAAGAATTTAAGATTTACTTTTGGCTCTGAAAACTCAACTTCTGGAAGATTAATGCCAGAATATTTCTTAAATCAAGCAGGGGTAGAAATTAAACACTTTAAAGGTAAAAAAGCTGGTTTTAGTGGGAGTCATGATGCAACAATAGCTTTAGTTAATAGTGGGGCATTTGATGCTGGCGCTTTAAATAAACAAGTTTGGGAAAACAATCTTAAAAACAATCCCAAAAGAACAAGTAATTTAGAATTATTCTGGATCACCCCAGAATATGTTGACTATCATTGGGTGGCCCAAGGAGATCTTGAAAATAGATTCGGGGAAGGGTTTACAAAACTACTTAAATCAGTAATTCTAAATTTAGATATAAAGCAAAAATCACATAAACAGATCTTAGATATGTTTAATGCAAAAAGATTTATTAATGCAGAAGCAAAACAGTATAAAAATATAGAGGAAATCGGGAGGGAATTAAATAAAATTAAATGAATAATACTCTCTTAGAATTAAAAAATATATCTTATAAATACGAAAATAATCTAATTCTAAATAAAGTAAATTTAAAAATTAATTCAGGGGACAAAATTGCACTTTTAGGTAAAAGCGGTTCAGGAAAAACTACTCTTATATCAGTGCTTAATGGCACTATCAAGCCAACTCAAGGTGAGGTTAAATTATTCAATAAAAGTTTCAAGGAATTAGATAGAAAGCAGAAATGCAAGATAACAACCATTTGGCAAGATTTAAGATTAATAGAAGATCTCTCAGCAGAACAAAATGTTAATTGTGGACTACTAGCGGAAAATAATCTTTATTTCGCTTTTAAAAACTTGCTAAATATAAGTTCTTTTAAGAAGGCTCATAAATATATGCAATTATGTAGACTCCATAACTCTATTTACGACAAAAAAATCAGAAAGCTATCTGGGGGACAAAAACAAAGGGTGGCTATAGCTAGATCATTAATTCAAGGATCAAATATATTACTTGCAGATGAGCCTTTTAATAATTTAGATCCCAAATTGATAACAACAATTAAAAGCCTGCTGCTAGAAAATGTAGATAAAAAAAATACAAAATCCCTAAAGACAGCATTAGTTGCATTACATAGATTAGATTTGCTGAACGATTTCGATAAAGTTATTGGAATAAGGGATGGTAAAATTTTATTCGATATAAAAAGAACTAACTTAAAGAAGCGTCATTTAGACAAAATATATTAATTAGTTGAATAAATTAAAATTAAACTATACCTCATTATCTTTTCTTC
>QCKZ01000046.1 GCA_003214975.1 Prochlorococcus sp. AG-412-C21
AATCTTATTTATTAACTTGCAGTAAGGTGCAAGTAACGTTATTTAAGTATAGGTAGTTTATTCATTTAAAAATGAATACCTTAATTAAGGTTTCTGACCTTAGTAATCAATTTCAAGAGGATTTAAAAGGTGTCACTTATTTCTAGATTAAAGGCAGTTGTTGCAGGGGATGAGTATCTCGATGATGATTTTGATGAGTTGGATTATGCCTCTGAGGACGAATTGAATGATATTAATGATTTCAAGCAAAATCATAGAAACTCTAATGCCATTGCAAATTCAAATCCATTCGAATTTATGAATAACAACAGATCATCAAAAGTTGTTGGTATGCCTGGCATCTCAAATTCATCCTCAGAAGTAAGCTTAATGGAACCAAGAAGTTTCGATGAGATGCCTCAAGCTATACAAGCATTAAGAGAGAGAAAAACTGTAATTCTCAATTTAACTATGATGGATCCTGATCAGGCTCAAAGAGCCGTTGATTTTATCGCAGGGGGTACATACGCAATTGATGGACATCAAGAAAGAGTAGGTGAAAGTATTTTTCTTTTTGCTCCAAGTTGTGTAAATGTAACTAGTTCTTTCCCTGAAGAAGCTTCTCCTTCTAATGTGCCTCCTAAAAATACACCACAATATAGTTTTGAAAATAACACGGCTCCTGAACCAGCCTGGGGTGATTCCAAATTAAGTGCTTATTCATGATTAATCAGTGACTGATAAAATTGCGATTATTGGTTTTGGAAATATTGCAAATGCTATTATAACTCCGATATTAGATAAAAAATTAATTCATCCAGAGAATGTTTATTGTGTTGTAAATTCAGAGAAAAGTTTAAAACATATAAAAGAGAATTATAAATATAGTATAAATGTATATAAATCTTGTTCCGAAGACTCAAAAATAATTTGGGACTGTAAATATAAACTTCTTTCAGTAAAACCGCAACATCTTAAAGATATAACTGAGGCCGATAATATAAAAACCAAGGACAATTTGTTAGTTTCAATTCTTGCGGGAGTTTCAATAAATAGACTTACTCAAAAATTCCCTAACCATCAATGTGTGAGAGTTGTTACAAATATTCCAATAACTGTTGGGAAGGGTTTAACGGGAATTGCTTGGGGTGAGAATCTTACAAAAGATCAGAAACAATTTACAAAAAAATTATTTGAAAACACCAGTAAGATTTACGAATTTAATGAAGATTACCTTGATATATTTTTAGCTTTAACTTCATCAGGCCCCGCAATTATTGCTTTAATTATAGAAGCATTAAGTGATGGTGGGTTGAGCGGTGGATTATCAAAAATACTTTCAGAAGAACTTGTCATGGAGATGATACTAGGCACTGTAAATTTAATTAAAGAAAAAAAACTAACTACTTCCGAGCTTAAAAATTTAGTAACCTCTCCAGGTGGAACAACTATTGCTGCTTTAAGGGTTTTGGAAAAAAAGAGTATAAGGTCAGCTTTAATTGAATCAATAGTTTCAGCTAGTCATCGAAGTAAAGAGTTTAATTAGTTTTTATAATTATCTTTTAAGTCCATATAAACTTTCTCAAGTGAATTTATATTTTTAGTAATTGTATACCTTTCAAGTACTCGATCTCTAGCTTTACCACCAAGATCTTTTGTAAATGAAGGGTGCTCTACTAGGATTGGAATTATAGTTTTGAGTTGAGCAGCCACATTATCAGTTGAAATTACTATTCCTGCACCGTTATTTAAAACTTCACCATCAGCACCTGCATCTGTGGCTATACATGCAGTACTAGTAGACATTGCTTCTAAAAGTGATAATGATAAACCTTCTACTAAGCTTGGCAAGAAAAACACTTCTGCTATTTGCATTATTGCTATCCTAGTTTCTAAATCTAATTCGGCACCCCACCAAATTAATTTCTTTTTACTAAGATCAGAAAAACTATTTTCAAGTGTTGGCTTCATTGGTCCATCTCCAACAATAACTAATTTGCAATTATTGTTTTTTGATTGGCGCCATGAACGTAAGAGTGCTTCAATATTTTTCTCATTGGCAACCCTTCCCATATACAAAAAGATTCTTTCATTTCCTAGTTTGTTTTTTACCTCATTATATTTCTTATTTCTTTCGCAAAAAGGTTTCCAAATATTTTCATCAACCCCATTTGGAATAATTATTTGTTTTTCTTTAGGTACTCCTAATTTCTCAAGAACATTTTTTTGAGGTTCTGAAAAAATGATTATTTTATCGAATTTAGCTAGAGAGGGAGCATAAAGTTGATATGTAAGTTGTTGAGTGCTTGCTGTTAAATTTCTATTGTTTGCGTCAAATGCGGGGTGAAAAGTTCCTATAAGTGGGACATTAATTTCATTACAAAGCTCTGGGAGTCTAAAGTCTAATGGAGATAAAGTTAGACTTGCATGTACTATATCTGGTTTCAATCTTTCTAACGATAGCCTTAGCTCTCTTTCTGCTCGTGGAGAAGGGATGGTATAAACTTGGGACTTGATTAAATATGGGAGACTTACTTCAGGATCATTCGCAAGAAATAATGGGTTTGATGAATTTGAACTAGAGGGATTGTCGAAATGAATAAAACTAATTTTATGCCCTCTGGCCTTTAATTCCTTAGTTGTTGAATTACCGTAAGTTACATTTCCACAAAAAGGGGATTTTTTTCCCAACCAGGCAATATGAACCACATTAATTGAATTAACTATTTATAAAGTTAACAGGCAAAGGCGCCATGATCATATTTTTTAAATTTTTTAATGCTTCATGAAAATGCTAACTATATATTTCTCTCAACATTTTTAGTGAAGATAGATCCTTCTCTAATTGAGTAGAGATCCATGTCTCAATAATGAATAATATTTTAAGCCAGACTTTTTTTGGACCCAACAACTCCCCATTAGATTTTATTGGTAATTCTGGGAAAAGAAGTCTCTGTAATAGAGCAACTTCAGATGCATTTATTTTTAGATTACTTTGAGGATCTTCTATGGATGAAAAGCCTTCACTTGGCAAATAATAACAACTCCATTCCCAATTTCCTAAAGGTGGAATAATAGGTTCTCCAGTTTTACAACAATGATGAATTGGTAAATTAATACCCCCGATGGCTAATAGATGGATTAAAGATTGAATACTCATTGAGAGCATTTTAATATCTTCTTCTTGAGACTCTTTATATAAATAAATCCTATCAAGATGTGCAAGAACGCAAGATAAATAGTCTTGTTGCTTGTCATTATTACCTACTAATAAAAATGTTAATTCAGTTATTGCTTGTGCGGCTGCAAGACATTCAATATTTTTCCCTAGGCCAGAATAGCTTTTTAATATTTTAATTTGACGTACAGATTTAAGATTTCTTTTCCCAAAAATCTGCAGACTTAAATATGTTAAAGGACTAGCTGCGGCAAGACTACTTTTAGGACGCCTAGCACCAGGTACCGCTAATCTAACAATCCCTTGCTCATCGGTAAGGATAGTTATTAATCTATCATTCTCGCCTAATGGAGAAGCTTTAATACAGAGACCTTTTAATCTGCACTCACCAGAACCAGACATTTAAATAACGTTTAATTCTTCAAAAATTTCACAAAAATTGGAAGTTCCCACGCAACTAATTCCATTATCAAACAAATCAATTACTTGCGTCAGTTTTTTTATACCACCTACAACTTTGATTTGATTTTGTGAGCCTGTTATTTTTAGTATTTCGGTGACATCATTAGATGTAAGAGGAGACCCAAACCCGTCCCCGAATTGAAAATGTTTTATTCCTAATTCCAAACATATTTCTATCGCATTAATAAAAACTTCTTCTTGTAGTTTTGATTTATTTATGATTATTGAAAGTGGTAGCCCAGATAACTTAACTTGCTCAATTTCAGCAGCGAAAATTTCTAAATTTCTTTTGGATAAATTGATAAAGTTTGGGATATATTCAATTCTGTTTGCACCTTTATCTTTTGCAAAACAAACTAATTCTTCAATAAATGAAACTGGTAAATCTGCTAAAGGGTAAGAAATGAGTGCATTTATGTTTATCCTATAATTACTCAAACGGTTTTTAAAATCAGATAAATAATTCAGTGAAGTAGAAATATTCTTGATATTATATTTTTTTATTAAATCGCAATTCTCACAGAAATCTTCCCAGCTTAGATAGGGATTAATAATAATTGCATGAATTTTCTCGTTTAATTCATATTCAATATTGGGCATTTAAAAGTTATTTAGATTGAATAAGTCCATAACCTCCATGATTCCTCTTATATATAACTTGAAGTTCATTATTTTTCTTATTTCTAAAAACATAAAAATCATGATCAATTAGATCTAATTGTTTTCTTGCTTCTTCTGATGAAATTGGAGTCATTTCAAAGTATTTATTTTTTATAGATGGCTCAGGCAGACTAGCCTCTTTTTCTGAAAAGCTTGATTCCTCACTGACGATTGGGAAAGAGTCTTTATTTTTAAATTGATTATTATGAATTGTTTTATTGTTTCTTTCTTTGTATTTACGTAATTTTCTACAAAGTTTATTTGAAACTAAATCAATGCTTGAGTATAGATTGTCAGTTTTTTCTTCAGCTCTAATTACAGTACCATTTGCAAAAATAGTAACTTCTGCAGTTTGGAACGAGACTCTTGGGTTCTTTTCTATTGAAAGGTGTA
>QCKZ01000047.1 GCA_003214975.1 Prochlorococcus sp. AG-412-C21
GCAAATATCTAGCGAATTCAAAGAAAATCAAAATAAAGACTCAAATTATATTATTAAAAATTGGCTTTTTACATCTCCCGAATATAGAAAGTGGCGAATAACCCGATTAGACGGTGGCAAAAAACTGCAAGTCTTTAATACGGTCGCATATCCTAATTTTGATAGTGAAGTGCCTATCCTAGGAGCTGATATTTTATGGTTTGGAACTTCTCAAAAGTTATTAGCAATTCTCGATTATCAACCGTTAATTCAAGAAGGCAAGTATCTTGAGAAATATTGTTCAAGTTTAGGTAGTATTAAGAAAAAATATTCTGCATTTGATAATAATAAAATGAAGAATATCTATGATTCAAAAAAGTATTTCTCCCCATGGGTGATTATTTGTAGAGGAAATAAATTAAACCTTGATAGAGATTTAAATGATATATTCCATTTATTTGTAAATAATTATTTGAACATTTATAAATTGAATCCTGTTAATCAATTTTTAAATGCAGAAGAAATAAAGATTAATCAAATTAAATATGATAAATACAGTTTAGAAAAAGACCCTGCAGATAAATTGTTTAAATCTTTTTTTGGAGAACAATGGACAAAACGATTTATTAATCAATTTCTTTTTACATTAAATAATGAGGTTATTCATTGAATGTTAATACAAGATACTATTTTTTATAGACCAGACTGGAAATGGCATAATTTTCTAAAAAATTTAATTAATAATTTAAGTAAATATAACTGTTTAGAAAAAATAATACCCTCTGAATATTCTTACAAAGATTCAACTTATGGTTCAAAAAAATCAAAAAAAAATGTGAATCTTTCTACTTGGGGCGTAACGCATAAAGAAAGAATTCAATTTGCAAGAGCAGTTTGTATTAATAGTCCAAATTATTCTGTTTTAAATTTTTTAATTATTCCAAATACTATTTATAACGTTCCATTTTTTGGAGTAGATTTTGTTTCTTTACCCAATAGTCATTTATTAGTATTAGATTTCCAGCCTTCATTAACAATAGAAAATCAATATAATAATGAGTTATTAGAAAAACTTATAAAACTCAAAACTCGTTGTCATTCATTACTCCCGTTAGCTGAAAAAATGTCTCCAGACGTAGCTAGATTTTTTTCTCCAGGAGTAATCTGGTCAAAATTACCAAAAGAAGAAAGGAGTGATTTTTTAATTGCTAATCAGCTTTATAATTCATTTAAAGAATATCTAACTTTGTATTTGGAAATTCTTTTCGAAAGCAAGGAAGCTAATATGGATCTGCAAAAAGAATTAATAAATGGTCAAAACAATTATTTGAAATATAGAAGAGATAACGATCCCGCAAGGCCAATGTTATCGAGTTTGTTTGGAAAGGAATTTACTGAATCTTTAATTAAAGAAGTTTTATTTACTACTTAAAAGTCTTATAATCGTGTAAATTTGAATTCATATGAAAAAAATTTCTGTTCTTTTTGTATGTTTGGGAAATATTTGTAGGTCTCCTGCTGCAGAAGCTATTTTTATAAGTTTACTTGAAAAGAAAGGATTAACTGATGCCTTTATTGTAGATTCTGCTGGAACTGGGAGTTGGCATATTGGCAAAAAAGCTGACTCTAGAATGAGAATTGCGGCAGAAAGAAGAGCTATAAATATCTTAAGTAGGGCGCGTCAAATTACTAGCAAAGATTTTGACCAATTTAACTATATTCTTGCTATGGACGACTCAAATTTTAGAAATATTCAAGATCTTAAAAATAGAACATCTTCAACTGATTTTGCATCAATTAAAAAAATACAAAATTTTAGATCTATTTTTAATGAGCAAGAAGTTCCAGACCCATATTTTGGGGGTGATGAGGGATTTGATTATGTCCTTGATATTTTAGAAGACTCTGTAAGCGGCTTCTTGGAGAGTATTTCTTGAATTTATTGGATCTGGGTCTCTTTAGGAATCTTGTCATTATAAAGATCAATAATTTTATCTACGACTTCATGAATTGAATATCCATCAGTAATAATTTCTATTGCGTCATTCGCTTTTTTTAGAGGTGAAATTTCCCTATTAGAATCTTCAAAATCTCTTTTCTTGATAAGTTCCTTTAATGTATGAAGGTCTATTTCTTGAGAGTCTTTACTTTGTTTGTCAGATTGTCTTCTTTTTGCTCTTTCATCGATGCTTGCAGTTAAAAATATTTTAAGTTCTGCATCAGGAAAAACAGTAGTTCCTATATCTCTTCCCTCAGCTACAAGTCCGCCTGATTCTCCAATTTTTCTTTGTTCTTCTACTAAGAATTTTCTCAGTTCTTTAATTGAGGAAATTTGAGACACAATGGAACTTATCGCTTGCGACCTGATTTCTTCAGTAACACAGTAGTTATTAATAAAAACATCCTGATTTGAATTTTCATTTGACTTGAACACAATAGAAATATCTTTCAGAATATTCTGCAATTTTTTTTCTTTTTTATAATCAATATTTTCTTTTATTAAGAACCAACTCAATGCCCTATACATTGCTCCAGTATCTAAATATAAAAGTTTAAGTTTCTTTGCTATTAACTTTGTAACAGTACTTTTACCTGACCCTGCAGGGCCATCAATTGCAATAATTGGCCTTCTTTTCATTAAAAAAACGTGATCAATTAATCTTGTCTCTCCACATCTTATCGCACCAGCCAGTATCGAAATATTATCTTCAGAAGCAGCATCTCTCAATGCAGGATTATTCTTTCTATGTTCTTGTTCTTCCTCTATGGATTTAATAAACCTAAGTGTGACATCTCTTTTGGTAGAGGCTTTTATCAGCGTGTCATTTTCAGGATTGCTAGTATTAGGCTCATTTTCAAGATCACTAAGCCTTTTTGCCAAACTATTTAAGACTTCATTAGCTTCTTTACTGATATGAGCTAATTGCCCATCGGATAAGTTAGGTAAATCAGCCACGAAAACTTTTCCATGATCCCTTAATGTCAAAAAAGTAGGCCTTGGTCCTTGGGCCTGTCGAGAACCAGAATCAGAGTTATTACCAAGTGGTCTTTTGGGAGGTGTCGGGCCAGCTGAACTACGTCTACGTGTAATTCTTTGATTATTTGCAAAAGGCATTGAATTAAAGGTTAAATCTTAATACTTAAACTTCCGATATAACTCGGCTGTAATGGTATTATATTACACGTAACTTTTTCATTTGTGTACAAAAAGAAATTTTTAAAATTCAAAAACTTTACTGATAAAAATTTAAGTAATAATTTCAGGCAAAAATTTATTAATTTTTGAATTATTTTTGCGAACTATCTTTCCAATCTCCCAACTATGGATATCATGATCCTTACAAATATTTAATATTGAATCTTTAAATTTTTCATCAATAATCAAACAAAATCCTACTCCAAGATTGAAAGTATTCCAAAAATCTTTTTCAGGAATCATCCCTTTTTCTTTTAAAAATCTAAATAATATTGGTATATCCCAAGAATTGATATCTATATATGGAATAAAATCAGAAGGAATACATCTTGGAAGATTCTCTGGAATTCCTCCACCAGTAATATGAGACATTGCCTTAATTTCTATATCCTCAGATAATATTTGGTTAATTACATTATTGTAGATTTTTGTAGGTTTCAATAATTCATCATAAAAATTTAAGTGTGAAACTTTTTCAAACTCTTTATCTATTTGATTATTGTTTTGAATTATTTTTCTTACTAAACTAAATCCGTTACTATGGACTCCATTACTTTTTAAAGCAATTATTAAATCATTTTCAGATACTCTTTTGCCACTAATAAGCTGATCCTCATCAACTATACCAACACAAAATCCTGCCAAATCATATTTATTCTTTGAATAAAATCCTGGCATTTCAGCAGTTTCTCCGCCTAATAATGAACAATTATTTTCTCCACAGCCATATGAAATTCCCTGAACAACCTGCAATAGTTGTTTCTTATCAAGCTTGCCAGTAGCAATATAATCCAGAAAAAATAAAGGTTTTGCACCGCTCGTAATAATATCATTCATGCACATAGCAACCAAATCAATACCAACCTCAAAGTGAAAGTTTTTACTTTGAGCTAATTCTAATTTTGTTCCAACACCATCAGTTCCCGAAACTAGGACTGGTTTTTTACAACTATCGAGAGGAATTCTAAATAAACCTCCGAACCCACCAATACCCTCAATCACATTAGATGTATGAGTTCCTTCAACTGCCTGTTTAATTTCGGAAACAAATTCTCGCCCAGCTTCTATATCAACGCCTGAAGTTTTGTAATCCATGAAATAAAAATGATAGACTTTCCATATATAGATATTCCTCCGAAGATTGCTTTTGTCCAGTAATTATTTATCAAATAGATTTATTTTTTAAAAAACAAAGTGAAGAAAGTAATAATAAGGAAAACTGAAGAAATAGAGAATTGGAGGAGAAATATAAATAGTGATATTAACTTCATTCCAACAATGGGTAATCTTCATAATGGACATATAAAACTAATAT
>QCKZ01000048.1 GCA_003214975.1 Prochlorococcus sp. AG-412-C21
ATTTTTAAATTTATAAAGATTTGATTTGGATGTAATTTTAGGGGTTACTTTCTCAACAAGAATTTTATCTTGTATTTGAAGAGTGGGAAGCATTGAACCTGATGGAATCCACCTTGGCTCTATAACCTGCCATCGTATAATTAAAGCAATTGATATCCAAATTAAAAGATTTTTTAAATCCTTTATTATTGAATTTCTTTTTTCTTTAGTTGAGGACATGTTTTATTTAATTCAGTTTTAAGGAAAAATCTCAAAGCATTTATATAAATTATGACATCATCTATTGAATGCAAAAATTTTCTTAGAAGTATACAGCTTTTAAATCTTCTTATAAAAATAGGAGTTGAGAATCTAATACTCTGTCCAGGTAGTAGATCAGCGCCTTTAGCAATAGCTGCTGGAGAATTAAATAAATTAGGATTGATAAATATATTTAATTCAATAGATGAGAGATCAGCAGGATTCCACTCTCTTGGGATATCTGCTGCATCCGGTAATCTTTCTTTGGTTATAACCACTTCTGGAACTGCCGTTAGTAATTTATTGCCAGCAGCAGTTGAGGCTGACCGATCTTGTAAAGGGGTTATATTTCTTACGGCTGATAGACCTTTAAGGTTAAAAGATTGTGGGGCTAATCAAACAGTAAATCAAGAAGATTTTTTGAGTTCAGTCTGCAGAAGAGTTTTAAGTACAAATCTTAATGGACTTCATGAAACAGAAGATAATGAAATTTTAAATTTAGTGCGAATTATTGAGAAACAAATATCCACCTTCCCTGGTCCTATCCATTTAAATGTTCCGATAGATAAGCCTCTAGATATTTCTTCTTTTAATAAGAAAAATGTTTTAGATATTTTTGAGAGGATTTATTTAAAGAAAAAATATATCTTTCAAAAAAGTGAAATAAAATTTGATAAAAACAAATTCTTAGAAATTTCAAAAAGTTTAAATTTAGATGAATCAGGCATTATTTTGGTAGGTCCATATCAAGGGTCCATAAATGACTTGTCGTCTTTTAATCAATCTTTAGAAAAATTACAAGAAATTACTGGTTGGCCAGTGTTTGCTGATCCTGTTTCAGGAGTTTATTCTGACTTGAGAGGTTTAGTTGTGAATTGGGAATTAGTCTTAAGAAAAAATAAAAATTTGATCAATTGCCATCAACTTTTGAGGCTTGGTCCAATGTCATCCTCTATTGATTTAGAGAAGTTTTTAATAATTTTCGAAGGTATACAAATTCTTATTAAAGAAAAAAACTTTAGAACTTTAGACCCTATAAAAAAATCATTTGAATATGAGTTTGGGCTGACGAATTTTGTTAATCAATTTTTATCAGAATTATCAATTAATCAAATAAACAAAAAGTCTCTAACTCCTTTAGCCCTTTATCTAATGGACGAGGGTGAACAAATTAAGAAAATTTTAAAAGAGAAAGTCACAATTAATAATCAAATTACTGAGTATAAGCTTGCCAATCTCATACCAAAAATTTGGCCAGCTGAGAATCCTATTATGCTTTCAGCGAGTAGCCCAATTAGAGATTGGCTTACATTTTCTGAGAATTGTACTTTAACAAGAAATTGTTTCAGCTTTAGGGGAGCTTCTGGAATAGACGGCACTTTATCCCTTGCATTAGGAATTTCTAGAATTAAAAATCCTCTACTTCTTGTGACTGGAGATTTGGCTTTCGTTCATGATATAAATGGCTGGCTTATTGAAAACTCTATTGACTTAAATTTAACAATCCTTTTAATAAATAATAATGGAGGAAATATATTTAATCGTATTTATAAGAAAAATCTCCAAGAAGATGAGTTGAAAAAACTATTTCTTATGCCTAAAGAAATCGAATGGCAAAAACTAGCAGAAGCTTATCAAGTAAAGTTTACAACCGTGACAAATTTTAAAAAATTACGAGAGGCATTCGAATGGAGCATTTCTATCCGGAAATCTGTAATAATTAAGGTTGATATTGATCCGGAAAATGAAATTAGTGAAAAAAATATTCTGCTAGAAAAAATTATTGGCAATTAAATTTATTTATTTTCTATTTTCGAATAATTAGTATTCATGAACATCTTACCTGGGAAAACAACTCTAAATTGGTCACAATGTAAATCTTATGAAGATATATTGTTTCATATATCAGATGAGGGGATTGCGAGAATCGCAATTAATCGCCCTGATAAAAGAAATGCATTTAGACCTCAAACTGTAGATGAGCTTATTGATGCATTTAATGTTGTGAGAAATGATGACAGTATTGGAGTAGTTCTTTTTACAGGTGCGGGTCCTGATAAGAAAGGTATTTATTCTTTTTGCTCTGGGGGAGATCAGAGTGTTAGAGGTGAGAATGGATATGAAAATGATGAGGGAAAGCAGAGATTAAATGTACTTGAACTTCAAAGATTAATTAGAAGTTTACCTAAAGTGGTAATCGCCTTAGTCCCAGGTTTTGCAATCGGAGGAGGTCAGGTTCTTCATTTGATTTGTGATCTCAGTATCGCTTCCGAGAATGCAATATTTGGTCAAACAGGTCCAAGAGTTGGTAGCTTTGATGCGGGATTTGGCTCTAGTTATTTGGCTAGACTTGTTGGTCAAAGAAAAGCAAAGGAAATTTGGTTTTTATGTAGAAAATATAATTCTAAGGAAGCTCTAAAGATGGGCTTGATAAATGCAATTACAAAGATTGAAGAATTAGAAGCTGAGGGTGTAATCTGGGCAAGAGAGATTTTACGAAATAGTCCAACTGCTATTCGTATTCTTAAAGCTTCATTCAATGCGGAGAATGATGGAATTGCTGGTATTCAAGAATTGTCTGGATACACAACTCAATTATTTTATTCGACTAAAGAAGCTCAAGAAGGTAGAGATGCCTTTCTTGAAAAACGTCCACCTGATTTTTCTGACTATAAGTGGACTTCCTAGTTGATTTTTTCAAAAGACCTTTTTAAATAACTATCAATGAGAATTCTTCTTGCCGCTGCTGAATGTGCTCCAATGATTAAAGTTGGAGGTATGGGAGATGTTGTTGGTTCGTTGCCTCCATCTTTGATAAAACTTGGTCACGATGTAAGGGTAATAATTCCAGGTTATGGGAAATTATGGAGCCTGTTACAGGTCTCGAATGAACCAGTTTTCAGAGCCAATACTATGGGGACTGATTTTGCTGTTTATGAAGCAAAACATCCAATACATAATTATGTGATTTACCTAGTTGGTCATCCAACATTTGACTCTGATCAAATATACGGAGGTGAGAACGAGGATTGGCGCTTTACATTTTTTGCTAGTGCTACTGCAGAATTTGCATGGAATTGCTGGAAACCTCAAGTTCTCCATTGCCATGATTGGCACACTGGAATGATTCCAGTATGGATGCATCAGGACCCTGAAATTAGCACTGTTTTCACAATTCATAATTTAAAATATCAAGGCCCCTGGAGATGGAAGCTAGATAAAATGACATGGTGTCCTTGGTATATGCATGGAGACCACACTATGGCTGCGGCAATGTTGTACGCAGATAGAGTGAATGCTGTTTCTCCAACTTATGCGGATGAAATTAAAACCCATGAATACGGGGAAAGCCTTGAAGGATTACTTAATTACATATCTGGTAAATTAAGGGGTATTCTAAATGGCATAGATTTAGATGAATGGAATCCAGCCAAAGACCCTGTTTTGCCAGCACAATTTAGTACTAAGAATTTAGAAAATAGGCTAGAAAATAAGAAAATTCTTCAGAGAGAAATGGGTCTTGAAGTTAATACTAAAAAATACCTTTTAGGGATGGTTAGTAGGTTGGTTGATCAGAAAGGAGTTGACTTACTTTTACAAGTTTCAAGAAGACTTTTATCATATACAGATTCGCAAATAGCTGTTTTAGGGACTGGAGATAGATATTTAGAGTCTGGTTTATGGCAACTAGCTTTAGATTACCCCGGTAGATTTTCAGTATTCCTTACATATGATGATTCTTTATCAAGGCTTATCTATGGTGGCTCTGATGCATTCTTAATGCCAAGTAGATTCGAACCTTGTGGGATTAGTCAACTCCTTGCAATGAGATATGGATCTATTCCAATAGTTAGGCGAGTTGGAGGTTTAGTTGACACGGTTTTACCTCATGACCCAGAAAATAACCGTGGTACAGGTTTTTGCTTTGACCGCTTTGAACCTATAGATTTCTACACTTCTCTAGTAAGGTCTTGGGAGGCCTTCAGGCATAAAGATAGTTGGCAACTACTACAAAAAAGAGCTATGTGCCAAGAGTTTAGTTGGCAAAGATCAGCTCTTGAATACGAAATTATGTATAAAGATGTTTGCGGAATAAAGGAACCATCACCAGATGTTGCTGAGGTTGAGAAATTTTCTTACGGACAATCTGCTGATCCATCTTTAAAATAAACATGACTTAACATTTTAATGG
>QCKZ01000049.1 GCA_003214975.1 Prochlorococcus sp. AG-412-C21
CATTCACCTTAAGAATAAAAATAACAAATGATGATTTTATCGTTTTACAATTAGGAAAAGAGATTAGAACTTTTCCATTCAAGAACTGGATATCATGGAAATTCTTTTTTCCTGTAATACCAGGTATTTTTTATTTTAGAGAAAAGTCCAGCCCTCATTTATTACCAATATTATTTAATCCAAAGCAATTAAAAGATGAACTCTTAAAAAAAGTTGACGCTCTGGAAATTAAAAATTCCTAAATTTAGTTTTTGCTTAATCATCAAAATTATTTAAATGACCAATACAGAAATTTCAAACAATAATCCTGAGAAGGAACCAATACTAGATAAGTCAATTTCAGAAGATAAAACTAAACAAATTAGTAAGAAAAATACAACGCAAAATAAAAGAATTGCTTCAAAAAACGACAAATCAAACAAATCGTTTGATGAAATTTCTAATGAGATTTTTAGCGATCTCATTTCAAAAAAAGACTCTTTATTTAAAGAAATAAAAAAGTTAGAAACAAAAAAAAATGAATTAGAAAAAGATATTGAGTCAAATTTTACCGGACAGTCAGATAATATCGCTAAAAGAGTTAAAGGTTTTCAAGAGTACTTAACTGGGGCTTTGCAGAACCTTTCACAAAACGTTGAAAAACTTGAATTAGTTTCTCAACCAATAATCGTAAAGCCATCTCCACTTGATGAAAAAAAGCAAGACAATAGCGCAAACAATGTTGTTAATGTTCCTGCTCTTTCTGAAACATTTAAGCCCGATGAACAGATTATAAATAGCTGCTTTTCAACTTTCACGGAACAACCTGATTTTTATGCTGAACCTTGGAAATTAAGACGAAGTCTTGATTCATCAGATATAGAAATCATGAGTGATTGGTTTTTTAATATGGGTGGAAGAGGTTCTCTTGAAAGTAGAGGATCTCGACAAAAAAATGCCTTGTTATCTGCTGGTTTAATATCTATTCTTGGCGAATTATATGGAGATCAGTTTCAGACTCTTATTTTAGCTTCTCAGCCTGAACGATTAGGAGAATGGAGAAGAATTCTTCAAGATTCACTTGGTCTCACAAGAGATGACTTTGGACCTAATAGTGGGATTGTTCTTTTTGAAAGGCCTGAAGGTGTCATCGAAAGAGCTGACAGATTAGAAGCAAATGAAGAATTACCATTTATTATTATTGATGCAGCAGAAACATCTGTTGAAATTCCAATACTTCAGTTCCCATTATGGGTTGCATTTGCTGGTTCAGATAGTGAAATTTACGATGATCTTGAATTAAACTAATCTTTATGAATATCTTAATAATTTTTACAAGTTATCTTTTAGGTTCACTTCCTACAGGTTTTTTAATTGGAAAATATCTTAAAAATATAGATTTAAGGACTATAGGTTCTGGATCTACAGGTGCCACAAATGTCTTAAGAAATGTTGGGAAATGGCCGGCACTTTTTGTATTTATCGTTGACGTTGGGAAAGGCCTTATTGCAGTAAAAATTGCTCAATATTACACAGCTCAAGGATTAATAGAAGTTATAGCAGGCATATCAGCTATCTCAGGACATATTTGGCCAATATGGCTCAGAGGTAAAGGAGGGAAAGCTGTTGCGACTGGATTAGGTATGTTTTTAGCTCTTTCCTGGAAAGTTGGACTAGCGGCTCTTGGGATTTTTTTAATAGTCCTAACAAAAACTAAATTTGTTTCTTTATCCAGTATTTCCGCTGCATTCTTACTTCCTATCTTTATGTTTTTTTACCTCGGCAATTTTATGCACTCATACTTTTTCATAAGTTTAATTGTGGCATTATTAGTAATCTGGAAACATAGAACAAACATAAAAAGATTGCTCAAGGGAGAAGAATCCAAAATCAACCAGAATTAATAGATTCAAATATTTCTTTTAGAGCTTTATTAGGATCTATAGCTTTTGATATTGATCTACCAATGACTAATTTAGAAGCGCCATTATCAATAGCTTCATGGGGAGTCATAATTCTATTTTGATCATCTTTATTCTCAATCTTTAACCTGATACCTGGTGTAATTAGTTCAAAATTGTCCTTATAAATAGATCTCAACATTTTTACCTCCCAAGGGGAACAGACACATCCATCTAATCCAGCATCAAAAGACAACTTTGCAAGTCTCAATACATTTTCTTCAATTGAATTATTTCTATCAAGATCAGTTTGAAAATCTTTAAGAGAAAAGCTTGTTAAAACAGTGATTCCAACAACAAATGGAGGTTTTACTCTGACTGAGTAGGCTCCTTCTAAAGATGCTTTTTTCGAATCCTTAAGAGCTTTTAGACCTGCTGAAGCATGAATAGAAATAATATCAACCCCTAATTTTGAAACTTGGAAACATGCTGCACTCATGGTATTTGGAATATCATGAAATTTTAAGTCTAAAAAAACTTTTTTATTTAAACTTTTTAAAATTTCAATAACTCTTGGACCTTCCCTAACAAAAAGCTCTAAACCAACTTTTACCCACTTAATATTGGGACATTTTTCTAGAAGTAATTTTGCTTGGTTTACATCTAGCCCATCAATTGCCAATATTATTTTATCTTCTGAGTTAAATCCGTTATTCATCAATTTTTAGTTTCCAAACCTCTTAATTATTTTTTTTCCAATTTGTAAAATTTTCCCCTCTAATTCATTTTTTGAATCAAAAACTAAATCAGGATTTATTACTTTCTGACTATCAATTTTTACTCCCCCACCTTTAATAGATCTTTTGGATTCGCTGCTTGATTTGAAAAGTTTTAGAGCACTTAGCAAGTAAAAAAACTTTACTGGAAAAACAATCTCTTTTAATGAAATTTCTGGAATTTCTCCAACTTTTTCTTTGTGTCCAAGAAATAATTTTTCGCAGTTTGATTGCGCTTTTAATGCTTCTTCAGTCCCATGGAATAAAATAGTAACTTCTAAAGCCATTCTTCTCTGTAATTCACGAGGATTTGATTTTTCAAGCAAACTTAAATCTAATTCAGTAAGTAATTCAAAATAGGTAGGTATTATATCGTCGGGTACTTTTTCTAATTTTGAATACATTGAAAGTGGATCATCAGTCAAACCGACGGTGTTAAATTCAGATTTACTCATCTTCTTTATGCCATCTAAACCTGTCAAAATTGGCAACAGAATACCAAACTGAGGTTTTTGTTTAAAATACCTTTGAAGATCTCTTCCTATTGCAATATTAAATTTCTGATCTGTCCCTCCAAGCTCAATATCTGATTGGACAACCACCGAATCGTAACCTTGTAATAATGGATATAAGAATTCATGCAAAGCAATTGAAACTTGTGAAGTGTACCTTTTATTAAATTCCTCCTTAGCAAGCATTTGACTAACTGTTGCACTCCCCATTAATTCAATTATCGAATTAAGATCTAGTCCTTTTAACCATTCACTGTTATATCTAATTTCTATTCTATCTTTTGAATCAAAATCTAAAATAGATTCATTAGCTGGTTTACCCATTCCTAGCTGGGTTAAGTAAGTTTTTGCATTTTCCTTAACTTGTTTTTCCGATAACTGCACTCTTGTTTTGTTTTTTCCAGTTGGATCTCCAATTTGAGCAGTAAAATCTCCAATAATTAAAACTGCAACATGTCCATTATCTTGAAATGCCCTAAGTTTTTTGAACAATATGCTGTGCCCAAGATGAATATCTGTTCCAGTTGGATCGATTCCGAGTTTAACCCTTAATTTTTTATTATTTTTTTTCGCATGATCAATTATCTCCGAAAAAGTTTGATCTGTTTCCTTACTTGGGAAATATTCTTCTATTCCTCTTGAGAGCCATGATGGCAATATTAAATTATCTGACATGAAGCTTTAACCGTTAAATTTAAGAAGTTTTATCAAGTTCATCCTTCATTCTTATTAAGGTTTTATTCATCTGATCGAACATTTGATCAGGAGTAATTCCAAATTGACTTAACTGTGTCTTTAATTGTTCTACTGTCATTTTGGCCTGAAAATCTTCAGACAATTCAAATCTCTTCATAAAAACCTTATAACGATCCATAAGAGATTCCATTCTTTTTATAAACATCTTTTTTCCTTCTCTGTCAAATTTTCCATAATCAGAACCAAGTTTCATAAGTTCTTGGTAATCTGTAAAAAGCTTTTTAGCTTCTTCTTGAACTATGTCTGACTCAAAGAAACCCATCTTTATAATGCCTCCCTTGCTTCGCTAAGATTATAGTCATAAGTTGAGATTACGCCTTGCAC
>QCKZ01000050.1 GCA_003214975.1 Prochlorococcus sp. AG-412-C21
TAGCTACTACAAAGAAAAGAGACTTAAGTCTATATCCCATCGCCAATAAGGTTGCGTACTCTGGTAGGTGGTCTGTAACGTCACTATAAAGAATTTGATAAACAACCACACACCCTACAACAAAACCCATCAAAGCTCCCAAACTAAATATAAAACCTATTGCAGTACTATTTTTCCAATAATTCTTCTCAAATTCTATAAATTGATTTTTTGTAAGAACTCTTACATCATTAGGGAGAGAGTTATTTAAAATTCTTGAAATAAATTCGGGATCAGATCCTTTTTTAAGCTTTACCAACCCAATTTCTATACTTCCAGGAGGATTTGCAGGAAAAAGTCTTAAGTAGGTTTCTCTGCTAGTTATCAAATTTCCGTCTGCACCAAAAGATGGACCCAACTCAACTAGACCTTCAACAATTACTCTTTTTCCAGCAACCTCAGTTTCAACTTTTTGATCTGATAAAAACCATTCTTCAATTGGTCCAAATTCAGGTCTAGAAAGTTTGTCAAAAAGAACTCTTGATGGATTTCTTAATTTATAAGCTTTTTTTGAGAAGCCATCATCTAAAAGAAGTGAATCGGAGGGATTAAAACCTAGTGCTAGTATCGATCTAGTTTTAAGATTTTCGGGATTTCTCCAAAGTAAATAATTTAGATTGACGGGAGCAGTTTTTTCAACATCTTCTACTGCAAGAGTTTGAATCAACCTTCTTTTTGGGAATCCACTCATACTTATAGAACTTTTTGATCTGGGACTTATCAAAACTAAGTCAGCATCTAAAAGCTTATGAATAGTTACGCTCGTATCAAATAAACCATCTCTGAAACCTAATTGCATAAACATCAAAATCCCTGCAAAACTAATTCCTGCAATAGCAACTGCCAACCTTAGTGGTTGCCTAGTTAATAACAACCAAGCTAATGGGATTTTCCTGAATTTTAAAAAAGAAAAACTCATTAGGGAATAAATTTTGCAATCACTTTCATTCCTGCATAATTTTGTACAGTATCTATAGAATCTTGATCTAGTTTTACTAATACCTCGATAATTCGCGAATCAGCATCCCCTGTTGGATCAGTAGATAAAACTTTTCTTTGTTTTACCTGAGGACTTATCCTAATTACCTTACCTTTTAGATTTTTTCGGAAACCTCCATTCTCACTGCTCAATTCAACATTCTGAGAAATAAAGACTCTATCGATATCAGATTCATAAACCTCTATTAGAGCTTCCATCTTTTGACTAGAACCAATATCCAAGATCCCTTCATTTTTGGGCCTCTCCCCAACTCTGGTATTTATACCAAGTATAAAACCATCAATTGGGCTCCTTAGTTTTGAATTAAATAGATCTATCTTGATATTTTTTTGATCTCCAATAAGGTTTATTTTTTGTTTTTGCAAATTTAATAATTCGTCTTTCCTCTGCGAAAACTGTACGAAAGAATATGCATCTTTACTCAAAGCCAACTCATACCTTTGAATTTGATCTTTCTTTAGGGCAATTTCATCGTTAATAGTATTAATTAGATTCTCATTCCTTTCAAGATCAGAAATTAATTTTTCTCTATTTTCAAATATTGCAAGAATATCGCCATTTTTTACAAAATCACCTTCATTTACTAAAATTTCAACTATTCGAGGGGACGAGCCAAACTGACTTATCGGAGCTGCCAATTGCCTAATCTCTCCCGAAGGAGAAAGTTGACCAAGAGCTGCAACTGCTTTAATGGGCGGTATAAAATCTGTATTAATTTCATCTTTTAATTTGGAAATTGATTTATTATTGCCCGAACATGAAATAATCCCGAGAGACATTGGAGTCAACAATAACAAATAAATTAATAAATTTTTTATTGTTTTTAGATGCATTAAAAATCAAATAATACGGTTTTTATATAATTATTGACCCATTTTTCATCAAAATATTTTAAAAGAACCATGCTAGTCTTTTCATTTTTCATTTGTTGTACACAATAATTCTTCTGATAATCTTTTCTTTCTTGAATAATTTCCTTCTTATATTCGGGTTTAGCTTCCTTACTTAATTTGATCAAAATAGAAAGGTATTGATCAACAACATTGCAAAAGGCTTTTTTTTCAGATTCGCTTTTTAAAGAAGCAAAAAAAACATTTTTAGAAAAAATCTCCCCCCAATTAGGAATCTCCCTCAATGATGTGAAAGAACTTTTATCTACTTCAGAAAGAAGATTTTCGTATTTTATACTTTGACTTTGAGATGCCGGGGACAAATCAACAATAGCAGCGGAAACAATATCTTTTATTTTTACTAAATCCATTCCAAAAATTGGAATATCAAACTTTGGATCAGGAAAAAAAACGCAGTGTAAAATTTTTAGATTTTGTGAAAATTCTGCTACTTCTATATGTAACTTTCTAAATCCTTTCGCTTTATGAAATTCGTTTTCTATGTAGAGTTCTCTGCCTAATTCGTTGGATATTATATTCGTAAGATTCGGATCAATTTTTATACTCTTAAGATTCTCAAGCATGGATCTATGCTCTCTTATATTTTGTAACAAGTCCAAAATAAGAGGGTCTGTTAATTTTGTTTTAGTTAAAGATTCAGACAACAAGGCTAAAAAGGACCAGAATAGATGTTAAAGAGTGATTCTAAATGAATGTAGGAGAGGTTAACTACTATACTCATTCAAGCAAAACTAGATGTGTATTTGTGGATAATAAAGAATTGCCGCTTATAAGCATTGATATTTGGTGCAAAGCAGGTTCTTCATTTGAGGAAGTTGATAAAAATGGGACTGCTCATTTTCTAGAGCATATGATTTTTAAAGGCTCGAACAAAATAATGCCAGGTGAATTTGATCATAAAATCGAATTACTTGGCGGATTAAGCAATGCCTCAACAGGTTATGATGATGTACATTACCATGTCCTCATTCCTCCAAATAACTTTAGAGAATCACTTGCTCTTTTGACAAATATCGTTGTTTCACCAAATTTCGATACTGATGAATTTAGAAAAGAAAAAGGGGTAGTAATTGATGAAATAAAACAACAAAATGATCAGCCTGAAGAGAAATTATTTAATTACTTTTTAAAGAGGGTTTGGCTAAGTTCTAGCTATGCCAATTCGATTTTAGGAACTGAGCAAAGTATAAAAAAATTAGAGATAAATGATCTTGAGAAATTTCATAATAAACATTATACTCCCGAAAAAATTTGTATTGCAATTGCAGGAAATCTATCAGGAGATATTTATAAAATTCTTGAAAAAAGTGATCTATCTGGGATAAATAATAAATTAACTTATAAGGATCGAAATCTTATAAATCAAAAAAAAATTAACCCCAACTTACAAATCAGAAAAGGAAGAGAATTAATTAAGTTTGATAATTTAGAGTTTTCAAGAATATTTATGGCCTGGTTTATACCAAATCTCAGTGATCAAAAAAACATTATTGGATTAGAAATATTAGCATCGATTCTCTCTGTAGGAAGAAACAGTAGGTTAGTAAAAATTTTAAAAGAAGATAGTGATCTAGTTGAGTCAGTATATGTAGATGTAAATGCTGGAGAATTAGGGGGATTATTTATTATTGAAGCAAGTTGTGAAAATAAAGATAGTAATTTAGTAGAGAAACAAATTCATAAAACTATAGATGAATTTTTAGATTACAAAATTTTAACTTTGGATGAACTAAGAAAAGCAATAAATATTGTAAAGAGCAATTATGTTTTTAATTTAGAGACATCTACACAACTTTCCTCATTCTTTGGGAATGAACTTCTTTGGGGGAGAAAATCTTCAATTAATAATTTAGAAAGTCATTTAAATTATTGGAATGACTTAAATAATTTTAAAGAGATCACTAAATTTATCCGAGAAGATAAATTTACTCTAATTGCATCCCCTAGTAAATGATAAAAAGATATTTCTTAAATTATAAAAAAAGGAATTTTTCAACTGCCTCAATTTGGATTAAAGGGGGTAGCGATATGGATAGTGTCAGCAAAAGAGGAATAAACAAGATTCTATCTTCATTACTTACAAGAGGGTGTGAAGGCTTTAATAATTTAGTCCTTTCGGAATATATTGAATCCCTTGGGGCAGAATTAAATCAAGAAGTATTTGAGGATGGTATTTCGATAAGCATTAAATCCCTAAATGAACATTTCAGCAAATTACTTCCTCTTTTAGATTTAATAATTAAC
>QCKZ01000051.1 GCA_003214975.1 Prochlorococcus sp. AG-412-C21
AAACAATATATCTATAATTCAATATTATAAGATTGATTCCTTCTCAATAAAAGTTTTTGAAAAATATATTTTTGAGATTAATATCAAGAGATTTAAGATTAAGGTAATTAAATTGGCTATAAGTATTGGTGTAGAGGAGATTTTATAACCGTAAATAATCCAAAACATAACTCCAATAATAAACATTAATAAAGTTGTCAAAGAAACATCATCTGCCTTTTTTGTTTTTAAAGTTTTTATTAATTGAGGTAGAAATGCTGCTGTTGTTAAAATCGCTGCAAAATAACCAAATATATCTATATTCATAAAAAAGTTTTTAAAAACTATTCTTTTATTAAATCAGATAAAAATCCTAAAGGATTTATCATGTTTGATGAATATCCCAAGACATCACTTGAAAAAAATTTATAAATAACTTGATTTTTATCATTTAATAAAAAAGAAGCTCCTCTTTGAGGAAGATATTTTTCATGAAGAATATAATCTCCCCAATTTTGGATTATTTCATTCATATTATTTAATCTAAATGTTGCCAATTCAAATGGTCTTAAATAACCATCCCCGAAAGCCTTTTTAAAAGAATTACCCGAAAATTTTAGAAATTTTAGAATGTCAATGTTGTCAAATTCAGAATAGATTTGCTTTGCTTTACGGTCCCCTGTATAACCTCTAATAACTTCTTTGATTGTTTTAAAAGAATTTATTCCAGATAACATCAAAAGCATATTTATCCAGCCTCCTAATCCTATATCTAATCCTTTTGAGACTTTTAGCTTATTATGAATTTGGTTATCAGGAACAACTATTAAATTTTCTTCACTAAAGCCAGTAAAATTACAGAATTTTTCTTTTCCATTTTGTTTGCCAATAGCAATAGCAAAAATATCCAAATTTTTATCTTGATCATTATCAATAAAATTTTTCAAATTTATTGCATATTCAAAGCTATCAAAATCTCCCAATAAACCAAATAACACAATTAATTTAAATTTATTGTCTCCTTTAAATTTAAATTCTTCAATAAGATTATTGATATTATTTTGAAATTTGTCAGTCACGATGCTTTAAATGATTTTTTAAAAATTATCCTCAAAAAAATTTTCTTACTTTAATTAGTATAAAATCTTACATGAAAAAGTTTTTAAAGAAATTAATTTAACGATTTTTGATTTTATTATTTTAAGGTAAACATTTTGAAGTTATGACTGTAGGAATTTATTACGCAACTACAACAGGAAAAACTGAAGACGTAGCAGATCGTCTTCACAGCTTTATTTCTTCAGCAGAAGCACCTAAAGATGTTTCTGATGTGGATGATCTTTCGGAATTAGAAGGTCTTGATGGAATTATCTGTGGGATTCCTACTTGGAATACCGGAGCAGATGAAGAAAGATCAGGAACTGCTTGGGATTCAATTCTAGAGGATATTGGTGAACTAAGTTTATCAGGGAAAAAGGTTGCAATTTTTGGTTTAGGAGATTCTTCTACCTATACAGAAAATTATTGTGATGCCATGGAAGAACTTCATAGCTACTTCACTAAAGCAGGCGCCGAAATGGTTGGTTACGTAGATAAATCTTCTTATACCTTTGATGAGTCTAAAAGTGTAATTGGAGAAAGCTTTTGTGGATTACCTCTTGATGAGGATAGTGAATCTGATTTAACTGATTCACGACTTGAAAAATGGGCTTCTCAGTTAAAGGGCGAAATCCCTTCATTGGCATAAGATATCAAAGACTTTACTTCCCAAATTTGTAACATTTGTTCTTTCACAATATGTTTTTTTTACATAAGTAATTAAATCTGTAAAGAACATGTAAAAAAACATACTGATTAGCAATATGCTCAACTTGCTGTTTATTTAAATCAAGTGTTACAAACTTACGGAAAATCTGATGTCACCTATGACTGGTACGCAGGGAATTCTGGTGTTGTTGGCCGTTCAGGTAAATTCATAGCTTCTCACGCTGCTCATGCAGGACTTATGATGTTTTGGGCAGGTGCTTTTGGATTATTTGAGTTAGCTCGTTATGACGCTAGTATTCCAATGGGTGCGCAAAAATTAATTTGTTTACCTCACCTCGCAGGCCTTGGCATCGGTGGTATTGAAAATGGAGTTATCACTGAAACATATGGAATTGTGGTTATTTGCACATTGCATCTAATATTCTCTGCTGTATTGGGTGCTGGGGGATTATTACATTCCACTAAATTTGCTGGGGATCTTGCAGATTATCCTGAAACCAGTAAGCCAAGAAAATTCGATTTTGAATGGGATGATCCTGATAAATTAACTTTCATTCTTGGTCATCATCTAATCTTTTTAGGGATAGGAGCTATTTGGTTCGTAGAATGGGCTAAATGGCATGGTATCTATGACCCTGCTATTGGTTCGACAAGACAAGTAATTTACAATTTGGATATTGCTGCTATTTGGAATCATCAATTTGATTTTTTAAAAATAGATAGTTTAGAAGATGTTTTAGGAGGTCATGCATTTCTAGCCTTTTTGGAAATTATTGGCGGAATTTTTCACATTTTTACTAAGCAATTTGGAGAATATACAGAATTTAAAGGTAAAGGTTTACTAGGTGCTGAGGCTATTTTGTCTTACTCAGTAGTAGGCGTTTCCTATATGGCTTTTGTAGCTGCATTCTGGTGCGCTTCAAACACAACAATATACCCAGTTGATCTCTATGGGGAACCTTTAAAGCTTCAATTTGAGTTCGCTCCTTATTTTACTGACACAGTTGATTTAGGTTCTGGAGTATATAGCTCAAGAGCTTGGCTTGCAAATGCTCATTTCTATTTGGGATTCTTTTTCTTACAAGGTCATTTATGGCATGCTCTAAGAGCTATGGGATTTGACTTTAAGAAAATCGGTCAAGCGTTTGACAATATGGAAAACGCAAAGATTACACAAAAATAGTTAAATTTAAAAAAAAATATCCTCTCTTTAACTAGAGAGGATTTTTTTTGTAGAATTATTTTAATAAGTTGAAAAATTAATGGATAATCTAAAAGAAATTAATTGTAAGGAGATTTTCCGAAACGCCTATGAAAATAGGTATACCTGGAAAAATGATTTTAATGGTTATCAAGGTAAATGTATTTTTTCAATTAATAATACTATTCATGAAGGTAAATTCTTATTAGGTAAAGACTTTAAACCACATATTCAAAAAATTGATGATGACAAAATTGTTAAAAGTATTGCCTCTCAATTATTTGAAGTATGTATACACAGGGTAAAGAGACAATTTCAATCTGTGCATTCAGAGAATAATTTTAATTTTTTAAAAAGTTCAGAAAGTGGGATTGAAATGAGTGTAACTGGTAAGAACGAAGGTGATAAATATAGAGTTAAAAATAACTGTATTAATATGGTCTATAGAAAAATTCATGGGACTATAATTGAAATTTTTGTTGAAGAATTCTTAGATACAGGTATAGGTTCCCTTAGTAAAAAATATAGTAGTCAACAAATTGATCCGGATACTCTTAAGGCAAATTCACAAAAATTGGAATATGAGGACGAATTTATGAATATAGGTAAAGAGGATTATTGGATTTTAAATTCGAGAGCAATAAAATACTTAAACCAAAATCAAGAAGAAGTAATACAAAAGTTTGTTTTCCAGGATCTAAATTTATTGAACTAAGTTTTTTATTCAACTAATCTAAATCCTTTATCAAGTAGTTTTTGATAAAGAAGTCTTGCTCTAAAGGCTAAGATCTGTTCTTCATTTTCATTACTAATTACATGAAAATAATTATTATCTAGTTTATTTTTACTAAAACATACATTTGCTTCTCCTAATCTTAAAGTCCAGTTTTCTTCTTTAGCTAAATGTTGATTAGGACCTAGATCCCAAGGACATTTTTCAGGATATTTTTCTCTTTTAGAACCCATAATTATTTATTTTAACTATCCAATATTAGTAAGAATTTAAAAGTATGGCTATGGGATATAATTTTCAGTTTTTTTAACGTTTGTTTCATATTTTAATAAG
>QCKZ01000052.1 GCA_003214975.1 Prochlorococcus sp. AG-412-C21
CAGATCTAGATTATAAGCACAAGGAATGGTCAAGATTTGTCGGCAATTAATTTCAAAAGCTTTTATTGATTATATTTAAAAGTTTATTTCTTTTATTTGTGTTCTTCTCTTCCCAATGAAGTGTTGCTTCATCATTAATAATGGGCTTAGCTTCATAAGCTAAATACCAGAGAATAAATCCTGCAGGTAATATTAAAATATGCATTGAAAAATTGGTTGACTTAAATTAAATATAGTGCAACACTTATAATATGCAAGTGTGACACTTAAATTTATTTATTATGCCCTCTCCGAGAAAAAGAATTGGGTTTTTACCAAGTGAAGAAGTTCACGACATTATTGATAAATTGTGTAGAGCTAATGAATTTAGTCAGTCAAAAGTAACAGGTTTGTTGGTTGAAGAAGCATTAAGATCTAGAGGTGTGTTAAGCGAATCTTTTCAAGACAAAACAAGCAATAGATCAAAATTCATCAATAATTTATTTGAACAAGAATCATTTCCTAAAAATAATAAATCCCTAAGTAATAGTGATGATTATACATTTAATAAAAAAACATTATCTGATGATATTAAAATTATGCATGAATTTATAGAGTTTAAGTACTTTAAAAAAGTTATGAAGCAAAATAAGAATATTTTTGAATAAGAAGTGTCACACATAGTGTTATACATGTGAGATAGCTTTTCTATGTAATGAAGACATTTAATATTAATGAATATTTATGAAACTATTCCTTAGCAATTGATAAAAAAGTGATCCTAAAATTAATTTAATCCTTTAAATTCAGCGGACTAAATCCTCGTGGAGAAATGAACCTTAGCCCGCATGAAAAACATAGCAATAAAAAAATATTAATACAATAAACATGTATTTTTACTTTCGATCTAATATTGGAGGATCAAAACCATATATATAAATGGCAGTAACTGAATTAAATGAAGACACACTGGATCAAATTTGTGATCTTCTTGAAAATCTGCAGCAAATAGAGAAACTTAAAAATAAAGATATACGTATTTTGCTTGATAAAATAGTTAGGCAATATGGAGGAAAAGTAGTAAATAAATGAAACGCTTAATAATCCCACTATTTGCTTATTCTTTGCAATCTTTTAAATCTTGAAAGTTCCGAATTTATAAGCTAAAAAATTTCTGTCTCTCGTAAATTGTTTTATGTTTTCTCAATTGGTGCCATGGTTAATCCTTTGCTGAAAAGTTGTTCATGATATAGCTCTGCCTGTTCAAGATTACCTCTCCATACTTCCGCCGAACCGTACTTGTCTACTTTGATTGATAGATCCCATGACTTATTTTCACTCATCCCTGGGATTATTTTCATAAGACAATTCGCGACATGTTGAAACGTATTAAAATTATCATCAAGAACTATCACTCTGGCTTCTGGATATTTTTGTTTTGTTGTCTTTGGTTCTATGACTGTAGTAGTTGAAGTGTTAGATAATTCCATCGTTAATGTTGTTACTGTTGAATAACTACTTACTATTTAAATTCTAGTTTTCTTTATAGTCTATGGAGACCAGACCATGTTGTGGTTTTACGTTTATTAACTCACTTAGAAACATTTAATTTTTAATCCACTTTATTACAACAGTTTTAATTCAAGAAATTAGTTTACAGAACACAACTGAATAAATAACCAAATACGTTTAACTATCTAAATGAACACTAAGTAACCATATGAAATACCTTAAAAATGGTCATCATTACATTCGTAAATTTCCAAGAAATCCTAGGAATATAATACTATGACATTTAGATCACTTAGAGAAGTATCTCAGCCAACCAGTTGGATCAGGTTATAAAAAATAAATCAGCATAACTACGCATATACGACATGAATTTGATTGGTTAATATTTTAATAATCTAATGGAGGAATCAGAAATGATTGATAGTCCACCAGAGAATTTAATTAGATTGGTTTAAACAACCAAGTCCATCACAACTTACTAATTATTACTAAAAGAAAGAGATTGTTTTCTAACGGCTGGAGCTCAATCTCTTTTTTTATGTCTATAAATAAATTAATGCAAAAAAAAAGACTATGTTAAAACGTTGTCATTGGAATGTTTTTATAAATGTCTCGAGCGTGACTTGAACACGCGACCTGCGGGCTATGAATCCGCCGCTCTAACCAGCTGAGCTACCGAGACATGGGAATATTGTAAGACATTGTTTGTACCTAATTACCATTTTGGAAATTTATTTGTTTATGAGCCTCATATATGGCAATACCACATGCTACAGAAAGATTCAAACTCCTAACACCTTTCTGATCATTGGTTGCAGTTTGTAAATTTGGCATAAATATTGATATTAAAATGTCGCTTTTATCAATAATGCAATCTGGCAATCCTGAATCTTCTCTTCCAAATAGCAAAACATCATCTTTCTGAAATTTAAAATCCTTTAAATACATCCCATTTTTTTTACTAAAGGAAATTATTCTTTTTGTTGATTTCGACTCATAAAATTTTTCAAAATTTACGTACTTATTTATAGTAACTAAAGGCCAATAGTCTAATCCTGCTCTTTTTAAATACTTATCTTCTATTTTAAAACCTAAGGGCTCTATAAGGTTTAAAGGTATGTTAAATGCTGCACATGATCTAGCAATATTACCAGTATTTTGGGGGATTCTAGGTTCAAAAAGAGCGACTTCCAATTTTAATTAGGTATTTCTAAACTTATTTCATCTATTTTGATTGCTCTACCGTTTATTGCAAGCCAATTATCTTTGGATATTTTGGTTATCCTCTTTTGAAGCTCGCCGATTCTTTCAATATAAGTATTACCAATTTTATATTCTGAGACCAAGCTCCAACCAACTTGTTCTCCAACAATGAATGTTATGCTTTTCCTATTTTTTAAAAGACTTATTAGTGAATGCATCTTTGTTGACCATTCTTTAGGTTCTTTTTCAATACTTTCCATAACAAAACCACCAATCGAGTCTATTAATAATGGACCATCTTCTTTGATTAATGTATTTAATAGATCTGTCGTTTCTATTAATTTCCAATCATTTGGCCTTCTTTTTCGATGTAAATTAATTTTTTCTTGCCATTCTTTATCATCAATATTGTTTTCAGATAAGGCAACATATGATAATTTCTTTGCTTCTTTAGCTAGATGCTCTGCGAATTCACTTTTACCACTCTTTGTTCCTCCTGTAATAAATATAATATGAGATAAATCGTCTCTAATAGTTAAATCATTGGAATTCATGAATTCTCTATTACTTAGAGAAATACCACCATGTTGCTAAGGGAATAATCGTGGCAGCAATTAATAAACCAACAACTATATAAGTAGCAGTTGAACTCAGAGTATCATTTGATCTCATGACGTTAAAATTTGGATCCACTACAGGGTTGTCAATAGAGGAAGGCTGACTTTTTTCGTAATTGATAATATTCTTTTGTTGTGTAACAACAAA
>QCKZ01000053.1 GCA_003214975.1 Prochlorococcus sp. AG-412-C21
TAAGGATATTGAAAAAGATATAGCTTTGGTAAGATTTTTAAAAAATAATTTTGATGTCCATTTCAGCAACATAACTTAGCTCCCAAAAAAATTAGCCTTAAGAATTATTATTGTACATTATTTCTGATTCAGAAATAAATGTTTCCAACAATTTATCAGTACTAATTTTAAATTTAGTATTATTTGTTCTGCATAAAAGTTCTACTTCTTTGTTAACAGAATCTCTGCCAATAATTATCTGAAAAGGAATACCAATTAATTCCGCATCTTTAAATTTCACCCCAGCTCTATCATTTCTATCATCAAGAAGTACATCTATTTTATTAATTAAAAAATTATTATAGATTTGCTCAGTAAGGTCACTTTGAATAGGATCTTTTAGGTTTGTTGGAATAATAATAACTTCAAAAGGAGAAATCTGGATAGGCCAACAAATTCCCTTCTGATCATGATTCTGCTCGATAGCAGCTTGAGCTATTCTTGTTACTCCAATTCCATAACAACCCATCCATAAATTTTTTAACTGACCATCTTTATCGGAGAACTTTGCATTTAATTTTTGACTATATTTTTGACCTAGTTGGAAAATATGTCCAATCTCGATACCTTTTTTTTCTTTAAGTTCCTCATTATCGTCAATGCTTATTTTATCTCCTTTTTTGGCATTCCTGATATCTCCAATTAGATAATCTTTCGAAGCAAAAGAAAATTCTTGAAAAACTTTATGGAAATTAACTTTATTCCCACCACTTATAAACTTTGAGAGGCTACTTGCAGAATGGTCAATTATTCTGGTCCATTTTTTATCCCAGTTAGAATTAGCTTTAATAGTTTTATTATCTAAATCTGGCCCTATAAAACCTAGGGGAAAATTAACTAGATTCTTTTCAATAGTATTTTTGTCTTCAATCTTTTTAAGATTAAGGAGATTGAAATCATGAAGTTTATTTATTAAGTTAAAAAGCTTTACTTCATTAATGCGTTGATCGCCTCTTATACATGCAAGAATTGGGACCTCAAATTTACTTTCGAACTGTGCAAGGAATACTACTACTTTAATAATCTGACTAGGATCTAAATTATTATTATCGCAAACTTCGTGGATTGTTTTTTGTTGAGGAGTTTCCAACCACTCTGCAATATTATCTGTTATTGGAATAGGTTGAGAGGGTAGAGAAACAGCTTTTTCAATATTTGCAGCATAAGAACCACTTTTAGTAAACAAAATGGAATCTTCCCCAGCATCAGCAGTGACCATAAATTCTTTAGAGGAGGCACCACCAATTGCTCCACTATCAGCTTCAACCCCTACTGTCTGCAGTCCGCAAGATTTAAAAATATTTTCATAAGCATTGCCCACCTTTTCATAGAAAGAAGCCAGATCGTTTTCTGAAGAATGAAAAGAATAACCATCTTTCATTATAAATTCCCTACTTCTCATTAATCCAAACCTTGGCCTTATTTCATCTCTAAATTTTGTCTGAATTTGATAAAAACATTGAGGTAATTGCTTGTAGGAGTTAATGGTCTCTGATGCAATACTCGTAATCACTTCTTCGTGAGTTGGGGCCAAACCAAATTCTTTACCTTGTCTATCTTTGAGATTAAACATTATTCCTTCCCCTGCAGTATATCCTTCCCACCTTTCACTCTTTTTCCATAAATCTGCAGGATGAAGTTGGGGTAATAGTAATTTTGTACAACCAATACTATTAAGTTCTCTCTCTATTATTGCGGATATTTTTTCAATAACTTTAAGCATTATTGGCATGTATGCATAAATACCGCTGTTAACTCTTCGAATATACCCAGCTTTTAAAAGTAATTGATGTGAAATAATCTCAGCTTCAGAAGGTGTGTCACGAAGTGTCCCCAGAGGAAATGAGGTTGTAACGCGCATACAAAAAATCCTTAATAATATTTAATTTTATCAATTAAGATGAAAAAAGAATTTAAAGTGTCTTGAGTCCCTCAACGCGACTAGTCTAAAAATATTCTTTCTGCTAACTTCTTCAGTAATGAAGTTCAAACTCTTTTAAAAGTCCATTATTACTAAAACATTTTCTTAAGTTTATGGAAAATATAGATTCCAATATTTCTAGCGAAGAGGAATTAGTTTGTATTGATGAAGTTCAAAAATTCCTAAACAGATCAAGAGCTTCTGTCTATAGGTATACAAATACAGATTTAAGAAATCTAAACCCTAGCTTTAATCCAAGAAAATTAAATCCCGAATTTAGAACTGATCAAAAAGATCCCTTAAAATTTCATCCTAATGAAGTAGCAAGATTTGCAAAAGATATTTTAAGAATTAAGGAAGTTACTGTAGAGGTCTTTAATACACCTTCCTCAGCTGCTCAAAATATACTGGTACAAATATTAGAAGAACTAAAATCTATTAGGTCTTTGCTAGAAAAAGAGTAATTAAAAAGTTACCAATCAATGTTTTGATTTATTGACATTTTGAATGTAGGATAATGATGTTTAATTATCTCCTTAATCTTTACCAATTAAGAGTTCTTGAGTTACACGAAATCAAAGCAGTTTATTCAAAGTAAATCAAGCGAAGAATCTTCTCTTGGTTCTGCTCGAAGTGATTTTGAAAGAGATGATGATGACCCCTTAAGTATAAGGAGTTTATCAATAACATCTTTAGGTATTATTTTTGCCTTTTTGACAATTTTATTACCTTCAATAAGCATTTTAATTGGTAGACCTTTATCTCAAGGAAACGAGATAATTCATAATCACGATTTTAAAAAAGATGGACCTTAGTTCAATACCTCCATCTCCAATGAAGGGAATAGTAAATATTATTGTTGAAATACCTTCAGGGAGTAGGAATAAATATGAATATTGCTCTGATGCAGGAATAATGGCCTTAGATAGAGTATTGCATTCTTCAGTGAGGTACCCTTTTGATTATGGTTTTATCCCAAATACCCTCGCTGATGATGGAGCTCCTCTAGATGCAATGGTGATAATGGATGAGCCTACTTTTGCTGGTTGTCTAATAAAAGCTAGACCTATTGGAGTTTTGGATATGCATGATTGTGGTGCATATGATGGAAAACTTCTATGTGTGCCTATGGCTAATCCTAGACAGGCTAATATAGTGAGTATTAATCAAATTGCGCCTAATCAGCTTGAGGATGTTGCTGAATTTTTTAGAACAAGTAAAGGACTTGATGGAAGAACAGTTCAAATTGACGGTTGGAGGGATTTTGATGTGGTTGAAAATTTATTGAAAAGTTGTATACCCCTAAAAAAGAAAAACTTTAAAGTACTTAAGAAATCAAACATTAGTAAATTAAATTGAGAAAAATAATTTTTTATAGTTATTTAAAATGCTCTACTTGCCGAAAAGCTGCAAAGTGGCTTGAAAGCAAAGATTTCGAATTCCAATTAATTGATATTGTAAAAGACCCACCACTTGTTAATTATT
>QCKZ01000054.1 GCA_003214975.1 Prochlorococcus sp. AG-412-C21
AAACTCTATTATGTCTTGATTGATGACTCGGTAGACAATAATTTGAGATTTCATATCTTGAGTACCCTAATTTTTTTAAGATAAAATGAGTTGATTCACTATTTCTAAAAGCCTCTTCATTACTTGGAAGTTTTAACTTTCCTAATTTAAGTAATTTCTTAAAAACAGTTCCATTTTCAATATTTAAATCGTAAATGGATATATGTGGTGGTAAAAACGTTATTGCTTTTTTTAAGTCATCTTGCCACTCTTTAAATCCACTAAGTGGCAAATTTTGAATTAAATCTAAGCTCCAGCTTTTTATTAACCCAGAATCATATACTCTCTTCAACCATAAACAAGATTTTTCAGCATCCTCTCTCAAATGCCTCCTTCCAGACTTTTGAAGTATCTGATTATTAAAACTTTGTACTCCGAGACTAAATCTATTTATCCCAGCATTTATGAATCCATAAAGATCATCTTGATTAAAACTTGCTGGGTCAACCTCCATAGTAATTTCAGCACCATAGTCAATTCCATAATTTTCTTTAAAAAGATCAATTAATTCTTTGATTTGTTTAGGATCCAAAATTGATGGTGTGCCACCTCCTAAATAAAGTGTCGAAAGAGATGATTTATACTCAATTGACAATATTTCCTTGTGTAAAAAATACAAATATTCTTTAACAGTTTTGCTTCCATAACCTTGTAAAGTTTCAACTTTGTTTCCAATTGGAATAACTACAAAATCACAATAAAAACACCTCCTATGGCAAAAAGGGATGTGTACATAGGCACTCCTTGGAAACTTATTCATAATCTAGATACATTTTTAAGCTCCAAAAAAGTATTAAGGATCGAAAAAAATAAAATCCTTATTTACTCAATTAATAAATCCTAGTAGATTATAGATATGACAGATATCTTAGTATTAATTTTATTTGTATTATCTGGGGCTGCTTCAGGATGGCTTGGGGTTGATTTATTGCCAGTTGACATACTCAAACAGGTATCCAATGTAGAAGGTTTCAGAATTGTTTTAGCGATAATAGGTTTATTTATAGGATTAGCAGCAGGTTTTGTATTCCTTCAACTTAGGAAGACGTTTCTTGATCAAATAAGGACAATGCCCACAGACTTATTAATAAGTAGGTCGGTTGGCTTAATTTTAGGATTACTTGTTGCGAATCTCCTACTTGCTCCGATACTATTAATTCCTTTCCCTAGAGAAGTCTTTTTTGCAAAACCCTTGGCAGCTATATTAAGCAATATTTTCTTTGGTGTTCTAGGTTATAAGTTAGCAGATACCCATGGAAGGACATTATTAAGATTATTCAATCCAAATAATACTGATGCATATCTAGTTAATGAAGGAATACTCCCTGCTGCAAGTCCAAAAATTCTTGATACCAGTGTAATTATTGATGGCAGAATAAATGGCCTATTAAGTTGCGGATTGTTGGAAGGGCAATTAATTGTTGCTCAAAGTGTAATTGATGAATTACAAACTTTAGCTGACTCAAGCAGTAATGAAAAAAGGTCTAAAGGCAGAAGAGGTCTAAAATTATTGAAAGAATTAAGAGATTTATACGGGCGAAGACTTGTAATAAATCCAACAAAGTATGAAGGTAATGGGGTTGATGAAAAACTCTTAAAAATTACTGAGGATATGACAGGAACTCTAATTACTGCCGATTATAATCTCTCCCAGATTGCGGAAGTTAAAGAATTAAAAGTTATGAATCTGAGTGATTTAGTCATTGCTTTAAGACCAGAAGTACAGCCAGGAGAATCACTTAATATCAAAATCGTAAGAGAAGGTAAAGAAAAAATGCAAGGTATTGGATATTTGGATGACGGAACAATGGTTGTAATTGATGAAGCAAAGAATTTTGTTGGAAGCAGATTAGATATTGTTATCACAGGAGCACTACAAACTCCTACTGGAAGAATGGTATTTGGGAAACTGATAAATAATCCTGAGTCAAACAAATCTTTTAAATCACCAGCGACACAGGGTTAAATCTAGCTAGAATCAAATTAATCTTAATTTCGTGATACAAATGACTGTATCTGCTCCTTATTACGGCGAGAACACCGTTATGAGGACCCCACCCCCTGATCTTCCCTCTCTTTTACTGAAAGAGAGAATCGTCTATCTTGGTTTGCCATTATTTTCAGATGATGATGCAAAAAGACAACTAGGAATGGATGTGACTGAGCTAATCATTGCTCAACTTCTTTATCTAGAGTTTGAGGATCCAGAAAAACCCATCTATTTCTACATTAATTCAACAGGGACAAGTTGGTACACTGGTGACGCAGTTGGTTTCGAAACAGAGGCCTTCGCTATCTGCGATACAATAAGCTACATTAAGCCTCCAGTTCATACAATATGTATTGGACAAGCAATGGGGACGGCTGCAGTAATCCTTTCATCTGGGACCAAGGGGCAAAGAGCTGCTCTTCCGCATGCCTCTATTGTTTTACATCAACCTATAAGCGGAGCAAGAGGTCAAGCAACCGATATTCAAATAAGAGCTGAGGAAGTTTTGAAAAATAAAAAATCAATGCTGGAGATTTTATCTCGTAATACTGGAAAGACTATCGAAGAACTGTCTAAAGACTCTGACAGGATGAGTTATCTCAACCCTCAAGAAGCTCTGGATTATGGAGTTATCGATAGAATACTCACAAGTCAAAAAGATTTACCAAATAAAATTTAACTCTCACAAACAACTATTTTAAAATCATGCCAATAGGAACTCCAAGCGTGCCTTATAGACTTCCCGGAAGTCAATACGAAAGATGGGTTGACATATATACAAGACTAGGTGTTGAAAGAATTCTTTTTCTTGGACAAGAAGTGAATGATGGTATTGCTAATAGCCTTGTTGCACAAATGCTTTATCTAGATTCTGATGACAATTCCAAACCCATCTATCTATATATAAATAGCCCAGGAGGATCAGTAACTGCTGGCTTGGCTATATATGACACTATCAAATACGTAAAAAGTGATGTGGTAACCATTTGTGTAGGCCTCGCAGCCTCAATGGGGGCATTCCTATTATCCGCTGGCACAAAAGGTAAAAGAGTTGCTTTGCCTCATAGCAGAATCATGATTCATCAACCCTTAGGAGGAACATCTCAACGCCAAGCAAGTGATATTGAAATAGAAGCCAAGGAAATTTTAAGAATTAAAGATATGTTAAATATGTCTATGGCAGATATGACAGGCCAATCATTTGAGAAAATTGAAAAGGATACCGATAGAGATTATTTTCTAAGTGCGGAAGAGGCAAAAAACTATGGCTTAATTGATAGAGTAATCACACATCCAAGCGAAGTAAATCAGTCTTAAATTTTCTAAATAAATATTTAAATTTTCATTTTTAAATTAATAATTTATTGGTTTATTTACACCATTAATGTCTAAAATATTAA
>QCKZ01000055.1 GCA_003214975.1 Prochlorococcus sp. AG-412-C21
TTATTTCATGTCTTTAGAATCTATATTAATGGTAGTAGCTCCAATCTGCCTTTTCACGGTAGGAGTAATTATTTTACCTATTTTAGTAAAACCTCGTAAACAATCAGGTCTACCAAAAAGGTATATAAGGGGTCTTTAAATTAAATGAGCTTCAAGGAATCATAAAAACACGCAGTGTAAGAAAACTTTTTTTATGGGTGAAATAAGAGCTTTCGATAAAAGAATAAAGTCAAAAATGTTCTGCTCAAATTAATTTTAATGCAGCTAATATTTAGCTTTTATAAATTCTATTTACAAATACAAACTATAAATTATTTCCATAAAAAGATGCTGTGATAGATAATAGAATATGTAAATTAACTTTTATTTAACTAAATTCTTACCTAACAAAAATTTGAGTAATATAAAATTTTCAGGTCTTAAAGGCCAAGCGCTTGCAATAGAGAACAAAGATATTCCAAGCATAAAGGAATTTCAGGATGTTATCCCAGATCACTATTTAAAGTGCAATACCAAAACTTCCTTAAGGTATCTTTTACAATCAGCTTTAATTCAATCATTAGTAGTTGCAATAGGATTATCTATTCCATTTACGACAAAAATGATCCCAATCTGGATCATTTACTCATTACTATCAGGTACCACTGCGATGGGATTCTGGGTCATTGCCCATGAATGTGGACATGGAGCATTCTCTAAAAACAAGACTTTGGAAACTATAACTGGATATTTACTGCATTCATTACTACTAGTTCCTTATTTTTCCTGGCAGCGTTCTCATGCAGTGCATCATCGATTCACAAATAATGTAACGAATGGTGAAACTCACGTTCCTTTAGTCATTGAGGGAAATGGAGTTACAGAGAAGGTTGGAGGAGAAAAAGAATTGCATTTTTCAAATTCAATAGGTAAGAAAAATTACGGAATTCTTCAACTTGTTTTGCATCTGATATTTGGCTGGCCTGCTTATTTACTTACAGGTAGTACAGGGGGGGTTAAATATGGAACTTCAAATCATTTCTGGCCAATTAAACCATTCTCCAAAGCATTATGGCCATCAATATGGACTAAGAAAGTTTGGATATCAGATATTGGTGTAGCTTTAACATTATTGAGTATTTCTTTATTTGTTTTTAAGTATGGATTATTTTCAGTAATTGCAATGTATATTGGTCCTTTATTAGTAGTTAATAGTTGGTTAGTAGTATATACATGGCTGCATCATACAGATTCAGATGTACCTCATCTTTCAAATACGGAATTTTCTTTTATGAGAGGAGCATTTCTATCTATTGATAGGCCTTACGGGAAAGTCCTTAATTTTCTTCATCATAATATAGGTTCGAGCCATGTCGTTCATCACGTCTGTCCAACAATTCCTCATTATCATGCTAAAAAGGCTACTATCTTGATAAAAAAAAGCTTTAAAAAAGCGTATCTTTTTAATCCTGATCCCATACCCAAAGCCCTTTGGAATATTGCTTGCAATTGCGTTGCCGTTAAGTCAGATAGCAAAGAAGGTAGATATATCTGGCAATCTATATACAAAAAAAGAAGATTAAAAACATAAAAATATAATTTTTTTATCACATTAATTTACTCAAATCTGAAAAGAATATTAAATAATTAGGAATATTATATTTTTCATCTTAAATAGATAATTGTTTGGCAAAATCATTATGAGCGGAGACAATTTGTATGGTAATCAGCCTATAAAATTTTATTCAGAAAAAATAACTCTTACAAAAGTGGAATTATTAGAAAGACAGTTGAGTTTAGGAGAAAAAATTTCAGATTTAGATGAAAAGCATAAAGAATGGAGCAGAAAACTCACAGGTTGATCAATTATAAGATGCTCTTTTTATTATTCATATTTTAATTGGACTTTATTAAGAAACTTTTCTGTAAATTATTAACAAATTGTTTGCAGGCATACTAATCATATTTTCTTGAAAAAAACCATTTTTTTTACCTTCATAACTAACTTCGTCAAGATTTCTAATACCCCAAAGATCATTTTGTATTTTTATTGAATTATCAAAAAAATAATTACTTTGACTTGTATGCTTATTACCAATTTTAAATGGCCCATACAATATCAAGAATTGACCCTTCTTAAGTAATTTTCCTGACTCCCTAAAGAGAGCTACCGTACAATTCCATTGTGCTACATGAATCATATTTATAGAAACTATCCCTTGCAAAGAATTTTCTAAATTCAGTGAGATTTTCCAAGGAATTTTTTCTACATCAAGCTCAAGAGGTTGGGGCATTTTCTGATCTAATTTTTCATGCTCAATCCAAGAAATTATACTTTTTCTATGTAGTAACTCTGGATCACTTGTATGCCAAATTATTTCAGGAAAGCGTTTTTGAAAAACGACACCATGCTCACCACTCCCACTTCCAATTTCTAATATTGAACCTTTTTTTTTAATAATTGTTGATAGTTTATCTCCAATGCAGGCTCTATTTCTTTTAGTAGCCGAAAAGAAAAGTCTATTGTCCAAAACAAAAGGAATTGGAGAATATAGTAAAGATAGTTATTCTGAGATCCTCTTTATTTAACTTTTCTTAATTTCGGAGTCTTAAAAAACATTATTTTGAGGCTAAAGAATAATATTAAAATTGTAAGAGCAGGCAAGAAATAAAGTATTAAATCAGAAGTTATTAGAGAAGGAATTTTAGCAAAAATTAAATGCATGTAATAGGTAGAAAATGACATTAGTTTTTATATATCTAATGTATTCATAGCAATTATTTGGCTTCTAAAAACTAATTTTTAAAAAAACTAAAAATTCTTACTAAAAAGAGTCAGCCTGTATCCCTACTAGCTGACTCTTAATTATATGTTAATTAAAATAACCTCTGAATGAGGATTTAATCCTAAAAAGTAAAAGCCTTTAACTTGTATTTTTTATTTAAAATTCATTAAATAAATACATAAAATCATATCGTCAACAAAGTATATTATGATACATATTTGTTGCATATCTTCTAAATACAGGACTTTATTAGCGGTTTTCTATAATTTTCTTTACATAAATAAATAAATATGTTATATTTGTTTACAAATTATTAAAAACAAATGACTCCAGAAGCAGAACGTTTTAACGGCTGGGCAGCAATGTTAGGTTTCGTCGCAGCAGTTGGTGCTTATGTAACAACAGGCCAAATTATTCCAGGTTGGTTCTAATGAAAAATAATGAATCAAAGCTTGTAGAAAAAGAAAAAATCGTAGCTGAAAAGCTAAATGGGCGATTTGCCATGATAGGTTTTACAGCTTTAATTGGA
>QCKZ01000056.1 GCA_003214975.1 Prochlorococcus sp. AG-412-C21
TAACTACAGAATGTCCAATACCATTCTGAACCATAAAAATCCAAGAATGAACCTCATAGTTTTCTGGTCTGTTTTGAGGACCGCCTGATTCGTACCAATTAATTAGCATTTCTGCTCCTTCTTCTTGATCCTCTCCATCAGTAAATTCGTAGGAAATCAAATACCTTTGCATATAGATTATTATTAAAATCTTTAAACTATCTTAACTCTAGATTTAGATATTGCCTTCCAATTTAATAAATGCTATGAATTTTATAGAAGTGATTATTTTAAATGACCGAAAGATTTGGAAAAATTAAAAAAATTGTCTTAAGTAATATATATTTTATAAATAAGACAATTTTGAAGTATTTTCATAACCATGATCTATTCGTATAACACCTTATAGATAGATAAAATTTGATACTGTTTAAAACACAATAAATTAGTTACTATATTTATGCTTAAGAGATTTTAATGAAAAATAAAAAGGATAATCTTGATCCAATTGATAATTTAGAGTATGAAAAAGTCCTTGAAGAAGAAATAATTAATTCATACGAAAGTAAATTTCAGAAAGATACTAATCAGGATATTAAAAATACTAAACTTTACAGACTTAAAAAAACTCCATTAGAGATAGTAAATAGGTTATTTTTCTTTTTCTTTATTGGAAGTTTTATTTTTTCTTTGTTTTTAGCTTATTCAGAAAGTAAGTTATGGTTCATACTTTATGTAATAAGTGCATTATCGTGTGTTTTTTATACTCCTAATAGAAAAGCACTTAAAGAATTAATAGCAGCTTGGCCAAATATAGAGGATCTCATCAAGGGGAAAAGTTTGTGGAGAAAAGGTAAGTAATTAGATTATGAAACCTTTAGATTCATTTAAAAAGTGGTTATTAAATATTCTTGTGCCATACATAGAGGGCACCAATAAGAAAAAACAGGATAAAAAATGAGTCTTTTAAATATTGGAATTATTGTTGAAATATTTTTGTTCGTAGGAGTTTTTTTATGGGTTAGGAAACTAAATAGTAAACAATCTATACAACCTTCTCTATCAAAAAAGATAATAAAAAATCTTAAATTTTAAAATTTTGTCCAAGGAATAAGAAATCTCTTCATATAAATCACTTGTATCCGAAAATTATTTATTTCCCCCTCTCACTTTGTATATGAAATCGGTTAGAACATTTACATTGCTTCTAAATAATATGGTTTCCTCTATCCAAGGTCTTGCTCCAATAACAAATCCATTAAATAGTGTCTTAATGGAAAAGAAACTAATAAATGTCGATCAAAAGTTTATCCAGCTTGTTTCTCTGGCAGAAGGGTTACCTCGTACAGAAGTTATTGAAAGTGGAAGGAATTATTGGAGAGGTGTTTGTAGAAGCTTGATTTTTAAATTTCCAGATGACCTCGAAATTTTGAAGCTTGATTTGAGAAGTTATGTAGATAGATCTAAAGGAATCATTCAAATAAGATCTGCTGCTAGATTAGGTCAATCAGATTTAGGTGTTAATCTAAGAAGAGTTGAATACTTGTTTAATCAATTAGAGAAATTTTAATTAATCTGTTTTTTTTATAAATTTAAGGTTCTTTTTACTAAATAGTTGTGCTTTAATTCATAAGAATATTTGAAATGCCATGGTAAAAATAATCTTAGTTGGAATTATTGTTGCGCTCGTATATTCACAGCCTGACCTTCGTCTTACAGTGGCAGATTGGTTAAAGGTAGCTTCTGATTTTTTAATTGAATCGGTAAAAGTAAAACCTTGAATAGATTTTTAAATCAATAATTAAATAAGACCTGATACAGTAACCATTTGCTTAATGCAAACAGCTATGAAAATAAATATTATTATCCTGCTTAATATGTATTTCACTTAAACAAATAAATAGTTTTAGGAACATAATAGAAAATTTTTTTGAAATTTTTGAATAGTTAACGATAATAAGGGATATGAAGCTTAGATTATTTGAGTTCTATTTTATTAAAGACTATTTGAGGCCTTGGTTTGGTCTTATTTATTCTTTATTCTTTCTGTTTTTTTTAGGTGCTATTGGGTATCGAATAACAGAGGGATGGGAATGGAGTGATTGCTTATGGATGGTTCTGATCACAATAACCACTATTGGTTTTGGAGAAGTTCAACCTTTAAGTCCTGAAGGCAGGATTATAACTGTCTTAGTAATCGTTGGCGGATTGATATTTATTCAATTTACCTTTCAAAAAGCTGTAAGATTATTCGAATCTGGCTATTTTCAAAGAGTAAACGAATTACGTTTTAAAAGAATTCTCAGAAAAATGGAAAATCATGTAATTTTGTGCGGATATGGGAGGGTAGGTCAGGAAATATCTAACCAAATCAAAACTCAAAACATTCCTATTATCGTTGTTGAGAGTGATGAAGATAGAAAAAAGATTGCTGAAGAAAATGGTTTAGAAGTGCTTTGTGCAGATGCAACTCTTGATGAGACCTTAATACTTGCAGGATTAGAAAAATGTAAAAGCTTAGTTGTTACTTTGCCTAATGATGCTGCAAATTTATATGTAGTTTTAAGTGCTAAAGGCATAAGAAGTTCTATAAGAGTAATTGCAAGAGCAGGGACTGAAGAGGCTGCGAGTAAATTGAGATTAGCTGGTGCAAGTATAGTTGTAAGCCCTTATATCGCAGCAGGAAGAGCAATGGCATCAATGGCATTAAGACCAATAGCTATTGACTTCCTAGATCTTCTCGCAGGAAGTGAATGTGAGATTGAAGAATTTGAATTAAGTAATGATATTAGTCTTTTTGAAACAGCAGAGAAAAGATCACTTTCGGAACTTGGGATAGGAAAAAAGAGTGGTGCAAAAATATTAGCCATTAAGGAAAACGAAAAATTAGTAACCAACCCTGGAGGTAATTTCATACTTCAGCCAGGTCAGGTCTTAATAGCATTCGGTAGTAAAGAACAACTAAATATTTTGAACGGATTATTAGGAAATCTTGTCGTAGCAGTAGAGTTATTAAGATAGATAGATCGAGATTCAGAATTAATTGCTAAATTGATTTTGAGTGGAATAAATTAAATGAAAATATTTAAATTTCTATTCGTTATTCCTGTAATAACTTTAATAATTATTTTTCAAACCTCTTTGCAAAACAGATATCTAATGGCTTCTGATATTAGAAATGGAGAAACTATTTTTAGAAATGTTTGTGCAGGCTGCCATGTAAGAGGTGGATCAGTGGTTCTTAAAGGATCCAAATCATTAAAACTTTCCGACCTTGAAAAAAGAGGAATAGCAGA
>QCKZ01000057.1 GCA_003214975.1 Prochlorococcus sp. AG-412-C21
GGCGAAGATATCCCTTTTGTTCCAAACAAAAAAACAGGTGGCATAATAATTGGTAGCAAAATAGCCCCTATTTTCTTTAATACTGCACAAGATTCAGGAGCTTTACCTATAGAAGCTGACGTATCTAATATGAAAACAGGAGATGTTATTAAAATATATCCTTATGAAGGCATGATTAAAAAAATTGAAAAAGATTCAAATACTGAAGAATTGATAAGCAAATTCGACTTGTATCCATCAACTCTTACGGATGAAATTCAAGCTGGCGGCAGAATTAATCTTATGATTGGAAGATCTCTTACAGACAAAATTAGAAATAAATTAGATTTTCAACCGAGTGAAATATTTATCCGGCCACAAAATCCAACAGAAAGTAATTCAGGCTTTACTCAAGCTCAAAAAATAGTAGGAAAAGCATGCGGTTTAGATGGAGTGAGGCCAGGAATGACCTGTGAACCAATTATGACAACAGTTGGCAGTCAAGATACTACTGGGCCAATGACTAGAGATGAACTAAAAGAACTAGCTTGTTTAGGATTCACTGCAGATTTAGTGATGCAAAGTTTTTGTCATACAGCTGCTTATCCTAAACCAGTAGATCTACTTACCCATAATGAATTACCTGATTTCATATCTCAAAGAGGTGGAGTAGCTCTTAAACCTGGAGATGGCATAATTCATAGCTGGCTTAACAGAATGCTTCTCCCTGATACTGTAGGCACAGGTGGAGATAGTCATACAAGATTTCCTCTTGGCATTTCATTTCCTGGAGGCTCAGGTATTGTTGCCTTTGCTGCTGCAATAGGATCAATGCCATTAAATATGCCGGAATCTGTGCTCATAAAATTTACAGGAGAATTATTACCAGGAATTACTTTAAGAGATTTAGTAAATGCAATTCCTCTCTTCGCAATTAAAAAAGGACTCTTAACTGTTAAGAAAGCAAATAAGAAAAATATATTTAATGGGAAAATTATGGAAATTGAGGGATTACCTAATCTAAAACTTGAACAAGCTTTTGAACTTACTGATGCTACTGCAGAACGCTCATGCGCTGGTAGCACAATACTTTTATCCCAAGAAACTGTTCAAGAATACTTAAGAAGCAATATTTGCCTGCTAGAAAAAATGATTGAGAGCAATTATGAAGACTCAAAATCTATTTCAAGAAGAATAAATGATATGAAAAATTGGTTAAAAAAACCCTCATTAATTCAGCCAGATAACAATGCTCAGTATGAAGAAATCATTGAAATTGATTTAGCACATGTAACACAACCTATAGTTGCTTGCCCTAACGATCCAGATAACGTAAAGGAGATCACAGATGTTGCCAATAGAAAGATTGACGAGGTTTTTATAGGTTCTTGCATGACAAACATTGGTCATTACAGAGCAGCTGCAAAAGTTCTTGAAGGTGTACAAAATTTAAAAGCTAAATTATGGATTTGTCCACCTACAAAAATGGATGAAGAAACTCTAAAAGCAGAAGGTTATTATAAAATATTTGAAAACTGTGGGGCAAGATTAGAGTTACCAGGCTGTTCTTTATGTATGGGAAATCAAGCCAGAGTAGATGAAGGATCTGTAGTATTTTCTACTAGTACAAGAAATTTTGACAATAGACTTGGGAAAAATGCGCAAGTATTTTTAGGGAGTGCTGAATTAGCAGCAGTTTGCGCACTTCTTGGAAAAATCCCTGAAGTAGAAGAATATCAGGATATTACTAAAAATAAAATTAATCCATATTCAGATGAACTTTATCGTTATCTTCAATTTGATGAAATACACGATTTCAGTTTGTCAAATTGATCATGGATTATGCCAAACCTCATAAAAGAAAATATTCAAAAAACCACAAATAATTCTTCTCGTAGCATCAAAAAATTATTAAGACAAAGATCTCTCGTCGTTGCATTTTCGATCTTATTAACAGGTTTAGGAGCTTCAATCACAAGCATATTTTTTAAAACTGGAATCTACTTTATTAACAACTGGAGATTGGCACTATTAGACCAATTCCCATCTATTGCAGTATTACCAATTTTTGGAGCCGTAGGGGGAGGAATTGCGGGATATTTGATCAAAAATATTGCACCGGCTGCAAAAGGTTCAGGTGTTAGTCAAATCATGGGTTTCTTAAGGCATAAAAAAGTGCCAATGAATATAAAAGTAGGATTAGTAAAGCTCATTTCAGGAATTATCGCTATTGGTAGTGGATTCCCTTTAGGTCCAGAGGGTCCATCAGTTCAAATGGGAGGATCAGTTGCTTGGCAAATGGCCAAATGGCTCAAAGCTCCTACAGCCTTCAGAAGAGTAATAGTAGCAGCAGGCGGCGGGGCTGGAATAGCTGCAGTTTTTAGCGCTCCATTAGGAGGATTTGTTTATGCAATAGAAGAGCTCTTAAACTCTGCTAGACCAGTAATTTTACTATTAGTAATAATTACAACTTTCATCGCAGATTCATCTGCTGATATTATTCAAGCCTTGGGTTTAGATCCTAAAGCAGGAGGCTTTGATTTTAATCTTGGATTTTTGATTCAAAAAGAGTATGACCCATCAGTTTTTTTCTTGCCTATAGATTTTATTTACCTAATTTTACTAGGAATAATTATTGGGATCTTTGCAGAATTGTACAGCAGATATGTTTTGTTAATGCAAAATCTTGGGAAAAAGTGGTATAAAAATAAATTTGTTTTAAAAATGAGTATTTGTGGACTCATTTTAGGAAGTATCTATTCTTTTTTACCCAGTACATTTCATAATTTAGATGAATTACAGAAAATAATAGCTGAGCAAAATACAAGTATTGAAATTGCTTTGTTAGCAGTTTTAGTATTATTTATCACGACAGGTCTAGCTGCAGCATCTGGAGCTCCTGGAGGATTGTTCTATCCAATGCTTACTTTAGGAGGTTCAATAGGACTAATAATGGGGAGCTGGGTAGAAATGGCAACAGGACATGCACCCAGTACATACATTTTTGCCGGAATGGGAGCTTTCGTAGCAGGATGTTCGCGAACACCAATAACAGCTATGTTTTTAGCTTTTGCCTTAACAAAAAATTTATTAATAATGAAACCTGTCCTA
>QCKZ01000058.1 GCA_003214975.1 Prochlorococcus sp. AG-412-C21
GCCTTCAAGCTCCTTAAACATTTTCATATTGTAAGTAAAAGCTTGATTAGCTTCATCAATAATATGATCAGCAGTCTTTTGATTTATTGGAAGTTGATTTAAAGTAAGGGCATATTCTTCCTTGAATTTCTTTTCGTCAGCAATTAATTCAAATTCATAAAAATTTAAACCATCATTTCCCTTCAAATTTAATGCTTTTTTGGCGATCCTTTTCAAAATTTGACCCCCAGATAAATCTCCTATATAGCGTGTGTAGTGGTGCCCAACCAATAACTCTGGTGAATTTTTTGCAACCTCACGGATTCTTTCAACGTATTCTTTTGCAGATTGAGAAATATTAATTTCATTCTTCCAATTATCACCAAAATAAAATTTAAGATCATTTTCTAGGGTTTCTTTCCTGAATAATGATTTAAAACCAATAGGTTTTATTACCGGATGTTCCTCATGGACCAATCTTTCAATTTCTTCTTCCATAGCCTCATAAACAAAATATAAATCACTAATTAATTTTCTATAAGATTTTTTTTCAACAACTCCTTTTAAAAAACAAGCCACAAAGCCAGTATTTTCTGCCATAGTATGGGATTTTTTTGTCCCTTCTCTTAGTTGTCCTGCAAGAGCGACTGCCATATATTTTTAATTAATTTTGTAAGTGTATTTAATCTACAAGGAAAATACATAAAACAGCTAATTTTTGTTACCCGCTGATGTTGTAGAGAATAACTTATAAAGTTCTTTACAAACCAAAAAAAGATTATCTTTCTGCGCCTTTTGCGGTAAATGAGTACCAGTCATTTCCCAGTCTCCGATAGTAGCTACTCTCCATCTCTCAGAGGGAACAATCATCCCTCGCATTATTATTCCTAACAATTTTGGGACTCTGTTATTATTATCATTTTCAATTCTTAATTGTAAGAGTATTGCTCTACATTCAATAAGAGGACTCCAACCAGGAAAATGAAAAGCAAAATCAATAGTATCCTGCATGGATTCATTATTTGAATTTTCCCAGGGACTAAAGTTTACGCTGGCATCTGGAAAATATTTCCGAAACAAAGCTGCTGTAGAAGCAATTTTATTAGCTATTTCAACATTACTTACATTTGAACTCGCATTCATAAAATAGCTAAGGGTTTTTAGAAAAATGACATAATTTCCTTTAACTTGCTTATTAAATCCTTTTTCTTTTAATAAAGATGTTGAAATGCTGATCAATAAAGTATTCTCTATTCACATTTAGATAATAAATTTCTAGCTTTTAAAGAAAATAACTCATCACAAATTAAAATACTAAGAACTTAAATGAGTTATCTTTAGTTATTAATTCAATGCTATGCCAAAATTTGAAAAATTAAATTTACCTAATGAAGGAGAGATAATAACTTTTACAAAAGGCAAGCCGAATGTTCCTAATAATCCAATTGTCCCGTTTATTAGGGGTGATGGAACTGGAGTTGATATATGGCCAGCAACTCAAATTGTTCTTGATGCAGCGATTAAAAAAAGTTATGGAGATGAAAGAAAAATTAATTGGTTTAAAGTCTATGCAGGAGATGAAGCTTGTGAACTTTATGGAACATATAACTATCTCCCTCAAGATACTATTGAAGCAATTAAACACTTTGGTGTAGCCATCAAAGGTCCTTTAACAACGCCCATCGGAGGAGGTATTAGATCTCTAAATGTTGCTTTAAGACAAATCTTTGATTTATATAGCTGTGTTAGACCATGTAGATATTATTCAGGAACTCCCAGTCCTCACAAAAACCCTCAAAATTTGGACGTTATTGTTTATAGAGAAAATACTGAGGATATCTACATGGGAATTGAATGGGAAGCCAAAGATCATAATTGTCTTGAATTAATTAATCACTTAAATAACGTTGTAATACCAAATAGTAAAAATATAAAAAATAGGTCAATTCCAAAAGGTTCTGGAATTGGAATAAAACCAGTTAGCAAATCAGGAAGCCAAAGGCATATTAAAAAGGCTATTGAGCATGCTAAAAGATTATCTGGAGATAAAAGGCATGTGACTCTTGTTCATAAAGGTAATATCATGAAATATACCGAAGGTGCTTTTAGAGATTGGGGATATGAATTAGCAGTAAATGAATTTAGAGAAGACTGCATTACGGAAAGAGAAAGTTGGATTTTAGATAATATTGAGAAAAATCCAGAAATTACAATTGAAAATAATGCACGGAAAATCGAACCAGGTTTTGACAAGCTTACTAATAATAAAAAGGCATTTATCTGCGAAGAAATTAAAGAAGTTCTTGCCTCTATTTCACATTCCCATGGCGATGGTAAATGGCAAGAACTAATTCTTATAGATGATCGGATAGCTGATAGTATATTTCAACAAATTCAAACAAGACCTCAAGAATATTCAATTCTTGCAACCTTAAATCTTAATGGAGACTATGTTTCTGATGCAGCTGCGGCAATAGTTGGTGGCCTAGGTATGGCTCCTGGTGCAAATATTGGTGATAATGCAGCAATTTTCGAAGCAACGCACGGTACTGCGCCAAAACATGCAGGATTAAATAAAATTAATCCAGGCTCAGTAATTCTTAGTGGTGTAATGATGCTTGAATATTTTGGTTGGGATGAAGCAGCTAATTTAATTACTAAAGGTTTAAGTAAGGCAATAGAGCAAAAAAAAGTCACCTATGATCTAGCACGTTTAATGGAACCCAAAGTAGAACCGTTATCCTGCAGCAGTTTTGCTGAAGAAATTATCTCAAATTTCTAATTTTATAATTATTTTTATTTTCCAATACTTTCCATATATTAACTAGTGAATCTTCAGTACCAATGTTTCCAGGATGTGTAACGATAGGAAGTTTTTCATCATTTTTTAAGTTGTAAGTCACCACAGAAATGCCTTTAAAAATCTGTCCCTCAAGATAAACATAATCTGCATTAAGTCCATTACTAAGAATCACATTTGTTGTTATTCCACCTTTTGAAATCAAATATCCTATTTCATACTTCAAATCT
>QCKZ01000059.1 GCA_003214975.1 Prochlorococcus sp. AG-412-C21
TAAGAGCATGGTTTAATGGTGATTTAAAACTAGCATCAGTTCTTTTGAACTATTTAAATTAAAGAATGCAATTAATTATTAATTAAAATTACTAATAATAATTTGTATTATCCTTTAATAGATAACTCTTTAGGGAAATAATATTGAATTTTATTTAAATTATTCTTTTTCCTTCGGAAATTATTTTGTGGCTCCTGTAAATCGAAATATTAGAATAATCGTCTTTCCAAATTATTGGAGAATCTAGAACCTTCCTCTCAGGAGATTTTACCGAAAAAATTAAGCCGAATATAAAAAGAATCGTAATTAAAATTATAAAAATTACTAATTTGTCTGAAATATTATTCATTAAATTAATTTATCTAGTAAATTTTTTGTCAGGGGTGGTTTTTTCATAAATTTCTAGAAAATATGATTTAAAGTAATTAACTCCCTCTTTTCCAATTAATCCAAATGACCATCCACATTCATTTACGACTTGCAATGAAATTTGATTCGCCAAGTCATCTTTCTCAATCCATTTTTTTTGTGGATTGAAAGAAAAAGATATAATTTTTTCTGTTTTTACAATAGCGGATTTCATTGCTTCATCTTTAGAAAAACCATTTTTAATAGCTTTACAGTATTTTTTTGAGAAATTACTAGAAATCCTATTTTGAAGGAGACTAACACTGGGGTCTGACGTATCAAAAGCTAAACCTGTTGGAGGATTTAACAGATAAATTATTAAAAAAAATAAACCCAAAAAGAAGTTATACATATAGGCATATATTAATACTTTTACGTAACATAATAGTTTTTTTATTGTCTTTTCAATTGAGTCTTATAATTATTAAAAAAAAATTTCAATTTATTAAAAGTTAATAGTATTGCAATAAGTTCAGTAATAAAATCCTAAGTGATTAATTGAATTACTCATATGTACGAATCATTGATGACATTGTTATTTTTTCCTGATTGGACAAACGGACTACCTTCTGACTTTTTAATACTGCATTTTTTCGTTGGAGCTATTATTTTTCCATTCAACATGATACATGCTAAAGCAAGAAAAATTGACAGTCAGAACTTACAGGAAGCAGCTAATGGGTATAAAAATTCAGACCCTACAACTTTTTTTGGTTACGAAGAAATTAATTAGATTTAAATAAAATTTCTTTTAGGAATCACTTTTTTGATGATAATTTTCCTAAATTCAGGCATAAATATCAAAATTTTTAGTCCTAATGAACCTATAGGTATATTAATCCTTATTTTAGGATTAATATTTACTGCTATGATTCTATATATTATTTATGCTGTAATAACTAATATAGAATCATTAGAAGATAAAAAAATAAGATCAAAAAAAGAGACTCTACAGCAAGAAAAAATACGAAAATTATTTCCTAAGAAAAAATAAATTGAATTAATTTATTACTACTAAGTAGTTTATTTACATTGTTGATAATTAAATCAGTTGGATCCAAAAACATTAGTTTTAGCTCATTTAAGTCAAACATCTTTAAATAAATATAGATTTTAACAAGTAATTTTTTATAACGAGAACTTAATATTGTAATTTATACAGCAAAAATATTTTCATAACTAGCAATAAATGTTAAAAATGAAGAAATGATTTTAAACTTTGGAGAATTCACCTCAATATCTATTTCTTGCTAGTGGAGTAAATAATGGCGAAGGGTTTTGGGTTGTGGGAGTTAAAAATTGTGATGAAAAAATCCTTGAGGATAAAAACCTTTTAGATTGCCATAGAAAAGAATTAATAGGAAATGAATCAGCAAAAGATATCCTTTTCGCAATTAATTTAAATATAAATAATTTATTCAATGACCGAAGAAAAAACAATTATTTAATTGAAAAACCTTCAATAGGGATTTCCTTTAATATACCGCTCGATCTCTTGGAAAGTATTTTTGATTTTTGGTTAGACATATATAAAAATCAAGAAGCCTGGGAAACCTGTATAGGTCTTCTTAAAGTTAGAAAGAGAATTTCCCTAACAAACCTAATTAAAAGCGAAAGTTTAAAAGGCAACTCTAAAAAATGGGCTATAAAGGTTGAAAATTTACATAATTATGTACCAAATTCATTTAAGGTTGAAAAACTAAATGATCCTATGTGGAAATAATTCTATCTTTTAATAATCAAAATATTTACTTCGTATAATATTTAAGTAAAAATAAAATTATTTATTAATTAAAAATGAATAAGTCATATTCATTTAGTAACGATCAAATGAACGGAATTGTCGAGGAGACTTATGCCAAAATAATAAAAGAATGTGAAAATTTAAAAGAAAATACTAATTGCCCAAATGAGCAGGTAGTAGCGCTTTTAAGTGTAATCGCATCAAATTTCGCAACTAATACTAATAAAAGAGAAAAATAAGATGGTAAGTTATTTTTCCTGGAACGAATTTGATAAGAGCGTAGAACACATAGCTAACAAATGTAAGCTTTTAGAGTTTTCTGGAATTTATGGAGTACCTCGTGGCGGTTTATGTCTTGCTGTGGCACTAAGCCATAAATTAAAAATAAATTTAATTTCAGAACCAATAAAAAATTCACTAATAGTAGATGATGTTTATGAAACTGGTATTACATTAAACACCTTTAAAGATATTGAGGGAGCAATGTTTTTTGTATTATTTAGTAAAATCAAGCCTACATGGTGGAATACTGTAAATATATCTGAAAAAAGAGAATGGATAGTTTTTCCATGGGAAAACACTATAAATTATCAAAAAGACCGTAATGAATATATCAAAAAAAGAGGTTTGAATTGAAAAAAAAATTATATCTAGCTAATCCATATGGATTTTCAAAGCAGACTAAAAACCTCTTGTGTGAATTTATTAATATCTTCAATTATTTAAATATAGAAGTTTATGAACCTTTTGAGAGGACAAAGCACATAGTACAAAAAGAAGGTAAATGGGCATATGACCT
>QCKZ01000060.1 GCA_003214975.1 Prochlorococcus sp. AG-412-C21
GAAATATTAATAATTTTTTGAATAATAAGAAACCTTTTTCAATTCTTTTCGGACCTAAAATTGATAGCAAAACAACTAAAATTATGAATATTTCAGGTGAATTCAAACCTAATAGTTTCATTAATTTTCACATTCTAGTAATATTTTAGTACATGTTTAATATTAAATCTAACTATTCTCAAAAGTTGGTAAATAAAGATCTCTATTTGATGCAATTACGGACTCCTCTTTAAAAAATATTTCTAATTCTTGTAAATCATTTATATCTACAAATTCTCCACAGATATCTAATATATTGTTGTGAGTAAAATCCCATAAATTTTCCAAATACTCATCATCATCTGGAAATGCAACAAATTTTAAATATGTATTATTTAAGGCATACTCACTAGCAAATTCAGAATCTAATCCTTCTTTTTTAGCATCACAAAAAACTTTAGCAAATCTTTTACCTACAGATGTCTGAGCACTTGATAAATCTAAGTTACCTTGGATCGCTTTTACATTTATTGGAGCAATAAAAATAATTATGGGAAGGATAATATATATTAAAGTAAACAAGAAATAATTTCCTTTTTTAAAAATTTGAATTCAATATAAACTAGCAAAAAAAGTAATGAATTAGGCCTATTTAAATAAAAGCAATTATTAAAAATCTAAAGCAATAAAATAATAAAGTTAAAGTCAACTCCTTAACGGAATTTATAATAAATTAAGAATATATAAATCTAAAATTATATGTCTGCAAATATAAAGCTAAAAGGAAAAGGTGTTACCAGGATAATTAAAAGTAAGGTAATGCTATCTCCCTTGGCAGGAGTTACTGATAACATATTTAGGCGACTTGTTCGTAAATGGGCTCCTAACTCTTTACTTTTCACAGAAATGATAAATGCCACGAGTCTTAAAAAAGGTTTTGGCACTCAAAAAATCAATCAAATAGATTTAGAGGAAGGACCAGTGGGAGTACAAATATTTGATAATAGACCATATGCTGTCTCCGAAGCCGCAAAACAAGCTGAAGATTTTGGAGCTTTTTTAATAGATATAAATATGGGGTGCCCGGTAAAAAAGATTGCGAAGAAAGGAGGAGGCAGTGCTTTAATTAAAGACCGCAAACTTGCAATAGAATTAGTACAAAAAGTGGTTAAGGCTGTTAAAGTTCCAGTAACAGTAAAAACACGACTCGGATGGGATAGTAAAGAAGAAAATATAGAGGATTTTTTATTTAAGCTTCAAGATGCGGGAGCAACAATGATTACACTACATGGAAGAACTAGAAAGCAGGGATTTTCAGGTAAGTCAGATTGGGAAATGATCGGAAGACTTAAAAAGTTATTGGAAATTCCAGTAATTGCTAACGGAGATATCAAAAATCCAGAAGATGCTATTAATTGCTTAAGAAAAACAAATGCTGATGGTGTAATGATTGGACGAGGGATTTTAGGATCCCCATGGAAAGTAGGAGAAATAGATTATGCCATTAGAGAAATTAAAAATTTTAAAGAACCAAACGTAGAACAAAAACTATATTTAATTATTGAGCATCTAGATGAGTTAATCAAAGAAAAAGGAGATCACGGCTTGTTAATAGCTAGGAAACATATTTCATGGACATGCAAAGATTTTATAGGTGCTTCAAAGTTACGAAACAATTTGGTTAGAGCTGTTGACAAAAATGAAGTTAAAATTTTAATAAATAAAATGATTAAAACTTTGAATAATCAGAAAAATACATTAACTTAAAATAAATTTATTCTCCAAATGAAAATAATTAGTAAAGAAACAAGTAAAAGAGTTTGTGATCATATGAATAATGATCATCTTGATTCAGTTCACAAATATCTTATTCATTATGGGAAGATATCAAGCTTTGAGAATGCTCATATGGAAGAAATTAATAACAGTTATATTAAAATCAATTACGATGGCCAATCAGCAATTATAAATTTTAAAAATGAAATATCAGAAGACGAAATCCATTCAACTTTAGTATCAATGATTAAAGAGATTAAATAAAAAAAATAATTTATATAAGAATAAAACTAATTATTATTTTCATAATAATCAGTAATCTTTTTACATTCTTCAAATGAAAGCATACTTAATCGAGAAGTGGCTTTTATTTTTAAAATTGCACAAACAGCTAATAAATCGCTGCTATCAACATTAAGTGCTTCAGAAAGCTCTAGGACCCTAAGACCTTTCATTAGTATGAAAAAAAGACTTTTTCTACATTATCAAGGACTTTGAAATCAATGGGCTGCATTTTTTCCTAAACCTGCTACGAATGGAAATGTTTGTTCATCACCAAATATATCTTCTGCAGAAGAATTAGAAATATTAGTTTTGTTATTATTATCAGGCTTAATATCTTCAATTTCATTAGAAATATCATCCTTAATGTTATTTCCAATTTCTTTTGCTAATAAATTATTCGTATTAGAAAATATTGAAAAAACTAATACACATAAAAACAAAATAATTCTTTTCATAAAAAAAATTTATCTAATACTATATTCTTATGGAAATAAAGTTATTTAGAAAAACTTGATTATTTTAAAACAAATCTAAATAAA
>QCKZ01000061.1 GCA_003214975.1 Prochlorococcus sp. AG-412-C21
TTTTCTAAAATGTTTGAATTAATGAAGCTAATTCTGGTGCATCCAACAAAAGAGCAAAAAAAGTTAGCACAACTAACAGAAATATGGAAAAGTAAAATTGAATCATAATTATTAAAATAATTAAAAAGATTTCTTGAGGTTGTATAAAATAATGCTTTATTTACATAATTAAATATCTCTACCTAGAAAAATTTAATTTGAGAATAATTACGAACCTTCAGGAAAAAATATAGTCCTATTGTTTTGCCAATACTCTCAACCTTTTAGTAAATGATCAAACTGTGATATACGTTTTTCGTATCTTGGAAAATCAAGACAATAGCAAAAGTTCCTGTAGTGCTGTAGCGAAATTGATTGCAAGTAATACATATCTTTGTACGTTTTCGTTTTAGGATTGATTGTTTTAGATATTCCCATTTTTACGGATTTACCTTAATCATGATTACTGGAATTTATTAGTAACAATTTGCCAACCTCCTGAAATTAATTCATTCCATGTTTCATAAGCACACTCAATAGAATGAAGCCTTGAATTTTTAAGCTGGGCTGGTTCACCTAATTCATTTGAATAAAAAAGGTGAGTGTATACTTTTAAGTTATTAGATACAGATTTCTTATAACTCTCAAAAAAAATCAAGAAACCACTTTTTTGGTTAAACAACCAGCCAGTTGGGGGGTCAATAAGGCTGCTACGATAAAAATAAGTCCGAACATTAGCGACTCCTGAAGTCATAGAGATAATACGGTTGTACTATTAATATAAATGTACTACTCATCGACGTCAAGTATTCCGCCAAGCAATTATTTAATTAAAAAATTTCTGCCAGAAATAATTAGCACTAAACTTCTTATTTGGTAATAGAAGATACAATTAACTCCTTCAAAAGCTAAATATCATCAAATAGTAAATCCAAAAAAATAAAATGTATCGAAATCCCTTCTATTTAGGATGGAATAAAGGTTGGTCTTTTCTATTTTTTTTAGAAGGTGGCATTGCAAAAATTGAAGCAAAAGGTTTTGGTATATCGATTACATCAAAAGTGAAAAAAGGAGAATCACCCTCAGAAACTGCAGATAGATTAGTCTATAAAGAACAAAGGATTAGAAAATCAAGATATAATTCATGGATTAGATCCATAAATGAAAAATAATAAATTAAGTAAACTTTCATTTATTAAAGTATTTTGTTGACAGTCAATTTAAAATAGAAGTTAGTAATTTTATTTATCGTGTCTAGTAAATTTTATGAATGGTGGAAAAACCATAGAAAAGTTGTAACTTATGGAGCTTTTATAGTCTTATTTAGTTTTTATTTATCTCCTGTTGTCAAAGAAGCAAAATATAAAAACCAATGCATTAAGCACTCTACTAAGGGAGCATTAACTAAATTTAATAAAGACGATATAGGAGAAACCTTATTAAAAGAAACAGGTTTAAAAATTGATGAACTAGCGAAGATTGAAGGTTATAAGAATTGCATTAATTGAAAAGTTTGCAAAAATCACACTGAGTTTTTAAATGATTAAGGGTGTTTTTAAACTAATCTTATTAATATTTTTATTTGGATTTATATCAATAAGTCCAAAAACAAGATATATGGTTGGCATATCTCTAAAACAAATTTCTTCGTTTCTTTTATGGACTGTTAAATATGAAGATAAGGGAAAATGGATCATAGATAAACCAAGTTGGATACCTAGCCAAAAACTTAATTCATCGTATTAAAATGAAGACTTATTTAGAAGAACGAATTGAATGGTATGACGATAATTATAGAAATGGTAATGCTTTAATTTCTGATAAGCAGTTCGACCAACTTGAAAAGAATTTATTAAGAACGAACCCTAATTGTGATTACTTTAAAAAGAAAAATAAACTAGTTTTACCTTCATTAGAAAAGGATTCAATAGATGAATTTTTGAAAGGATTATTAGCACGTACCAGATTAATAATTGAACCTAAAATTGATGGTTGTGCTGTTGCTTTGCAATATAGGGGTGGAACCTTGGAGAAAGCAATCTCAAGAAAAGGTTCCGACGTCACAAGTAAAATTATCAAAGTTCGAGACATTCCCAATCATCTCCCTATTCGAGGAGTTCTTCAAGTTAGAGGGGAACTATATGCACCCAATCAAAACCCAAATATCTCCCAAAGAATCGCTTCTGGATTTCTCAGAGCTAAAGAAGGATTTCCTGAAAGTCTCTGCTTTTGCGCATTTCAAATAATCAATTCAACACTTAACCAATATGAGTCCAAAAATAGTCTTTCTAAGCTAGGTTTCACAATCCCTCAGGATATTTCATGCAACTTTACGAGCCAAGTTAAAGTATTTAGAAAACAATGGCTAGAAGGTAAGCTTTTTAGGAAATATCCAACTGATGGAATAGTAGTAAAGATCAATTCTAGAAAATTACAATTAATTAGAGAAAAATCAAATTTAGATTAT
>QCKZ01000062.1 GCA_003214975.1 Prochlorococcus sp. AG-412-C21
CAGCATCTACGGTAATTAAGTCACCTTGTTTTATTAGAGCAATATTTCCGCCAACAGCAGCCTCTGGAGCTATGTGACCCACAACTAGACCATAAGTACCGCCGCTAAATCTGCCATCCGTAATTAAAGCTACCTTCTCACCTAGTCCTTGGCCAACAATTGCAGATGTTGGGGCTAACATTTCTCTCATGCCTGGTCCTCCTACAGGCCCTTCGTTTCTAATAACAACAACATCACCAGCTTTAATATCGTTATTTAATATCGAGATTAAACAATCCTCTTCACTTTCGAATATCTTTGCTGGACCAGTTAGAACAGGGTTTTTAACCCCGCTAATTTTCGCTACAGAACCTTCGCTTGCTAAGTTACCTTTTAAAATCGCTAGATGTCCTTTTTTATAAAGAGGGTCATCTATGTCTCTTATGACATTTTGATTTGCTGGAGGCTTATCTGGAATTTTTCGCAAGTATTCTGAGATAGTTTTGCCTTCAATGTTTTTGCATTCGCCATGAATTAATCCTGCATTCAATAGTATTTTCATTACTTGTGGAATCCCGCCTGCATTATGAAGATCCACCGTCACATATTTACCACTCGGTTTAAGGTCACAAATAACGGGGACTTTTTGTCTTATTCTCTCAAAATCATTAATATTGATATCTATTCCTGCAGTATTTGCAATGGCTAAGATATGCAATACCGCATTTGTTGAACCTCCAATTGCCATAATTACTGATACTGCATTTTCAAAAGCTTTCTTAGTCATAAGGTCTAGAGGTCTTATATCTTTTTCTATCGCAGAGACTAATATCTCAGCACTTTTATCTGCACTTAGTTCTTTTTCAAGATCTTCAGCAGCCATAGTTGAACTGTGAGGAAGACTTAAACCTAATACTTCTATAACCGCAGACATTGTATTAGCTGTAAACATCCCTCCACAGCTACCAGCACCAGGAATACAATTTTTCTCAACTTGGAGTAGCCTTTCTTCATTAATCTTGCCTGATGTTAATTGTCCTACAGCTTCAAATGCACTGACAACAGTAAGATCTTCTCCCTTTAATTTTCCTGGTTTGATTGTCCCTCCATAAATGAAAATTGAGGGAATATTCATTCTTGCAATCGCTATCATGGCACCTGGCATATTTTTGTCACATCCACCTATAGCAAGCACTCCATCCATACTCTGAGCATTGCATGCTGTTTCTATTGAATCAGCAATAACTTCTCTTGAAACTAGAGAATATTTCATGCCCTCTGTCCCCATAGAAATACCATCACTTACTGTGATCGTTCCAAACATTTGAGGCATCCCGCCGGATCTTCTGATTGACTCTTCAGCTCTGAGAGCTAACTTATTTAAACCAATATTGCATGGTGTTATGGTGCTGTATCCATTTGCAACTCCAATAATAGGTTTATTAAAATCTTCATCATTAAATCCAACAGCTCTTAACATAGATCTGTTAGGGGATCTTTGGATTCCTTGGGTTATTGCAGATGATCTGAGCTTATTCATATTATTTGAGAACCTTTTTTATTCTATTGCCCCAACTCTTCAAGTTGCTTCCTCACATCAGCAATTGCAGAATTAAGTTGCTCAACTTTCTTCTCCAGATTCTCTCCCTCAACTTCATTTATATTTTCATTTGAATCAATCGCTTCAGAGCCGTCTTGAATTCTGGAGGAATACATCATTGCTTTTTGTTTTTTTTCTTCCTTTCTTTTGTCTGCTTCAGATATTAACCACCAAGCCAGACCTGCTGCTCCAATAAAAGCACCGCTTATTAATGATAAAAGATTATTTGAAGACGAATCTCTGTATTCAGACATTGGTAAAATATTTACTCCTACATTATATATTAGTTCTTATCTCGAAATATAGTACTCAAACGCAATAAAGGATTCCCAATACCCGGCACCAAAAATGTTGTCTTTTCGTCTTCCTCATCTATGCATGAGGTGTAGATTACCTGATTAGGGAATAATTTCGCAATTTCATTTAACCCTTTATTAGAGCAAATTGCAGTTATTAATAAAATCCTATTGGAATCAACTCCTAATTCTTTTAATTTTGATAAAGTCTCTGTTGCTGTGGATTTTGTCGTTATTTGTTCCGAATAAAAAATAATTCCTTCATTTGATTCAATACTTTTAGGTATTTCTCCTAGTGAAAGGGTCGAATTAGGAATTACTTCTTTAGATCCGAACCAAAGAGATAAGCCTTCGGGCATCATTGCGAGAACTTTTATTGGATAATCATTATTAATAAAATATCCATCAGTATCCCCATTATCAGTAGTTACTATTTCTTTTTTATATGGCAACCAATTTCGTAATGCTTCATACGTAAGCCATTTACCTAATTGTTCATATCCTGTTGAGTACAAAATATTTGGAGTATTTTTTTCTCGCAATATTGAAAGC
>QCKZ01000063.1 GCA_003214975.1 Prochlorococcus sp. AG-412-C21
TCTAGTGAATGGAAAAATATTAATGATCAAATATGGTTAATTGGCTCTTACAAATCAGAAACAACAATTGCAGCTAGTTCTTATTTGGAATATTTTCATGGAGAAATTACAGGTAGGCCTCCAAAAATAGATTTGCTGGATGAAAAATTTTGCCAGAGTTTTTTAAGAAATGCGATTTTAAAAGATTTTGTAGTTTCTTCTCATGATATCAGTGATGGGGGTTTAGCTGTAGCTTTAGCAGAGTGTTCTATTTTGTCTGGAAAAGGTGCAACGATAGAATTAGAGAAAGATTCTAATAGAGATGATAATTTATTGTTTGCAGAAGGAGGTTCTAGAATTATTTTTTCAATAGACAAAACAAAAGAAAAAGAATGGCTTAATTATCTAAATAAAATTCAAATAAATTCTCAATCAAGTGTATATGTAAAAAAAATAGGATATGTTTTTAATGAAACTCTTAAGATAAAAATTCAAGATAAAAATATCTGCAATATTAGGGTTGAGGAATTAACCGAAAAATTTAATAATAGTATTTCAGGTCATTTATAAATATGAAAAATATTTCTCAACTATCAAATCTTCTAACAAATTAAGTTATGTGTGGAATAGTTGGAATCGTTTCTTCAGATGATGTAAATCAACAAATATACGATAGTCTTTTGCTTTTACAGCATAGAGGTCAAGACTCAACTGGTATAGCTACTATGGAAAATACTATTTTCCACATACATAAGGCTCAAGGTCAAGTTAATACTGCTTATAGAACTAGAGATATGAGGAATTTAATTGGCAAAATTGGATTGGGTCATGTTAGGTATGCAACAAAGGGATCAGCAGAAAGTGTAGAAGAAGCTCAGCCTTTTTACGTTAATGCTCCTTATGGAATTGTTTTGATACATAATGGCAATTTGACGAATACGAGAGATTTAGAAAAACAATTATTTAATATTGATAAGCGTCATACAAATTCTTCAAGTGATACTGAAATGCTATTAAATGTATTTGCGACAGAATTGCAAGAACAAATTCATAATCAAGAATTAGAACCTGACATTATTTTTGATGCTGTCAAATCTTTACATAAAAGAATTCAGGGTTCATATGCTTCAATTGCATTAATTTCAGGACATGGTCTATTAGCATTCAGAGATCCTTTTGGTATTAGACCTTTAGTAATAGGAAGAAGACTTTCATTAACTACAAAAAAAGAAGAGTGGATGGTTGCTAGTGAATCTCTAGTGCTTGAGAATAATGATTATCAGGTAGTTAGAGATGTAGATCCTGGAGAAGCTATTTTTATAAATCTTAATGGCGAGTTATTTTCTAAGCAATGTTCTGCAAATCCAATGTTATGTCCCTGTGCTTTTGAATATGTTTATTTAGCTAGGCCAGATTCAATTATGAATGGAATTTCAGTATATAAAGCTCGTTTAAAAATGGGAGATTATTTGTCTGAAACAATAAAAGAAACAATTAATTCTGGAGATATAGATGTCGTAATGCCTATTCCTGATTCTTCTCGACCTGCGGCCATGCAAGTTGCAAGACAGTTAGGTATTGAATATAGAGAAGGTTTTTTTAAAAATAGATATGTTGGTAGAACATTCATAATGCCTGGTCAGCAAAAACGTAAGAAATCTGTTAGACAAAAATTAAATGCTATGAGTGCAGAGTTTAAAAATAAAAATGTATTAATTGTTGATGACTCAATAGTAAGAGGTACTACTTCAAAAGAAATTGTTAAAATGGCTAAAGATGCAGGAGCAAATAAAGTTTTTTTTACATCAGCAGCACCTCCTGTTCGTTTTCCTCATGTTTATGGAATTAACATGCCAAATAGAGATGAATTAATAGCTTATGATAAAACAATAAGTGAAATTGCAGATCAACTTGAAATTGATACCCTCGTTTATCAAAGTGTTGAAAATTTACGCAAATCTATAATAAGTGACTCTTCTATTGAAGATTTAGAGATGAGTTGTTTTACTGGTTCTTATGTAACAGGAACTGTAAATCAAGAGTATTTAAATTGGGTTGAAAATGAATATAAATCTTAGTCATGAAAGTTTTTAAGTCTAAAGCAATTTTCAAGATACTCGCTTTTTTCTAATTTTAAAAATTCGATTATAAAATTTGTTTTATTAGATTTGAAATTTAATTTATCAAGTTTTAATCTAGCAGATTTATTTTTATTAGTTTCAATATCAAGGTAATAGTTACTTGGCAGGATTTTAAGGAAGTAATCGTTTTTAAGTTGAGTTTTTTCATTTAAATACCCCAAACTGTATTCATTTGCGTAATAAATT
>QCKZ01000064.1 GCA_003214975.1 Prochlorococcus sp. AG-412-C21
ACTAACGAAAGTTCACCGATTACATTTAATAACCTATTTGGATCAACTCCTGGACTTCTTAAGGAGACCATCTCAAAGGCTCTAGTTAATAAAGCATCGCCTGCGAGAATAGCTATTGCATCTCCATACACTTTATGGTTTGTTGGCCTACCTCTCCTTAAGTCATCATTGTCCATAGCGGGCAAATCATCATGAATCAAGGACATTGTATGAATCATTTCTATCGCTACGGCAGTAGGAACAGCTAGAGAAGGATCTCCTCCGGCCAGTGAACAAGAGGCTAAACATAAAATTGGACGTATTCTTTTCCCTCCAGCTAAGAGAGAATATCTCATTGACTCTCTAAGTATTTCTGGATTTTCGGGACCTAGGGAGAAATCAAGTGCTTCTTCTATACCTTTTCTTGTTTTTTCGAGATATTTTTCAAAATCTGAAATGTTATTTACAACGTCAGTCATTTTATAACTTTAAAAATAATTTTTTCATCTTAGAATTTATGGCAAAAGGTCATTTAGGGTTGATGATAAACCAAATTGTTTTTGCCAGCTAAAAATAGTATTTACCAGTAACATTGTTACGGTCATTGGTCCAACACCTCCTGGAACAGGAGTGTAAGCAAATACTTTAGGAATGACATCTTCTAATAATACATCGCCACATAATCTGGTTTTATTTTTATCAGAACTTTTTAATCTATGTATTCCAACATCAATAATCACTGCACCATCTTTTACAAAACTAGAATCTACAAGATTAGGTTTCCCTGCAGCAGCAATTAGTATGTCAGCTTCCTTACAGATTTTATTTAAATTTAATGTTTTTGAATGAGTCATTGTTACCGTCCCATTAAGGTTTAATAACATAAGCGATAGGGGTTTCCCAACTAGTAAACTTCTTCCAATAACAACAATTTTCTTTCCTTCAATTGTAATATTTTGGGATCTTAATAAATTAATAATTCCTGCTGGAGTACATGATCTCATCGCAGACTGATTTTTAACTAATTTGCCAATGTTTATCTCATTTAAACCATCTACATCTTTGATTGGATTGATAAAACTTATCAAGCGTTGCTCATCAAACTTCTTTGGAATGGGGAGCTGTAGCAACATTCCATCAATATCCTTATCAAAGTTTAGTTTGTTAATTAATTGTTCAACTTCTTTTTGCTCTACATTATCTTTTAAATGAAAGATAAAGCTCTTTATTCCAACCCTTGAACATGCTTTTTCCTTGTTATTAATATAAACACCACTCGCAGGGTCTTCACCTATTCTTATTACAGCTAAACCAGGAGCTCTTTTTGCAATTTTTTTATTACTAGAAATATAGTCATTTAATCTTTCCTCAATTTCAAGAGATAATTTTTTACCGTCTAATTTTAATGACATTTAGAAAAAACATCTCCTTTTTACACCTAGCATGCCTATAATTTTAAATTATTCAAATAGATTTAATTATATTCTGTGCAAAACATCACAACCATCTTAAAAAAAAATTGTTTTATGTGTGGAGGAGGATTCAAGTTCCAATAAAAAAACCAACTAGAATTTCAAAAATTGATAATCTCATAATTTTTTTAATATGCATTTTAATTGCAATAATTTCTTCATATAAACTACTTCTTATTTCGCCTTTAAAACTCTCAGATGTTTTCTCTTGGCTTTTAAACTTTTCTGAAGTACTAATTAGTTCTGGGATTTTGATATTAGTTTCTAAAAAAGAGAACCCTAACATTACTTCAAGGCAGATAATCTTGATCATTACTCTTCTATTAGCAGTACAGGCAACAAAACTAGCCTTAGCTTCGACCATAAGTCCATTATCAATGATTATTCCGCCAGCGTTAATAATATCTCAAGGAATGGGCAGCATCACTGCTTTGGCGTGGGTATCAATAGCCAGCCTTAGTTGGCCTGACCCAGCAATTGCTATCAATAATAATTTGTTTTTTATTTCTTTAGTATGTGCCTCAATAGTATCTTTACTTGGAGGAAGAATAAGAAGTAGAGCTCAGTTACTCCAACTATCGATTTTTGTTCCTATTGGAGCTTTGTTAAGTCAATGGATATTGATAGGTAAAGATAAAATATCTATCGTCGATAATCAAGAATTTGTTTTTGCTAATGGCAAAATATTTTCAGATTCCTTATTGTTAGCCATAGTAATGCTTTTTACAATTTTATTTATACCTATTTTTGAATCGATATTTGGACTATTAACTAAAGCAAGATTACTCGAATTGGCTGATAAAGAGAAACCTCTGATTAGAAGATT
>QCKZ01000065.1 GCA_003214975.1 Prochlorococcus sp. AG-412-C21
GAAGATGATTTATTACCTAAGAACCAACAGCAAGAAATAGACTTTAACGAGAAAAAGAATAATAATGAAAAATTAAATATTGATGAAAATACTGCATTGGTATTAATTAAATCAGAGATTAAACAAGACAATAAAAAAGAAGTTAATGAGATATCTTTAATTAAAAGAGTTTCAAATAACGATCAATATAAAGAAAAAGCCAACTCAAACATAAGCCTTCCCAATTTTGTTGACAAAAAAGTAAAGAATCTAAGAAGAAGTATTAATAGTGAAAAATTAAAGGAGAATATTAATGATATTCAAATTAATACAATTAAAGAAACTGAATTAATAAAATGTCGAATAGAGTTAATTAGTCATTGGAAAACCTTATATGGAACAGTTCCTAACGATCATGTAGTAGAAGCATCGATGGATTGGTTTGGAAGGGATATATGGCCAAATCTTGATGGAACAGAAAATCTACCCTTTACTTGGAGTGCAGCCAATAAATTTATGTCTGAATTATGCCCATTTTGGATAAAGAAAAATCCATCCCTTGAAGTTGTTTTATTAATGATTGGCGTTTTAGAAGACCCTTTTGCTACATCAGATTTAATTAATAGGATACCAACACTAATGAGGAGGTTTGTAAGTAGATTTAAGCGAAATAACAGATCAAATTCATTTGAAACTTTGGACTCAACAATGACGGTACATGGAGCACTTAAATTATTGAATTTATCAACATCCGCAGGATCAGCTCATACATTGCGAAAAATTAGGGAGTCCTATAAATCAATAGCCTTAGAGACGCATCCAGATGCTGGAGGATCAACAGATCAAATGAGAAAATTAAATGAAGCGTATCAATTGCTAAAAAATCTATATAGAAATTAGTATACTCATTCTTATATTAGACTAATTATAAGTCTAAATAAGAGTCTTATATAAGATAGGCGCGAATAAAAAACAGTTGAACTTTATCATTTATTTATTAGTCAAAATTAATTGATACTATTTATTTGAATAAAAAGAAATTAAAATAAAATTTAACCTATATAAAAATAAGAAATTTCTTTGTATAACATATCTTATCTGAGACTTAATATTAGTCTACTATATAGTCTCATAATAGATAAGTTAGATATAATATATCAATTCGAATAAACCACGTCCTGTTTGATTAATTCTCAAAAAAAATTAAAAATTGATCAATAAATTAATAAATAATACCCTTTCAATGTCCTTTCAATGTCCAAGAAAATATCAACACCTAAAAAGTATTGTTATAACAGCCTTCTATTCCTACCCGTACTGCCTTATAGACAGTACTACTTTGACTGAAGCTTCTGCATAGCAGTTTTCTTGTCAATACTTGGGACATCACTTAAACCATTAGCGTCGAACCACGGAGCGTAAGCCCAATCAAAACCTTCACCTAAAGTATTATCTGGTGCAGTTATATACCAATGACATGATGAATCAGGAACGTCAACTGAACATTTTGACCAATCGTCTGACCATTGAGGAACTTGTACCCAGAGCAATGAAGATAGTAAAAAAGAAAGTAAATTGATCATGAACTTAATCATACAATATTAAACAGTTTTATAGGATTATTACTTATCTTATATAAGAACTATTATTAGACTACTATGTAGTCTAATATAAGACATGTAATAATATTATTTTCTCAATTTAGTATTAAATCTTTTTTCAACTTTAGAAACGATATTTGAATGAATTGAAGTAATATCTGAATCAAGTAAAGTTTTATCTTTATCTCTATAAGATAATCGAAATGTATAACTTACAAAATCATCTCCTAGATTAATATCCTCAAAAACATCAATTAAATTTACATCCTCTAACAGATTTTTTCCTGTTTTTCTTATTTCTGATGTTATTTCACTAATTAAATATTTTTTACTGAAAATAAAATTAATATCCCGTTCCATTTTTGGGACAGTTGGGTATTGCCTATAAATTGGAATCCATTTATTTTTCCTTGTACTAGCTCCCAAGAGATTGCTTAGATTTATGCTAAATAAATAAACTTTCTT